>NZ_JBVVPW010000012.1:0-218448 GCF_055811385.1 Mesorhizobium sp. WSM4849
CTACTCCCCTACTCCCCTACTCCCCTACTTGAGCATCATGCCCTACCAATCCCCAATCTCCCCCGGCCGTTCCTGGTATGAGGACACGGCCGGGCCGCGGCCCGAATACCCGGCGCTCGACGGCGACCGGACATGCGACATCGTGATCGTCGGCGGCGGCTTTACCGGCCTGTCGGCGGCGGCGCACCTCGCCAAGGCCGGCTGCAATGTCGCGCTGATCGAAGCGCATCGTTTCGGCGACGGCGCATCGGGCCGCAATGGCGGCCAGCTCGGCACCGGCCAGCGCGCCTGGGCCGAGGAACTGGAGGCCGACTACGGCTTTTCCCGTGCCAAGGCGCTGTTCGACCTCGCCGAAGAGGCCAAGGCGCATCTCCTCGAGTTCGCCGCTGCCAACAAGATCGAGATCGACTACATGCCCGGCCAGATGTCGGTGGCGCACAAGCAGCGCTATGTCGAGGATTACAAGGCGCATGCCGAGATCATGGCGAACCGCTTCGGCTATCCGCATATCACCTTCATGGACGCCAAGGAGACGGCGGAGCGGTTGGGCTCGACGCGCTACTTCGGCGGCACCCGCGACACCGGCACCGGGCACATCCATCCGCTGAAACTGGTGATCGGCACGGCAAAGGTGGCGGCGCAGGCTGGCGCGCAGCTGTTCGAGCAGACGCCGGCGACCGGCATCGCGTCCGTTGGCGGCAGGGTCAGGGTTACGACGCCGAAGGGCACGATATCAGCCGAGAAATGTCTGATCGGCGTCAACGCCCATGGCGGCACGCTCGAGCCGATCAGTGCCGCGCATATCATGCCGATCGGCTCCTTCATCGGCGCGACGGTGCCACTGGGGGCTGACACAAACGTGCTGCCGGGCGGTGAGGCGGTCGATGATTCCCGCTTCGTCGTGCGCTACTTCCGCAAATCGACGGATGGGCGGCTGCTGTTCGGCGGGCGCGAGATCTATGCCGTCAACGATCCGAAAGACATCCATGTCCACATCCGCCGGCAGATCGCCGAGCTTTACCCAGCGCTGAAGGACGTCGAGATCACCCATGGCTGGGGCGGCTATGTCGGCATCACGATGCCGAGAAAACCGTTCGTGCGCGAGGTGATGCCCAATGTGATCTCGGTCGGCGGCTATTCCGGCCACGGCGTCATGCTGTCGAACTTTTTCGGCAAGCTCTATGCCGAAACCGTTGCCGGCAACCGCGACCGGCTGAGGCTGATCGAGGACCTGAAAATCCCGGCCTTTCCCGGTGGCCGGCGCTTCCGCGCGCCTCTGCTGTTTCTTGCGCTCAACTGGTATGCATTGAGAGACCGTATCTAACCATAGGTTGCAAAATCCCTTGCAAGTTGCAGAATCTCTCGCAAAGGTGCAGAATCCGCCCGGTAAGGGCGCAGTGATGACACAATCGCCGGCAAAGGATGCGCGCTCAGGGCAGTTGAACGGGGATTTTGCGGGCCTGCCCGCGTTGGTTTGGGACCGATGCCGACCAAGTGCCGGTTTTCCCGGCACAGGTCGTAAGAACGTCGGCCCGCAAATGGAGGTTGCAAGAGTGAGTGAGCCCTTGAGTTTCGGCGCGCCGAAACGGCGGCGCTTTGCGATGCAGTTTGGCTACGACATGCAGCCCAGGTTCTGGCGGCAAATCCGGTCGAACCTGCATCTGGTTATCGCCGCGTTTGGCACAGCAGCGCTGCTTGGCGTCGCCGCGGTGGCGCTATGGCTGGCATTGCCGGCCACCGAGAGACAAGCGGTTGCGAGTCCCGAGCAGATCGTTTCAAGCATTCCGGTAAAAACATCAAGGATCGTGCCGGCTGCGGCCTCGAAGGTCGCCGCGGTGCAGCAGGGCACGGGCAAGACCGATGCGGTTTCTCCGGCGATGGTTGCAGCGAAGGCCGAGATAGCGGCGCTGGCGCCCAATGATCCTCGCTGGACAGGATCGGGACCGAAGACCACACCCGGCCAGATGGCAGGCCAGGCTGAAAAAACGGCAGACAAACCGTCCGCTGCGTCGGCACTCGCCGATCCGGCAGCGAAAACCAAAGTGGCAGCATTGCTTGCCAAAGTCGCCGCTCCCAACAAGACGGCGACGGACGGTGCGCCAACCGCCGCCATTCCCTCCCCGAAGCCGGAAGAGCCGGCGGCGACACAGAAGGATGCCACCCAGGCCAAAGTCGAGGCCAAGCAGCCGAGCGCGGCAGATACCGGACGCATCCTCAGGGGCGTCACCATGCGCACCGGTCCGAAGAACAGTGCGCCCGCCATCGTCACCATTCCCGCCAAGACCTCGGTTCAGGTGATGGGCTGCAAGAAATGGTGCCAGATCGTCTACAACGGCAAACGCGGCTGGATCTACAAGAGCTTCGTCAAGACCGGCGCGTAATGCATGTCGCGCAAAAGCATGCCCTCGGGCTTGAAGGTGCTGCAGCGATTTTGCGACAACGACATGCATAAAAACAAGAACCTAAAACGCGTCGCATGAGTCCATTCAAAGGCGACGCGCTTTAGGGGCCGGTCAGCCCATTCTTTGACGTTGCCCACGGCTCATTTGGCTGACGCAATCAGCCGCCGGGTGCGAAGAGCGATCAAGTTAAACTTGAACCCGACAGCGCCGGACGGCTCAGATGCACCGTCCACCGTCGACTTCCAGCGCCACGCCAGTGATGAAAGCCGCCTCGTCCGAAGCCAGCCAGAGCGCCGCGTTGGCTATGTCGAGCGGCGTCGAAAGCCGGCCAAGCGGGATAGACGCGCGGAATTTCTCACGGATTTCGGGTGTGTCGGCGCCCATGAATTTTTCCAGCATGCCGGTCTCGCCGGCGACCGGACACAGGCAGTTGACGCGGATGTTCTTCGGCGCGAGTTCCACCGCCATGGATTTGGTCGCGGTGATCGCCCAGCCCTTCGACGCATTGTACCAGGTGAGGCCAGGCCGCGGCCTGATGCCGGCGGTCGAGGCCGTGGTCAGGATAACGCCGCCGCCTTGCCTATCCATGACCGGCACGACCGCCAGAGCGGCGTGATAGATCGCCTTCATGTTGACGGCCGTGATCAGATCGAAGGTCGTCTCGTCGACCTCGAGCATATCGCCGTTGCGATGGGTGTAGCCGGCATTGTTGACCATGATATCGATGCGGCCGAAGGCACTCTTTGCGGCATCGACCATCTCGTCGAACTCGGAACGCGTCGAGACGTCCGTCTGGGTCCAGATCGCCGCCCGGCCGATCTCGTTGGCGACGCGTTCGGCGCCCCTGGCGTTGAGGTCGGCGACAACGACCTTGGCGCCCTCCACGGCAAAGCGCTTGGCGATACCCTCGCCGAAGCCTGACGCGGCACCGGTAATGATGGCAACTTTGTTTTCCAGGCGCATGGCTTTCTCACTCATGATTGAAGACGATCGCTCGGGCAGCCGCCGGCAATGGCCGCCGAAAGATCAATATACCCTCGATTTCTCCTTTGGCTTTCGCCTCGATCCCGCTCTATGCTGCAACTGCGAAGGCCTCCCGGAACACGTTGCCGACAAGCCGCCGGGTTGCGCCAGTGTCAAGGGCACACCTCAGGACCAATCGGAAAAACCCGATTGGCCTTGGGGTGTGACGCCATGGCACTGGAAAATCTAAATCGATTAGATTATATCGACCGCGTCACAGCGACCGGCGTCAAAGCGGACAGACCATGACTAGCCAGATCATTCCCGTCGACCCTTTCGACTTCATCATTTTCGGCGGCACCGGCGATCTGTCGGAACGCAAGCTTTTGCCGTCGCTGTATCACCGCCAGCGCGGCCATCAGTTTTCCGAACCGACGCGCATCATCGGCACCTCGCGCTCGAAAATGACCGACGAGGAATTCCAGGCTTTCGCCAGGCAAGCGATTTCCGACCATGTGAAGCCGGCCGATATCGACGCCACGGAACTGAAGACGTTTCTTGGCCGGCTTTCCTATGTCTCGGCCGACGCGACCACCGGCGCGGGCTTCGACAAATTGAAGAAGGCGATCGGCGATAGCGAATGCATCCGCGCCTTTTACCTGGCGGTGGCGCCGGCGCTGTTCGGCGAGATCTCGCACAAGCTGAAAGAGAACGGGCTGATCACGCCGAACTCGCGCATCGTGCTGGAGAAGCCGATCGGGCGCGATCTCGCCTCGGCGCGCGAGCTCAACGATCTGGTCGGCGACGATTTCCATGAAAGCCAGATTTTCCGCATCGATCACTATCTCGGCAAGGAGACGGTGCAGAACCTGATGGCGCTGCGCTTTGCCAACGCGCTCTACGAGCCGCTGTGGAATTCCGCCAATGTCGACCATGTGCAGATCACCGTGGCCGAGACCGTCGGCCTCGAAGACCGCGTCACCTACTACGACAAGGCCGGTGCGCTGCGCGACATGGTGCAGAACCACATGCTGCAGCTTCTCTGCCTCGTCGCCATGGAGGCGCCGTCGTCGATGGACGCCGATGCCGTGCGCGACGAAAAGCTGAAGGTGTTGCGCGGGCTGAAACGCATCAGCGGCAACGAAGCGCCCAAGCACACGGTACGCGGCCAGTACCGTGCCGGGGCCTCGGCCGGCGGGCCGGTGAAAGGTTATGTCGAGGAGTTCGGCAAGAACAGCAACACCGAGACCTTCGTTGCGCTCAAGGCCGAAATCGGCAACTGGCGCTGGGCGGGCGTGCCGTTCTACCTCAGGACGGGCAAACGGCTGGCGACACGCGTTTCGGAGATCGTCATCGAATTCAAGCCGATCCCGCATTCGATCTTCGGCGACAGCGCCGGGCCGATCTCGGCAAACCAGCTGGTCATCAGGCTGCAGCCCGACGAAGGCGTCAAGCAGTTCATCATGATCAAGGATCCGGGGCCTGGCGGCATGCGGCTGCGCCAGATCCCGCTCGACATGAGCTTCGCGCAATCCTTCGACGGCCGTGCGCCCGACGCCTATGAGCGGCTGATCATGGATGTCATCCGTGGCAATCAGACGCTGTTCATGCGTCGCGACGAGGTCGAGGCAGCGTGGAAGTGGATCGACCCGATCCAGGACGCATGGGAAAGCGCCAGGCAAGAGGCGCAGGGCTATACGGCCGGCACATGGGGCCCCTCGGCTTCGATTGCGCTTATCGAACGCGACGGGCGGACATGGCACGAGAGCAATTGAACAGCGCCGCCTATAGCTGGCACGCGTTTGCCGAACGCCAGGACCTGGCGGCAGCACTTGCCGGCCACGTCGCAGGCCGCCTGACCAAGGCAATCGCTGAGCGCGGCACGGCATTGCTCGCGGTTTCCGGGGGCACGACGCCGGCGAAATTTTTCGCATCGCTTTCGAGTATCCCGATCGCGTGGAACAAGGTCACGGTGACGCTGGTCGACGAGCGTTGCGTGCCGGCCTCTTCTCCGCGCTCCAACGCCGGGCTGGTCGCCGCCAATCTTATGCAGAACGCGGCAGCGGCGGCACGTTTCGTGCCGCTCTACCAGGAGGCGGAAAGCATTGAGGATATGTCTGAGGCCGATAGCAGGATGTTGCGGTCGCTGCCCTGGCCGCTCGATGTGGTCGTGCTTGGCATGGGAGCCGATGGCCATACCGCATCATTTTTTCCGGATGCCGACAATCTGGAAAAACTGCTCGATCCGTTCTCGGAAAAGGTTGTGCTCCCGGTTCACGCAGCAAGCGCCGGCGAGCCGCGCCTGACGCTGTCGCTGGCGCGGATCGTCAGGGCCGGCTTCCTCGCACTGCACATCGAAGGTGAAGACAAGCGCAAGGCTTTCGAAAGCGCAATGGCATCGGAAACGGGAAAACCCATTCGTGCCGTGCTCGACGCAGCCGAGAGACCCGTACAGGTTTTCTGGGCACCCTGATTCAACTTGCCGAGGGGTCCCGGCGGATAGCCGGACCGTGTTTGCGGGACCTCGCCTGAAAGGACCGACGCCATGACCGCGAGACGCGACATCGAAGCCATCACCGAGCGCATCCGCCAACGCTCCAGACCGGGGCGCGAGGCATATCTCGGCCGCGTCGCCGAGGCCTCGGGCCGCACCGCCAACCGGGCCGTGCTTTCCTGCGGCAACCTCGCCCATGGCTTTGCCGTCTGCAGCCCTTCGGAAAAGCTGGCACTTGGCGGCGACCGGGTGCCGAACCTCGGCATCATCACCTCCTATAACGACATGCTGTCGGCGCATCAGCCTTTCGAGACATTTCCGGCGCTGATCAAGGACGCGGCGCGCGAGGCCGGCGGCATTGCCCAGGTCGCCGGCGGCGTGCCGGCAATGTGCGACGGCGTCACGCAAGGCCAGCCCGGCATGGAGCTGTCGCTGTTCTCGCGCGACGTGATCGCCATGGCCGCGGCGATCGGCCTGTCACACAACATGTTCGACGCGGCCGTCTATCTCGGTGTCTGCGACAAGATCGTGCCGGGGCTGGTGATCGCAGCGCTGACCTTTGGCCATCTGCCGGCGGTGTTCATCCCGGCCGGGCCGATGACGACGGGCCTGCCCAATGACGAGAAAGCCAAGGTCCGCCAGCTCTATGCCGAAGGCAAGGCAGGACGGGCCGAGCTGCTCGAGGCCGAATCCAAATCCTATCACGGACCGGGGACCTGCACCTTCTACGGCACGGCGAACTCCAACCAGATGCTGATGGAGATCATGGGCCTGCACACGCCGGGTGCCTCCTTCGTCAACCCCGGCACGCCGTTGCGCGACGCGCTGACCCGGGAGGCGACGAAGAGGGCGCTGGCGATCACCGCGCTCGGCAACGCCTACACGCCGGTCGGCCGAATGATCGACGAACGCTCGATCGTCAACGGCATCGTCGGCCTGCACGCCACCGGCGGATCGACCAATCACACCATCCACCTGATCGCCATGGCCGCCGCCGCCGGCATCGCCATTAGCTGGCAGGATATTTCGGACCTTTCGGAAGCCGTGCCGTTGCTGGCGCGGGTCTATCCGAACGGCCTTGCCGACGTGAACCATTTCCATGCGGCCGGCGGTCTCGGCTTCCTGATCCGCGAACTGCTCGACGAGGGCATCCTGCACCAGGACGTCCAGACGGTCTGGGGCGAAGGGCTGCGGCCTTATGCAGTCGAGGCCAAGCTCGGCGCCGACGGCGGCGTCGTGCGCGAGGCCTCGCCCCGCGAAAGCGGCGACGAGAAGGTGCTGGCGCCGTTCAAGAAGGCGTTCCAGCCGACCGGCGGGCTAAAAATGCTTTCCGGCAATCTCGGCCACGCCGTCATCAAGACCTCGGCGGTGAAACCGGAGCGGCGCATTATCGAGGCGCCGGCCAAGGTTTTCGACAGCCAGCAAGGGCTCAACGAGGCGTTCAAGGCCGGCACATTGACCGGCGATTTTATCGCCGTCATCCGTTTCCAGGGGCCGAAAGCCAACGGCATGCCGGAGCTGCACAAGCTGACCACCGTGCTCGGCGTGCTGCAGGATCGCGGCCAGCATGTGGCGCTGGTCACCGACGGGCGCATGTCGGGCGCGAGCGGCAAAGTGCCGGCGGCGATCCATGTGACGCCGGAGGCGGTCGAGGACGGGCCGATCGCCAGGATCCATGACGGCGACATCATCAGGCTCGACGCCGACGCCGGAACGCTGGAAGTTTTGGTGCCGGCAGGCGATTTCGCGCTGCGGCGAGCGGCGGACAGCGATCTTGTCGCCAATGAATTCGGCTTCGGCCGCGAGCTTTTCGCCGGGTTCCGGCAAATGGTTGGGCGTGCCGACCACGGCGCCAGCGCCTTCGGAAACAACGTGGCGGAATTTGCGCTGCAGTGAAAAAGGGCGGCTCGTGGTCGCCCTTTTGCCGGCGTCGAACTGCGTCCTTACTGAACCGTCAGCTCGGCTCGCTCGCCGGCTGTGATGGTCACCGTGCTTTCCTTTGAGCTGTTGTCCAACTTTTCGGAGACCACAGCGTAGTCGCCGGCCGGCAGTGCCGCCTGATATTTCTCGTCATAGGCGTAGCCGAGCGATTTGCGGTTGCCGTTGATGTCCTTCTTCGGATCGAAAATCTCGATCTTCGAAGCCCCTGGCGCGGTGATCGCCAGCACGCCGGCATCGATGGCGATCTTCAGATCCTGATGCTCACCGGCCTTGACGCTGAACGGCTGCTCGACGACGGCAAGGTCGACCGTCGCCGTCAGCACATAGTCATCGGGCGGCAGATCGAACTTGCTATCGGGACCATAGGCATGAGCCACCTCTTGCCTCGTTCCGTCGATCTTCTTTTTTGCCTTGAACACCTTGAAGCCAATGCCGGAACCGTCGGCCTTGTCGCCGCCGGCAGTGTAGTAGGCGTTGGCAACGACATGACCGACGCCGACGATGATATCCTTGTCGACGATCCTGCCGGCAGTGAGCGGGATGATTTCGGTGACCTCGCCCTGCCCGATCCTGACCGTCACTTTCTGATCGCCGGCCGGCAATATGACCTTCGTGTCGCCATAATAGGTCGCGGGCGTATCGACGCCCGGATAGGAGATCACGACAGCCGCACCATCGGCCACATCCGCGCCCTCGCTTGGCCGCGGATGAAGGATGAGCGTGCCGGCATTGAGCGTGAAGACGGACTTGTAGACCTGGCCCGCCTCGACCGTGATCTTCTGTTCGATCCTGGCCTCGCCGTGGCGCGCGACGACTATGTAATCGCCCGGCTCCAAATTGCCTTTGTAAGCTCCGTATTCGGTGGTGACGTAGTCGCCGCGTGTGCCGTCGGACTTTGCCTTGTAGATCTCCCAGGAATTGCCGTCGGTGACGGGATCGCCGCCCTCGGCGAGCACCACGGCCGGCATGAAGTTGAACTCCGGCTTTTCCGGCTCGGGAGCCGGCTGCGGCGCAGGGGCTGGTTCGGGTGCAGGTGCGGCGGCGATGGTTTCGACCAGCGCGTCCCGCAGCGCTTGCTCGTCGGACGCCTGGATGTATCTGCCGCCGGTGTTGTCGGCGAGGCAAGCAACCTGCCTGCCCTCGTCCGCGCTCAGACCGAAGCCGACGACGTCTACGGTGAAGTCGACGCCGGCAGCCTTCAGTTCCTTGCCGAGCGCACACGGATCGCCATTGCAGGTCTCGAGCCCGTCGGTGATCAGGATGACGGTGGCGTTGTACTCGGTGTATTTCAGCGCCTCGGCCGCTTGGCTTACGGCTGATGTCAGCGGCGTCTTGCCGAGGAATTTCAGGCTGTCGGCGGCAGTGGAAACAGCAGCTGCCGAGCCGGCCTGCGGCGGCACGATGAGCTCGATATCCTCGCAACTGCCCTTCTCGCGATGGCCATAGGCCATGAAGCCGATTTCCCTATCGGCGGGGACCGATTGCAACACCGTTCGCAGCGATTCGCGGGCGATTTCGAGCTTCGGCTTGCCGTCGATCTGCGCCCACATCGAACCGGAAGCATCGAGAATGAGGATGACTCGGTCGGCAGCAAGGCCGAGCGTCGTCATCCACAACAGGAGGGCCGCCGCAGCGATGCTCCGTGCAAGTCCCGCCATGAAAATCCCCCCAGTCAGTTTCTGCCAGTCAGGGGGGCGAAGCTATTTGACGCCGCGTCAGGACACAAGCCCGGACGCCGGGCGTGGGAGGGTTGGCCACAACCCTTGAGCCAAACCACTCAGTACGTCGTGCGACGCTCTTCGGAAGGCGGCCGGCCGAACTGCAGCCGATAGCTCTGGGCAAAATAGGAGTGTGAGGTGAAGCCGGTGGCGATCGCCACGTCGAGGATCGGCATGTTGGTCTGGCGCAGCAATTCGCGCGCCCGCTCGAGCCTGAGCCGCATGTAATAGCGGCCGGGCGTCACCGTAAGGTGACGCAGGAACAGGCGCTCGACCTGGCGCACCGACAGGCCGGCCGACTTGGCGAGCTGCACCGCCGACAGCGGCTCGTCGAGATGATCGGCCATCAGCTCGACGATGCGGCGCAGCTTTTCCGATTTGCCGGTCAGGTCGCGCTCAGGACCGACGCGCTGGCGGTCTCCGGCGGAGCGGATACGCTCGTGCTGGAACTGGTTGGCGACGCCGTTGGCGAGGCTCGAGCCGAAATCGCCGCGCACGATCTCCAGCATCAGGTCGATCGAGGTGGTACCGCCGGCGCAGGTGTAGCGTTTGCGGTCGATCTCGAAGACGTTGCCGGTGCAGTTGATGTCGGGAAACCGCTCGACGAAGCCGGCGCGGTTTTCCCAGTGGATGGTGCAGCGATAGCCTTCGAGCTGGCCTGCCTCGGCGAGCAGATAAGAGCCGACCGACAGTGCGCCGAGCGCGTTGCCGCGCCGACCCCAGCTGCGCAGCGCCGCCAGCACCTTGCTCTTGCCGGGAAACTCCGTCGTCAGCCCGACCGAGACGAAAAGGATATCGACCGGCGGCAGATCGGCGACAGCGTAGTCGATCTTGAGCGGCAGGCCGTTGGAGGCCATGACGGCATCGCCGTCGGCCGACACCGTCGTCCAGCCATAGAAGTCGTGGCCGAGCAGCCGGTTCGCCGACCGGAACGTGTCGATTGCGGCGGCCAGCGAGAACATGGAAAACTTGTCGACCAGCAGGAACCCGAACTGCCGGCCGCCTTGAACGGGATCGTTCGTGACCAGCCGCTCTGAGGGAACAGTGAGATTCGGCAAAGCTGAGGCTTTCCAGGTTCAGAAAGACGGCCGTTTCAATCTGGCCGCGAGATAGGCGGAAGCTAGCGTGTTGGCCATCAGCATGGCAATGGTCATCGGCCCGACGCCACCAGGCACCGGCGTGATGGCGCCGGCCGTCTTCGCCGCTTCCGCATAGGCGACGTCACCGACGAGGCGGGTCTTGCCTTCGCCCTTTTCTGGCGCCGCGATGCGGTTGATGCCGACGTCGATGACGGTGGCGCCCGGTTTGACCCAGTCGCCCCTGACCATTTCGGGTCTGCCGACAGCGGCAACGAGAATGTCGGCGGTGCGCGCCAGTGCAGCCAAGTCCTTCGTGCGGCTATGCGCGATGGTGACAGTGCAGTTGGCGGCAAGCAGAAGATTGGCCATCGGTTTACCGACGATGTTGGAGCGGCCGACGACCACCGCATTGAGCCCGGAAAGATCCTTGCCGCGCACACGCTCGATCAGCAGCATCGAGCCGGCCGGCGTACAAGGCACGAACGCCGTCTCCAGTTCGCCGGTGCCGAGCTTGCCGACATTGATGAAGTGGAAGCCGTCGACATCCTTTTGCGGCGCTATAGCCTGGATGACCTTGCCCGCATCGACATGGCCAGGCAGCGGAAGCTGCACCAGGATGCCGTTGACGGCCGGATCGGCGTTGAGTTCGCCGATGACATCAAGCAGTTCTTGTTCGGAGGTCTCGGCCCGCAGCGTGTGCTGGACCGAATGAAAGCCGCATTCCTTGGCGGTGCGGGATTTCGAGGCGACATAAACCTGGCTCGCCGGATCCTCGCCGACGATGACCACGGCAAGACCGGGCTTGTGCGCGCCCTTTTCCATCAGTTCGATCGTCAAGGCCTTGACGCGCCGCACCACGTCTTCGGCGACGCTCTTTCCGTCAATCAACTCGGCCATGAACCACCTCAACATCGTTCTGCTTCGGGCGGCATTTTCACGAAAACCCGACCGGGCAATCCCGTCAAAGCGCCGTCTTATGCCGCTAACTCGAAACCGATGGCTTTTATTCTATTCGGCGCTCAGAAATAGCGCCGCGATCGGCTTTCGGTGAGTTCGCGAACCGCTTCGCGGAATTCGCGCAAGCTGGCTCGGATTTCCTCGATGGAGGCTGGGTGTTTTCGCTCGCCTATTTCATCGCGCTGGCCAACACGCTGTCCATCGCCGATTTCGGCATGTTCGCCACCGCGTCGGCGGCCGCTAACTTGGGTTCTTCACGCGGTTTGTTTTGCGCCACTCCTCGTACTCCCCGCGGGCATCGTCATGCAGCGGATAATAGCGTTGCAACGGCGCACCCTCCATGAGCTTCACTCGTGAGAATTCCTCCCAATCGTGATGCTTTTGTGATTCTTCGATCACCTTTGCGGCCATTGCTACGGGAAGCACCACCACCCCGTCGTCGTCGGCGACGATGATGTCGCCGGGGATCACCGTGACACCGCCGCAGGCAATCGGAACGTTGACGGCATTGGGATAGATGCTGGTTTGCACATGATAATTTGGCGTCCAGCCGCGCAGCCATAGGGGCAGATCGAGCTTTTCAACATTGGGCCGGTCGCGCATGCATCCATCGATGACGATGCCCGCCCCGCCCCTGCCTTTGAAATACGTCGACATCATATCGCCGAAGACGCCCGAGCTCATGTCGCCGCGCGCGTCGACCACGACCACATCGCCCTCCTGGGCGTGGTAGAGCACGTGCCGATGCAGCTGCGTCTCCGGATCGGCATATTCTCCCTCGGTGAACAGGTCCGGCCGCTGTGGCAGGAACTGCAGCGTCAGCGCCGGCCCGACGATAGACTTGCCGTGGTTCTGCGCCACCGGTCCCACCATGTGCGGATTGCGAAAACCCATGTGGCCAAGCGTGCCGGCAACCGTCGCGGCGCCGATCCCGCTTAGCGCTTCGATCAGGTCTTTTGGCGGCCGGGTGATGTCGGGAGCATGTGTCATGGTGGACTCCGGTTGAAAGGCAACTACCAGTTCGTAACCGAACCGTCGCGGCGCTTAAGGTGAGGCGCTTCCCAAAAACGAAAGCGCGCCGCCTGAATCGCCTCCTCGTTGACCTCGACGCCGAGCCCCGGCAGATCGCCGACCGGATAGTCGGTCCCGTCGAGCCGTGGTTGCACGGGGAAGAAGTCGGAATTGTCGAAGCCGAGCTTAGTTTCGGGTTCCCTGGTCTCGAGCCACGCGAAGTTGGCTACCGCTGCGGCGAGATGCACGGTCGCGGCCGTGCACACCGGACCAAGCGGATTGTGCGGCATCAGGTCCACATAGTGCGCCTCGCTCCAGCCAGCGACTTTCATCGCCTCGGTAAGCCCGCCGACATTGCAAACATCGAGCCGGTTGAACTGATGAATGCCGCGCTCGATGTAGGGCAGGAACTGCCACTTGCTGGCAAATTCCTCACCGATGGCAAAGGGGATGTCGGTCATCCTACGCAGGGATTCGTAGGCCTCCGGTGTCTCGTCCCGTATCGGCTCCTCGAGGAAATCAAGCACGCCGCGGCCGAGCTTGTTGCAGAAGCTCGCCGCCTCGGCCACCGACAGCCGATGATGATAGTCGATGCCGAGGACGACGTCGTCGCCCAGCGCCTCGCGCGCCCTGTTAAGCATCCTCGCGGTAACGCCGATCGACTGGCGCGGCTCGAAGATGTCCCTGCTGTTTTGCCCGACGGGGAAGAAGCGGATCGCCTGCCACCCCTGTGCGCGTAGTTCGCGGGCTCGTTCGATGGCAACATCGCCTTCGGCCTCGTCCCCGGTCGAGGCGAAGGTGGGAATGCGGTCGCGCTGCTTGCCGCCTAGCAACTCGTAGACCGGCACCCCCAGCGCTTTGCCCTTAATGTCGTGAAGGGCGATGTCGATGGCGGAAATCGCCGCCTGCAGAACTCGCCCGCCCTCAAAGTACTGGCTGCGATAAACCTCCTGCCAGATCCGACCAATCTGCATCGGGTCGCGGCCGATGAGAAACTCGCGATAGTGCTCGACCGCACCGGCCACGGCCCTCTCGCGACCGCTCAAGCCGCTCTCGCCCCAGCCGAAGATGTCCTGGTCGGTCTCGACCTTGACGAGCATCTGGTTGCGCGTTCCTACCCACACGGGATAGGGCTTGATCGCGGTGATCCTAAGCTTCGTAGTCATCCGCGCCCACGTTTCAAACGCATCCGCCCCTGTCTTAGTTGGCGCCCTGTCTCAGTTGGCCTTGAGGGCCATTTCAGTTTCGCCGTCGAACAGATGCATCCGCTCCTGGTCGAACTCGAGCCAGATCTGTTCATCGGGCGCGACGGCAATGTTCGGCGGCACGCTGACGTTGACGATGGCGCCGGACAGGAACGCCTGCACGAAGGTGACGTCTCCGGTCGGCTCCACCGTGTAGGCCTTGGCCGGAATGGCACCGGGGACCGCGCTGTTGTGCAGCTTGATCGTCGAGTGACGTGCGCCGAGCACGACTTTCCTGGTCGTTGCCCTTGCGACCTTCTGGGCGTTGCGCGGCGAGAGTTCAAAGCTCCAGCCCTCCGCGCCGGTCAACACAGAGTTGCCGTTTGCCGTCGATGCCTGCAGCGGAATAAGGCTCATCGCCGGGCTGCCTATGAAGCTGGCGACGAACATGTTGACGGGATGGGCAAAGACCTGCGCCGGTGAATCATATTGCTGCAGGTAGCCGCCGTTCATCACCGCCATCTTGTCGGCCATGGTCACGGCTTCGAGCTGGTCGTGCGTCACATAGATGATCGTCGCCTTGAGGTCTTGGTGGAAGCGCTTGATCTCCGACCGCATCTGCACGCGCAGTTTGGCGTCGAGGTTAGAGAGCGGCTCGTCCATGAGGAACACGGCGGGGTCGCGGACAAGCGCACGGCCCAGGGCCACCCGCTGCTGCTGCCCGCCCGAAAGTTCCCGCGGCTTGCGCTCGAGCAGGTGCGTCATGTCGAGCACTCGCGCCGCTTCCTTGACCTTCTTGTCGATCTCGTCCCGGGGCAGCTTGCGCATCTGCAGCGGGAAGGCCAGGTTCTTGTAAACCGATTTCTGAGGATAGAGCGCGTAGTTCTGGAACACCATTGCGATGTCCCGGTCCTTGGGGTCGAGGTCGTTGACCACCCGGTCGCCGATGACGATGTCGCCCGATGTGATCGGGATCAGCCCCGCGACGAGATTGAGCGTGGTTGTCTTGCCGCAGCCTGAAGGGCCGACGAGCGCAACGAACTCGCCGTCATTGACCGTCAGCGACACGTGGTTGACAGCTTTGAAGCTGCCATAGGACTTGACGAGATCTTTGAGGACCACGTGGGCCATCGGCAACTCCCTAGTGCTTGACCGCGCCTTCTGTAAGGGCGCGTACGAAGTATCGTTGCAGGACGAGGAACAGCACCACGACGGGCACGCTCATCATAAAGCTGGCCGCCATCAGGCCCGGAAAGTCCGTCGTATTTTCCGAGAAGAAGCGCTGGATGCCGACCGGCAGTGTCAACTGGTCGTTCTTGGTGAGGAAGGTGTAGGCGTAGATGTACTCGTTCCACGCGCCGATGAACGAATAGATCGCGGTGGCGATGATCCCCGGCGCCGAGAGCGGCATCACAATCAAGATGAAGGCCTGGAACCGCGTTGCCCCATCGATGCGCGCCGCCTGCTCGAGCTGCACCGGAATGTTGTCGTAAAAGCCCTTGAGCAACCAGATCGCCAGCGGCAGGCCGAAGGTCAGATAGGTGAGAATCAGCGAGCCATGCCTGTTCATCAAGCCGAGCAGGCGCATCAGGATGAACAGCGGCACGAGAAAGATCACCGCCGGGAACATGTTGCGCAGCAGCACGGCAAAGAACAGGAAGTTCCGGCCGGGGAAACTGAAGCGCGAAAACGCGTAGGCCGCAGGCACGGCGACGATCACCGACAGGATTGTCGTGACGGTCGACACGAAAAGGCTGTTCCAGAAGAAGCGGAGGAAGTCCTGGCCGACGCTGTTCTGGGGATCGAGCAGTTTCTCGTAGCTGGCGAGGGTAGGTTCGTCCGGCCACCATTGCGGCGGGAATTCCATAGCCGCGAACCCGGATTTGATCGAGGTGATCAGCATCCAGATCATCGGCACCGCGGTGTAAAGCAGCATGAACGCGAGAAAGATGCGCCCGGTCCACCGCCATCCGTCGACGCGCATCCGGCGACGGCTCAGGGCTCGCGGGGCTGTCTCGGCAGTCGTGCTCATGCGCTCCCCTCTTGCCGCTCGTTACCGCTTAGCGCACGGACGTAGAAATAGCCGAGCGTCATCAGGGTGAGGAACAGGAGCACCGAATAGGCAGATGCCACGCCCCAGCGCTGCCGGCCGAAGGCGAGCTCATAAATGTGGGTGATCCAGATATGCGATGCGTTGGACGGCCCGCCGCCGGTCATGATCCAGGGGATGATGAAGGAATTGAAGTTGGCCACCGCGAGCAGCAGGATCGTCACCGTCGAGACGTTGCGCAAGTGCGGGAAGGTGACGTGCCAGAAGCGCTGCCAGGCACTGGCGCCGTCGACCTGCGCGGCGCGCAGCAACTGCTCGGGCACGGTCTGCAGTCCGGCCATCATCATGATCATGGCAAACGGAAACTCGCGCCAGATATTGACGACGATCAGGGAAGGCAGCACCGTACTGACGCTGTCGATGAAATTCGGCGGTCGGTCGGCCAATCCGAGGCCGACCAGCACCGCACCGATGATCCCGAAGTCCGAATGATAGATCCACTTCCAGATATAGGAGGCGGCGACCGCGCTGATGACCCAGGGAATGATCAGGATTGCGCGCAGCACACCGCGGCCGACAAACTCGCGGTGGAGCGCCAGCGCGGTGGCAAACCCCAGGACAAAGGCAATCAAAGTGGAGCCCAGCGTCCAGATCAGAGTGTTCCAGGTGACTCTCCAGAACACCTCGCTGGTGAGGATGGTCGTGTAATTGTCGAAGCCGATGAAGGTCTTGTCGCGAAGTTGCAGGCCAGGCGGCGTCTTGAAGAACGACAGCTCGATCGTGTAGTAGATCGGATAGGCGATGACGACGAGCATCACGGCGATCGCAGGGAGCACGTACGCGTAGTCGGCGCGATGCTCCCATATCTGGCGTAGCACGCCGGACCTGCCAGATTGCAATCTTCGGCCAGCCTCGGCCTTGCCGGTCACGATCGTCACTATGGCGCGCCCTTGTTTCTTCTGAACGAACCGGCTGCACTATCGGTGCAGCCGGTCAGGCCTGGACTAAAGCGCGTCGCGTTTGATCGGCCTCACGCGACGCGCTTTAGGTTGCTGTTTTATGCATGTCGTTATCGCAAAACCGTTGCACACCCTCGGGTCCAGGCCCGAGGGCATGCTTTTGCGCGACATGCATTAGAGTCCGCCCATCAGGTCTCTCACCTTCCTGGCCGCGTCGTCCGCTGCCTCGTCGACGGTCATCGCTCCGGTCAGGGCATTCTGCAGCATGTCCGGGACGATGATGTTCATGATCTCCGGGGCCTGCGGCAGCGCTGGGAACGGGATGCCGTATGGCAGCATCGAGGTCGTCACGTCGAGGAACTTGATGTTGTCCAGACGTTCCTTCATCCATTTGGTCTTGAAGCCGTTAAGGTTGCCCGGGTTCGAGCCGGCATAGGCCATCTTCAGCGACCATTCGGGGCTCGTCCACATGCAGATGATAGCCTTTGCGGCCAGCTCGTCGACCTTGCCGCCCTCGACATATTCGGGCTTCAGGATGTGAATGTTCGAGCCGCCGAAAACGACTGCGCGCTTGCCGTCGGGGCCAGTGGGAATCAGGCCGTAGCGCATGTTGTCGATGACGGTCTGCGCCTTGTCCTTGTCGGCGCCCGTCGCCTTCTTCTGCAGGTCGAGCATGACGTCGTAGTCGGACGGATGCGAGATCATCATGCCAAGCTGGCCGGCGAGGAACAGGGGCTGGTTATCGGCCTGCTGGTTGGTGAGTGCCGAAACCGGAACCGACTTGTCGCGAACATACATGTCGTACGAGGCTTGCAGCGCGGCCTTGCTCTGCGGGCTATCGAGATTGACCTGCTCATAGGTCGGGTTCGCGGTGGCTTCGTCGAAGACGCCGCCGCCATAGGCCCACAGCTGCGGCATGAAGCGGTACGGCGTATTGCCGGCATTCTTGCGAGCCACGAGGCCGTAACCGGCAATGCCGAGCTTGTCGTGGATTTGCTTGGAATACTTGACGACGTCGTCCCAGGTTGCCGGAGCCTTGTCCGGATCGAGGCCCGCACGCTTGAAGATGTCGGCGTTCCAGATGAACGCCATCGTCTCGTTGTTGGTTGGAATGCCGTAGGTCACCCCCTCCCAGGTCACGGCCTTCATGGCGCCGGGCCAGAAGTCCTCGGTGGAATACCCCACATCCTCGGGTTTGAGCGGCTCCAGGTAGCCTTTTGAGGCGAACTCGGTACCACCCAGGATTTGCAGGCGGACCGCCATCGGCGCTGCATTGCCCAGGAGCGCCGTGCGGAACTTGTCAAGAAGGTCGTTATAGGTGAGGGCTTGTTCCTCGAGCTGGACGTTCGGATAGGTCTTGCGGAAAGTCTCGAAGAAATCCTTGTAGTACTCGCGCAAAAGATCGGGGTCGCCCTCGAACACGCCCTGATACCAGAAAGTCAGTCGCCCCTTGTAGTCGAGGGGGGTGACCTTGGCGCAATCGGCCGCCGTGTCAAAATCCTGTGTGCCCGCAATGGAGCGCACATATTCCGGCGACCACTTGGTCAGGTCGACCGGCGGCGCACCGAGCGCCGATGTGGACATCAGCGATGCCATCAAAGCAGTGGCGACAGTGCCGCGCAGGACCGCACTGCCGAGCGTAATCCTCGTCATAGGTATCCTCCCTGGTTCTCCATGCCGCCCTGCGCCGAGGCAAAGCGGTCTAGCTCGTTCGACCGCGGGACGCCTTTCTGTTCTATGTACCCCTTCGGTCATCTTATACGTTTTCAGATCATGGATTGCCTGTCAACGCGTTGGATCGTACATTGTTTGTGAAAACCGTGTGTGATATCGGGCAGGGTATGTATTTGATTAGGGGAGCCGGTCTTGGCCGAAACAGGTGATTTTAAAGCCAAGCCACCGGTGGAGACTGACCCCATGGGGGCCTCCAGCGAGGGCGCCTCGCTTTATGAACTGATCAGGGAAGACATCATTGAGGGACGGCTCGCCGCCAACGAACGGCTTGTGGTCACCGATCTCGCCCGGCGTCACGGCACCTCGACCAACCCCGTGCGCGAGGCCCTGCAACTCTTGCGCGGGGAGGGTTTTGTCACCTTTCTCCCCAACCGCGGGGCGCGCGTCCGACCCATAGATCAGGATTTTGTCCGGGATATCTATGAAATCGGTGTTTTGATTGAGCCGGCCCTGACGCGATGGTTTGTGAATATGGCGACCGGCGAGGACATCGCAGAACTCGAACGTCTCGAAGGCCTGATTGAAGAGAACAACTTTGCCGACACCTTGAGGCACAGTGAGCTTGATACCGCTTTCCACACCGTGATGTACCAGCGGCACTATAACCGCCATGCCGCCGAACTTTGGTGGAAGCATCGCGAAGTGCTGCGAGCCGTCAGCCGGCGTTTCAATTTCACGCTTGCGCGGCGTGCCGCGATCATTCGCGAGCACCGCGAACTCATCGCGCACGTAAAAGCGGGAGAAGCCGACAAGGCGGCCGAACTCGTTTCCCGCCATGTCGAGGGTTCCGGCCGGCATATTCTCGAACAGATGCGTGCGCGCAACGCCGCTCGGGCCGGATAGGAACGAAGGTCCAGTCTTGAACATCGTTAGCCCTGACGATTTCAGATAAAGGAATTGAGATGAAAATCACGAGCATTCGGCCGTGGCTGATCAAGTCCGATGCTTCCTATTGGGGAGAGTTCCTGTTCGTCGAAGTGACGACCAATGAGGGGGTGAGTGGCTGGGGAGAGATCACCACCACTACAAGGCTCGCCAACCGCGCTCTCTGCACGATCCTGCGGCAGATCGGTGTCGCCGTGACAGGCGAGGATCCAGCGCGTATCGAGCATCTCTGGCACAAGATTTTTCGCAGCTTCACCTACATGGGCAGCCGCGGCGCCGCCGTCGAATGCGTGAGCGCCATCGATATAGCCCTCTGGGATATCCGGGGCAAAGTCCTCGGTAAGCCGATTTACGAGCTGCTGGGCGGACCAGTACGCGATGAAATCGCGCTCTACACCCATCCCAACCAGGCCAAATTCACCAGCAAGGAGGCTGTGGTCCGCGAAATTCTAGACATCGTCGAGTCCGGACACACTGCGCTCAAGTTCGATCCATACCCCCACCAGGGCCGCAGCGCCGATGGCCTGCCCCGCGAACAGCGAGACGGCTACCTCGATGGCAGCATGACCCGCAAGGACGAACGCGAAGCCGCCGAACTCACGGCTCTGATCCGCGAAACGGCGGGGCCTGACGTCGACATTCTCATCGATGCGCATGGCCGCTTCGACGTTCCCACCGCCATTCGCCTCTGTCGGAGCCTCGAGGAAGCCGGCCAGATCGACTGGTTCGAGGAGCCCTGCCCGCCCGAGAGCCTTAACGCCCTCAAGCAGGTGCGTGAGAAGGTCAGTGCCGCCATCTCGTGGGGCGAGCGCGGCCACACGAAATGGGATTTCGTGCCGGTACTCGAGAACAGGCTCGCTGACTACATCATGCCGGACGTCACCTGGACCGGCGGCATTACCGAACTCAAGAAGATTTCTGCCCTATGCGAAGCCTATTACGTCCCGGTCTCGCCACATGACGCCGCGGGACCGATCAACGTGGTTGCGGGAGCGCAGGTGATGATGACCGTTCCTAATTTCTACAAGCTTGAAACGTCGGAGTGGAACCTGGGCAAATACGATCACCTCATCGACAGACCACTCGACGTCTCGAACGGCAGCCTCAAGCTGACGTCGAGGCATGGCCTCGGTATTGAGATGAACCGCGACTACCTGCAGGCCCACGAGATTGAGCTGGGCTAGCAACGCTCTATGCCGGCCCGGCGTGCGGGCGACAAGCCCCATCCACCAGAACGAGGATAAGTCATGGCAAAGACGGGTGGCGCCGACGAGGCGCTCAATCGGGTGAACGCGAACTCTAAGCCATCCCAGCTTCGCATCACCGACATGCGGGTAGCCGAAATCGTCGGCGCGCCGTTCACCTCAACCCTGCTCAAGATTTACACCAACCAGGGCATCGTCGGGCTTGGCGAGGTGCGCGACGGCGCCAGCGCCACCTACGCGCTGATGCTGAAGAGCCGGCTGCTTGGAGAGAACCCCTGCAACATCGACCGCCTGTTTCGCCGGATCAAACAGTTCGGCGGACACGGCCGGCAAGGCGGCGGCGTCTCGGCGATCGAAATCGCGTTATGGGATCTCGCCGGCAAGGCCTATGGCGTGCCCATCTACCAGATGCTCGGCGGCCGGTTTCGGGAGAAGGTGCGCCTCTATTGCGATACCGACGCTACCGTGCCGAGCGGCACCGAGACCGGCAAGCGCCTCAAGCAGCGCATGGCGCTCGGCTTCACCTTCCTCAAGATGGATCTGGGGCTGATGCAGATCGCCGATGTCCCCGGTGCGGTCGTGTCTCCTGCCGGCTCACTTGAAGGGTACCGGGTCCAGCCCGGCCGCGGCCCGGTCAAGACTCTTGAAGAGCGACGCGCCCGCAACGCCGCCTACGATTTGCATAACGTCCCCCACCCGTTTACCGGCCTCCACTTTTCCGACAAGGGCCTCGACTTGCTTGAGCAGTACATTGCCGAGGTTCGCGAAATTATCGGCATGGATATTCCGCTCGCCATCGACCACATCGGCCATATCTCGATGCAGAACGGTATTCGCCTCGCCAGGCGGATTGAAAAATACGTGCCAGCCTGGCTCGAGGATGTGATCCCATGGCAGTACACCGAGCAGTACCGACAACTGCAGGACGCCACTACGGTGCCGATCTGCACCGGCGAGGACATCTACCTCAAGGAGGGCTTCGAACCTCTGCTCAAGAGCGGCGGCCTGTCCGTTATCCACCCAGACCTGCTCACCAGCGGGGGCATCCTCGAGACCAAGAAGATCGGCGACATGGCGCAGGACCACGGCGTCGCTATGGCGATCCATATGGCAGAAAGTCCAATCGCCGCAATGGCCGCGGCACATGTCGCGACAGCGACCGAAAACTTCATGGCGCTCGAATACCACTCTGTCGATGTCGACTGGTGGGACGATATCGTCACCGGCGTTCCCAAGCCGCTCGTGAAGGACGGCTTTATCACCGTTCCGGACAAGCCGGGCCTGGGGATTGACGACGTCGTCGACGAGGTGATCTCGCAGCATCTGCAGCCGGGTGTCACCGGCATCTGGCAGCCCACGGATCACTGGGACAACGAGTATTCCTGGGATCGCACCTGGAGCTGAGGCGAAAAGAACCGAACATGAAGATCACCGATCTCCGCTGTGCCGTCATCGGCAAGCACCCCATCGTTCGCGTCGTCACCGACGAGGGCCTCTATGGCCTGGGCGAGGTCGAGTACACCAAGCCCTACCTCAAGCCGTGGGTTCTGCATTTTCGCGAGGCGCTGATCGGCGAGGACCCGACCGACGTCGAGCGGGTGATGCTGAAGATCCGCCAACGCGGCTCTTTCAAGCCCTATGGCGCGGCGGTAAGCGCTATCGAGCATGCGCTGTGGGACATTGCCGGCAAGGCCGCAGGCGTGCCGGCCTACAAACTGCTTGGCGGCAAGGTGCGCGACAAGGTGCGCGTCTACAACGGCTCGATCCGCCAGAAACGCACGGGCGACCGGCCGGAGGATTACGCCGCTGACGTCAAATGGATGATGGAGCAGCCGCAGAACTTCTTCATGATCAAGCAAGGATTCTCGTTCCACTCCAACATGAAGGACACCATTGAGGGCTTCCATTACGGCGTGACGCAGAAGAAGGCCGGCTATCACGGTGCCATGGATCAAGGCGTGATCAGCGAGCGCGGTTTCAATCACATGCTCGACTGCGTGATCGCGATGAAGGAAGTGCTGGGCGACAAGGTCAGCCTGGCGCTCGACTGCGGCCCCGGCTGGATGCTGCCCGATGCGATCAAGTTTGCTCGCGCGGTCGAGAAGTACAATTTGATGTGGCTCGAGGACATGCTGACCGGCGACTATGTGCCGTGGGTCAATCCGCAGGCCTATCGGGAGCTGACCACCTCCACCTCGACGCCAATCCATACCGGCGAGCAGATCTACCTGCGCCACAATTTCAAGGAGCTGATCGAAACGCAGGCGGTCCGTATCATCGGTCCGGACCCGGCCGATGTCGGCGGCATCGCCGAGCTGAAATGGGTCGCCGAGCACGCCCATATGCACTCGATCCTGATGGCGCCGCACGGCACCGCGAACGGCCTGCTTGGCCTCGGCGCGTTGATCAATGTCTGCGCCACCTTGCCCGCCAACTATATCGCCTTCGAATATCCGAGCGCCTCCGATCCCTGGTGGGAGGACCTCGTAATCGGCCTGCCGTCGCAGATCGTGACGGACAGCATGGTGGATCTGCTGGAAGCACCGGGGCTGGGCCTCGATATCGACGCCGAAGCAGCCCGAAAGTATCTCAGGCAAGAGGATGCGGGCTTCTTTGACTGAACCATCTTCTTGCCCCGCCCTGCACCACGCCGACCGCTTCACGCAAATTGGCGACTGGAATGAAATGATCGTTTCGGGCCGGGAAGCGGAACGTCCGCTTTCGGGATGATGGGGCTAGAAAGCCGACCTTTTCATCCAGGGTAGTGCCGACCGCTTTGCGCCAGAAGCTGGCCTCCGTGATTTCATGTCCAAATATCGCGTTTCAGATCGGATACCTGAAGAACGCCGTTGGCGAGGGTAGCGACGGCATCGACAACGATGGACACAGCGAAGTCGACATCGACACAGGGCGGCTTCGGCCGCCCCTGCCCCACGTTTGATGGCAACGGATGACGTTCAGGGCTCTGTAGCACGGCGGCGACGAGCCCGACACGATGTCGCAGGCGAATCCACGCGACGGGCACCAAGGGCCGTCTCCGACTCTATGTTCCCTTCACGATTCTCGGCTTAATTGGTCGGCGGGATTGAGCCGCACTCTCAAGGGCCAAGGCCAGCCGCTTCTCGTCTTCGATGGCGCGATCGACTGCCTCGATTTCCTCTTGGAGCTCCTTTAGCTCAGCTCCGTAGCTGGAGCCGTCGCTGTCCCCGATCTGAAAGCCACTTGCCCGCATTGCGTCGCGGGTATGGTGCACGTTACGGACTCCTTCGCGTCGAGTCGCGACCAGGATTTCCCTGAACTCTCCAAGACGTTCAACGTGATTGCGAGTCATTGCGTTCTCCTATGTCGTCGTCATCGTTGCTGACGGCGATTCAGCACGGCTAAAACTTACGGCGCAGAAGGTTTAAGCGACTCTAAGAGATACGCTCGACAAAGCATGAATGCGGAAGCTCAAATTTGACCGTCTTGCAATATAGTGGAGCGCGGCAGGAGGAAATTGGCTTGGGACCCGACCGATCACCGACCAGGTAACTAGACTCTTCGGCCGAGCGCGTCTGCTGCTCGGCGCGCTTGCTCGTCGGCGCGCTTGCTGGTCCATCCAGCTGCCGATTCTGGATCGAGAGGGTCCGTTTCTGAGCGCCCAGCGACGCTGGTCTCAATGTCCGATAAGGGCGCATTGCTGCTCGAGAGCATAGTGGGCCGTAAGCAGTCCGGCAGCTATCAGGAAGCGGCGCAACAAAGCGGCCGTTCTGTTGACGGCCCCTTTGCGGACTCAAAAGCAGGGTTCACAGACGAAGTGAGAACGATAGCGTGGATCCTCTAACAGCGTGCCAAAGCCGAGAAGAAATGCTCCCTGTGCGAGCACAACTGCCACAGCCATGATGCCAACTCCTGAAGCCAGTTTGCAAGCCAAGCCGACCGATGAAGAAAAGCGCCAGGGGCGTATCAATGCAACGATCGCGGCTGATGCCAGCAGAATAAGCGCTGGAAAGCCTAAGACCACGGCGTTCATCTCCAGCATAAGGGCGAACGGAGTATCCGCTTTTATCATCGGCTTAATTTCCCCTAAAACCTGAAGGCATTCAAGATCGCGACTCCAATGACTGAAGGGTTAGCATTCCACCATTTATAACCTGCCATTGGCGCTGGGCGCGGGATTTAGGCCGCCGCGGATCGGACACCGCCGGCACCGGCGACTCGTCCAACGATCTTGCTCAGCGTTCGCAGCGTCCAGGCCAGCGGCGCCAGAACCATCCTCAGCAGAAAAGCCAGGACAAGACAGAGTATAAGGTAGGCCGCAAAGGCGCCGAGCCAGGCCGGGAGACCTGCTTGTTCGGCTATCCAACCGGCCGCGTTTGTCAGAAGGTGAGGTCGCGTGATCGCCACATAGGGAAGTGCGACGACGGCGGCGACACCGGCCGCGGTACCGACGGCGGAAAGCGATTGGAACGCACCTTTGCCTGCAGCCCTCAGCTGTGCTATCCGCACAGTTCCGCGACCAGCTGCGGCCACCGGTGCCCTCGCAACGCGCAATGCCTTGGCTGCGGCGCCCATGCCCCCGACGACGATTGCCGCATCGAAGGCCGCCCAACCCATCTCGCCCCAGGTCGGAAGCCGCTCGCCGCGGGTGATCACCCCTTCCAGATCGGAAACGCCGCCCAGGACTATGTTCTTCGCACCAAGCAGTGTGCGGGTGAACTGTCTGCGGACTGCTGTTCCGTCAACAATCTCGAACTCCGACAGCATCTCATGCCCGCGATCCTTGAGCTCGTGAATGGCAATAAGCCCATATTGCTCCGGCGAAATCTCGGCGAGGCCGAATCCCACCTGCCGGTCGTCCCACAGGCTCGAGAGGCCCTGACCGACGGTTTCCTGCAACAAGTACTGCGACGATCCATTCTTCACGAAGTAAGCAATCACCGGCACGACCGGATGGCCGAGACGGTCGAAAACCTCCACGAAATCCGCATCCTCGCCATAGACGAGGAACACTCTGGCTGCATCGTCGCCATATTTCGCCGCTGCCTCATGCCAGCCGAGCCCGCCTGCCGCGCAGGCTGCAAGAACCCATGGCCGAGCCTGCTCCACAGCTTTGCTGCTGAGCGGGCAACGGGTGTCGTCCCGGCGAACTTCCTCTGCCAGCGCGGCTCGCATGACCTCATCCTCGAAGTAATGGGGCTCCCGCCATTCCCATCTGAGCGTCAGGACGATCGCCACAACGAGTGAGGCTGCTAGCAGATATCTCATTCTCAAGGGGGCATCCTCCCGCAGTCATGTCATGCCAAGACGTGCCGAAGCTATCAGCCAATCCCGATGAAGCGATCGTTAGTTCTGGGATGTGGTGGAAATTTGCTGGAGGGTGCGCCGACAGCGGACGTTCCGTTTTCCACCAACCTCGCTGTTCATGGTCATTCTATTTTGGGCCGAGATCGGTCCGGCAGCTTCTGGACTCCAGAAATCGATAGAAGACATCCGATCAGTTTGGATTGAAGTCTCCAACTGACCCCTTCCAGACCTTCGCGAGCGTTGTCGCAAAGGGCTCGAACCGAGCCATTCGCGACATTCCCAGGATTGAGTGACCTGACTTTTTACCTGTGTCAGCGCAATCCCTCAGGCCGCCTCCCCGGTTCAATCGGATGTAGAATACTTTCATTCTCCGCGCCGATGGACGCGGCAGGGTTCCGTCCCCAGCGGAATCCCAATCTCACTCCTCAGCATGCGCTAACCTGCGCATGACATTGATGCCGTCGGACGATGCATCCGGGCTTCGCCCTGCGCTTGCTCGGTGCTAATCTGTCTCGGACTACACGGAGCGTGTCATGGACATTGCCGGGTGGCTCTCGAGCCTTGGGCTCGGCAAATATAGCAGAACCTTCGCCAGGAACGAGATCACGCCCGAAGTGCTCCCGCATCTCTCGGATGCGGACCTCAAGACGCTGGGGCTGCCGATGGGCCCAAGGAAGCTCGTGTTGGCGGCGATCGCGGAGCTTGGCAAGCGCGGTATGGGGGATCCCGCCACAGCGGCCCGAATTGAACCGATCCCTGGAAGTGGTCCACCGCCTCGCCCGGAAGCTGAACGCCGTCAGTTGACGGTAATGTTTGCTGACTTGGCCGGATCGACTGCGTTGTCGGGTCAGCTCGACCCGGAAGAAATGGGAGAGGTGATCCGGGCATACCAGAATGCGGTGGCTGCCGAGATCACGCGTGTGGATGGCCACGTGGCGAAGTACATGGGCGATGGAGTGCTGGCGTATTTCGGCTGGCCGCGTGCACATGAGGACGAGGCCGAGCGAGCAGTGCGGGCCGGGCTTGCCATTGTCGCATCTGTCGCCGAGCTGGCGACGCCCGCGAAAGTGCCGCTGGGGGCGCGAGTGGGCATCGCCACGGGTCTGGTGGTGGTAGGCGACTTGATCGGCGAAGGTGCAGCGCAGGAGGAGGCGGTGGTCGGCGAGACGCCGAACCTGGCGGCACGCCTGCAAGCACTTGCCCAGGTTGGCAATGTGGTCGTGGCTGGAACGACCCGGCTGCTGCTTCGCGAGCTGTTCGAGCTGGTTGATCTTGGCACCCACGATCTGAAGGGGTTCGCCCAGCCGGTGCAGGCATGGCTGGTCATGGGCGAGAGCCGAGCCGAGGGCCGCTTCGAGGCGCTGCACGGGATGCGCCTCACGTCGCTGGTCGGCCGCGATCAGGAGGTAGCCTTGCTCCTCGACCGCTGGCGGCAGGCCAAGGATGGCAGGGGCCAGGTCGTACTGCTGTCCGGCGAGCCTGGCATCGGCAAGTCCCGCATCGCGATCGCATTGCGCGAGCGGCTCGGCGAGGAATGTCTGTCGCTGCGCTATCACGGCTCGCCCCATCGCACAAACAGCGCTCTGTTCCCGGTGCTGGACCAGCTGCGTCGGGCTGCGGCCTTCAGGCACGAGGATGCGCCGGAGGTGAAATTGGCCAAGCTGGAGGCACTGCTTACCGCGGCTGAGCCTGACCCGAAATCGGCGATCCCGTTGATCGCTGAGTATTTGGCGATCCCGACAGGCGACCGCTACCCGGTGCCCAAAGTCGCCCCGGAACAGAAAAAGGCGAAGACGTTTCAGGCGCTGCTCGCCCAGCTTGAGGGCCTCGCGGCCAAGCAGCCGGTGCTCATGACGGTCGAGGATGCTCACTGGTTCGATCCCACCAGCCTTGAGCTGTTCGATCGCATTGTCGACCGGGTCGAGCGGTTGCCGGTACTGCTGGTTGTTACCTTCCGGCCCGAGTTCGCGCCACGCTGGACCGGCCGACCGTATGTGACGCTGCTGACACTCAGTCATCTCCAGCGGAACGAAAGCGCAACACTTATTGACCATCTCACTGGCGGCCGGCCGCTTCCCGGCGAAGTGCAAGCGCATATTCTCCGCAAGACCGAAGGCGTGCCGCTATTCGTCGAAGAACTCACAAAGACCGTGCTCGAATCCGGTCTGCTCCGCGATGCCGGTGAGCACTATGAGCTTGCCGGCCCGCTTCCACCGCTCGCCATCCCCTCGACGCTGCAGGACTCGCTCCTGGCTCGCCTTGATCGATTGTCGCCGGTTAAGGAAGTGGCGCAAATCGGCGCTGTTATCGGCCGCGAGTTCAGTTACGAATTGCTTGAAGCGACGGCACGGAGGGACGAGCCGAAGGTCAGGACCGCTCTGGACGAACTTGTCCATGCCGAACTGGCTTTTTGTCGCGGCAAGCCTCCGGACGCCATCTATACCTTTAAGCATGCACTCGTGCGTGATGCCGCCTACGAGTCGCTACTGAAGAGCCGACGCCAGCAACTCCATTGCCGGATCGCCACGCTCCTCCGTGATCGCTTTCCCGAGCGAGCAGAGGCGGAACCGGAGGTTCTCGCCCACCATGCTACCGAGGGCGGACTGTTCGATGATGCGGTGTCGTCCTGGTACAAGGCGGGCCTCCGCGCCAATCGTCGCTCGGCCCACAACGAAGCCGTTGCGCACCTCTCAAAAGGCCTTGACCTCCTCGCCCAACTCCCCGACAGCCGGGCCCGCGACGATCGCGAGATCGATCTGCAGCTTGCGCTTGGCATACCCTTGGCATCGCTCAAGGGCTATGGGTCTGCCGGGGCCGTCGCCGCCTATACGCGAGCCTGCGAGCTATGTGCCGAACTGGGCAGCGAGACGTCCAAATCCTTCCCCGCGCTGCGCGGCCTGTGCACCGGCCACCGGGCCCGGGGGCAGATGCACACGGCCACCGCCCTCGCTGATAAACTGATCGACATCGCCCGACAATCGGGCGACCCGTCCCTGCTGCTGGAGGCCCACCACGTCAATTGGACGACGCAACACGCGCTCGGCAAGTGGCGCTCGGTGTACGAGCACACCGACAAGGGTCTTCTCCTCTATCGGCCAGAACACTTCTCGCACGCCTTCGTCTATAGTGGCCACGACTCCGGCGTGTGCGCAGCTGCCAAGCAGGGCGTCAGTCTGTGGATGCTTGGCTTTCCGGATCAGGCGTTGGCCCGGGCGCGAGAATCCATTGCCCGGGCCCGCCAACTGCCTCATCCGCCCAGTTTGGAGCACGCTCTCTATTATGCCACCGTGCTGCACTACTTTCGCCGCGACGCCGCGGCGGCTCGGGAGGTAGTCGCGGCGAGGCTTCAATTGGCGCACGAGGTATCTCCGGCCTGGGTCCCCCATATCAGTCTGCAGTTGGCAATGATCGAGGCCCTCGAGAGCGCACAGCAAGTTCCAGCCCCCGTCACCGCCGCCCCGCCGCCGCTGCCAAACGAAATCCTCGGTGACGTCGAAGGAAAGGGCCTTTTTCTCTGTCTTTTCGGATGCGTCTGCGAACTGGCGGGCGACGTCGACACGGGCCTGAGCATGCTGCTGCCAGCAATATCCGAGGCGGAGGCTACTGGCGCGCGCCTTTGGGAGTCGGAATTCAGCCGGCTCGCTGGAAATCTTCTGCTCCTGGCAAAACCCCGTGACTCCGAACAGAGCGAGGCGCATTATCGTCGCGCCATCGAGATCGCTCGCGAACAGCAGGCGCGATCACTGGAGCTGCGCGCGTCGACTTCGCTGGCCCGCCTGTGGGCCGACCGCGGCGATCGGCAAGAAGCCTACGACCTGCTCGCGCCGACCTACGCCTGGTTCACGGAAGGCTTCAACACGCGCGACTTGATCGATGCGAAGGCGCTTCTGGATAAACTGTGCAACGTGGGGATCGCGCCAAAGCCATAATGGGAGCGAGCCATGACCTTCTATAGGAGTAATGGGAATCGTGCTCCGTATCACATCCGGAAAATAGCTGAAGGGGTAAAGGCGGGAAATTTCGACCGCCGCGAATTTCTTGCGATGGCCAGCACCTTCGGCGCTTCGACCGCGATGGCTTACGGAATGCTCGGCTTGGCCGCTCCGAGCAAGGCGCTTGCCCAGGAGACGCCGAAAAGGGGCGGCGTTCTGAAAGTTGCGATGAACGTGAGGGATCCCAAGGATCCACGCACTGCCGATTGGTCCGAAATCGCCAATGCCGAGCGCCAGACGCTTGAGCCGCTGGTGAAATACACGCGCGACTTCACTTTCGAGCCCTATCTGCTCGAGAGCTGGGAAGTAAATGACGAAGCGACCGAATACACGCTGAAGGTTCGGCCGAACGTCACCTGGAACAATGGCGACACGTTCAACGCCGACGACGTGATCTTCAACTTCACCCGCTGGGCCGACAAGAGCGCCGAAGGCAATTCGATGCCTGGCCGTCTCGGCACACTGGTCGACGAAGCGTCCGGCAAGCTGCGCGAAGGGTCCATCACCAAGGTCGACGAAATGACCGTCAAGCTCTCGCTGACGAAGTCGGACATCGGCCTCATCCCGAACCTGTGCGACTATCCCGGCCTGATCGTGCATCACTCCTTCGATGAGACCGGCGCCAACTTCGTCCAGAACCCGATCGGCACTGGCCCGTTCGAACTCGTTTCCTACGATGTCGGCAGCAAGGTCGTTTACAAGCGTCGCGAAAACGGCGCCTGGTGGGGCGGCGAGGTCATGCTCGACGGCGTTGAGTTCATCGACTACGGCACCAATCCTTCAGCCATGGTCTCAGCCTTTGAAGCCGGCGAGGTCCACACCAACCACGAGACCACGGCCGACTATATGCCGATACTCGATGCGCTCGATCTGGTTAAATCGGAAGTGGTCACCGCCTCGACCATCGTGGCGCGCACCAACGTCGCTAACAAGCCGTATGACGACCAGAAGGTCCGTAACGCCCTGCAATTGGCGGTCGATAATGCGGTGGTGCTCCAACTCGGCTACGGCAACGCCGGCACTGTGGCTGAAAACCACCATGTCTGCCCGATCCATCCGGATTATGCGGAGCTGCCCAAGGTGACCCGCGACATCGAAAAGGCCAAGGCAATGATGGCGGAAGCCGGTCAGGCCAACTACGAGCACGAGCTGATCACGGTCGACGAGGACTGGAACAAGAACACGGGCGACGCGATCGCCGCCCAGCTCCGCGAGGCCGGCATCAAGGTCAAGCGCACCGTCATTCCTGGTTCGACCTTCTGGAATGACTGGACGAAGTATCCGTACTCGATGACCAACTGGAACATGCGCCCCCTCGGCATCCAGGTAATCGCCATCGCCTACCGCACCGGCGAGGCTTGGAACGAGGCGGCCTATTCCAATCCGGACCTCGACGCCAAGATCGGCGAGGCGCTGTCGATCGCCGATGCCGAGAAGCGCAAGACGGTGATGGCCGACATCGAGAAGATGCTCCAGGATTCCGGCATCATCATCCAGCCTTACTGGCGCAAGCTCTACAACCACTCGGTGGCCGCGGTGAAGAACCACGGCATGCACCCGACCTTCGAGCACGACTTCGGAAAAGTATGGCTCGACGCCTGAGCCAGAGGACTGGGATCAAGTTGGGCAATGACATCACCAATCTCGTAAACCTTGAACGGGGCTACTAAGGGCCCGTATGGCAATAACTGCTTCAGTTCCTTGACGGGATTCGGCCAATTGCCGCGGCCTAATGAACCTAATCGATTCCATAATTTCTGTACGGACCCTAAGTGCGGGCTCAGAATCCACTCTTAGTCCGTTAGTGGCGCGACCGCGACCCCCAGAGGGTCGTCAACAATGTCTGCTTTCAGGCAGTGGCAACAGTCACCTCAATGGCCGACATCGGCGCAACCGCGACCACTCGAATCGTTCTAGCAATGTCCGCTTTCAGGAAGTGACAATGCTGACGTCAACGTCCGAGATGCGCAAAGCTGTCATTCGTGGCCGACCGCTTTGATCTGCGGACTTGTCGATTGGTTGCACTGGCGCTTCCGTCGGACGAAGATTGACCGGCGGGATGAGTGGGCGTGGCTGTCTGTTGTCATCCGAGTCCTGCAGGGGGAGCTAACCAGCGGACCGGGCCCACTGGTGTAGATAGCGAAACTACGCACTCGTCTGCATCGAGCTCAGTAGGCGTCGCTCTTCTTCGACAATATAATCGCGGATGACTGGGACATCGTCACGGCGAGTCGAGATCAGTATCTGGAAGACAAAATTTGAACCGTTTAGGAAGCCGAGTTCGGCCGACGCCAGATAGAAATCCCACATACGGCAGAAGCGTTCGCCCATCATGGCGACTGCCTCCTCGCGCCTGGCCTCATAACCGAGACGCCAATTGTGGATCGTCCAGTAATAGTGCAGCCGCAAATTTTCGCAGTCGGCGCACCAGATCCCCGTGCGCTCCAACGAGGCAAACACCTCTGACAGAGCCGGCACATACCCACCTGGAAAGATATACTTGCGGATGAACGGCGCCGTCGTACCAGGCGGTGACATGCGTCCGATCGCATGAACCAATGCGAAGCCGCCCTCCTTCAACAATCTACTAATGATCGTGAAATAGCTGTCGAAATGAACGACGCCCACGTGCTCCATCATTCCGATCGAGACAACACGGTCGAACTGTCCGCTGACCTCGCGATAGTCGACCTCGCGAAAATCGATCTGATGAGCGACCCCGGCCTCGATCGCTCGAAGCCGAGACGCCGCCAATTGCTCCGTCGAAACGTTGATCGCCGTGACCTTCACGTCGCAATACTTGGCGAGATAGATGGCGAGAGCGCCCCAGCCTGAGCCGATTTCCATCACATGCATGCCCGGCTCTAGCTTGAGCTTCGCGGCAATGTGGCGATGCTTGTCCATCTGCGCTTGCTGCAGACTGTTGTCCGGTGCCGTGTAATAGGCACACGAATAGGTCATTGTCTCGTCGAGCCATAGCTCATAAAATTTCGTCGGGATGTCGTAGTGATGCTGAACGTTTTTGGCGGCGAGACCGAGCTTATTGTTCTGCTGGCGCCGGCGCAACGCACGCCAGACTTTCCGCAACGCCTTCTGAACAGGGTGGGCTGCCAACCCAGTGCGGTTGACGGAAAAAAGTGACAAGAGGTCAAATGCTTTGCCACCGTTCTCGATCACCAAGCGCCCATCCATGTAGGCTTCGGCCGCCCTCAGTTCCGGATTGAAGAAGATCTCGCGTTCGACCGCTTTGTCGGTTAGGCGGATCGTCACGTCGGGCCCATCCTGTCCACTGCCGAAGGCTTGCCTGAAACCGTCCTCGAATATGACAGTCAGGCGCCCGTTTTTTACAAAACGGGAGAGCAGATTTGGCAGCAGACGCATTGTGGCTCGTTTCTCCTCACTTGCCCCGTAAGTATGACTACCCGGTGTCGGTACATCAATGCCGATCTGGGGGCGGAGAGGGACCGGACTTCAGAAGTCTCCTCCCAATGCCGAAGTAGCGACTCATCCGGGCAGCCTGCCCCGCGATCAGAAATGTCTGCTTCTGGCGCAATAAGATGTCCAGGGTGGTCGCCGGCAGCGTCTGCTATCCGGCAATCGCAAAGATCGCCTCAAGGGCGGACATCGGGCGCAAAGCAGCCATCCAAGGTTTCGGCCTACGGAAGTCGTCTTTGGGTCAGATCGCGTTATGCAACGCTCGCAACTGGATGACCGTAGAGAGCGAAAAGTTGCCCTTGGCTCATCTGCGCGAGCAGGTCGCGCCAGACATTGCTGGCGCCTGCTTCGGCGGAGTGACCAGATCCACCTGCTGGCACAGGGCTTTGCAGTCGCCTTTCCGCTAACCTCTCGCCTTCAGGTCGAGAAGTTCCATATCGAGTTCTTCGCGCTTCCGGGCCAGTTCGAAGATCCACTGTGCGGGCGCCGGCCCGAAACGGGAATCGCGCGTGAAACCAATGATGACCGCGATTTTCAGCTTGGACATGTTGCTACCTCATGCTCCCGATCACGGAAGTCTGCGAAAGGAACGTAGGGAGAAGCAGAAGTCGGCAAGATCGTTTTGTAGACAGTGATGGGGTCAAAGGCCGTATGATAGGAGCTTGGCGATTGCCCCTCGGAAGCCTATCTGTCGTTTGAATGACGCCGCGAGGAATGATGCCGGCTCAACGATCCGAACTCGCTGAAGCATCGCTGTCGACTGGTTCGGTGGGATTGGAATATCCGCCTGATCTCCAGTTGGTCCGGCGCCGACCCATTTCGCTAGTCACGACAGATGATGGCACGGCGCTCGACTGGCTGATGTCGGGGACGGCAGCATCCGCCGGACCGGCAGAGCTGCTGGACGGCGTCATCGCCCGACTGGTCGCGGCAGGCCAGCCGATCGAGCGGGCAACGCTCAACATGTCGACGCTGCATCCGCAGCTTGTGGGCATCACGGCGCACTGGCGCGGAGATCTCGGTGTCTGTGATGAGGTGGAAGTCAACGCGCATGTCCGCGAAACAACCGACTACCTGACCAGCCCCCTCAGGCCGATCATCGAGGAGGGCCGGTCAATTCGGGTGAACCCCCAGGATTCAGTGGCGCAGTCGACATACCCGATCATGCAGACCCTCGCGGAGGCCGGATACACGGACTATTGGGGCTTCGCGCTGAAGCGGGACGACCGCCAGTTTACGCTGATGACGCTTGCCACACGGCAAGCAGGGGGCTTTTCCCGCGCCACCATCGAAGCCGTCGAGGCGTTGCGCCCGGCTCTGGCGCTCAATGTCGAGATCGTCTCGCGTGGCAAGATCGCGGAGCACGTGCTCGATGCGTATCTCGGCCGACGCATTGGCAAGCGGGTCCTCGCCGGTGACATAAGGCGCGGATTTGGCGAGACCATCGAGGCGGTCATCTGGGTATCCGACATGCGCAACTTCACCAGCCTCTCGGATCGCATCGATAGCGCCGAGATGATCCGGCTGCTGAACGCCTTTTTCGAAGGTCTCGTGGATGCGGTGCATGAACAAGGCGGTGAGGTCCTGAAATTTGTCGGTGATGGCATGCTGGCGGCCTTTCCCATTTTCGGCATGCAGTCGGCGCCGGCCGCCGCCGCTGCGGCACTCGCCGCCGCTCGGAACGGTTTGGTTGCAGTGGACAGCCTGAACGAGGCTCAGTCCGGCGAGCCGTCGCGCGACCTTTCCTGGCGGCCGCTCAGCATGGGAATTGCGCTGCATCGCGGTCCCGTATTCTTCGGCAATATCGGATCCAGGGATCGGCTCGACTTCACCGCCATTGGGCGCACTGTCAATCTGGCGGCGCGGATCGAACCGCTATCGAAAACGACCGGGCGGCGCTTGCTCCTGTCCGACAGGGTTGCTGAATTGATCGAAGAGCCCGTCGAGGAACTGGGCGACTTCCTCATCCGCGGCATCCCTGACCCTGTGAGCCTGTTCACCGTACCGGAACACGGACTCTGACGCCGCTGGTTGAAGCGACGCATTGGAGCTCCAAACCTCGCGTCAGCCGGGTTCGGCGGTCGCAATGCGCAACATGGTCGCCAAACGCCGCGAAGCTGCAAACACAATCGGCAAAGGTGGAGCCGCAGCGGGTCCGACGGTCTTCCTGTCTTGGAAAGTCCAAGCGCACCTACCATCAGCAGCTGTGGCCTCCAGCAGCAATCAAATGGCTTCTGAAAGCAAACCCTCGGACTTCATTGAAGCAGCGCCCGATACCACATGGTGGTCCATAGCCAGCCAAGGCGAGGAAAGCTCGCCCCGACACGGTCGTGCTGCCCTTCACGGTGGAAGCAGACTAGCACGTCATGGCGATGGCCTACTGCCAACCCTAGGATCCTGAAAGACATCATGCCTGAAATTGCCAGACTAAGTACGAGCGGCGTCCCCCTCATTAGGCTGGGCTCCTGTCAATGCCGCTTTCCGGTTCGCGAAGACCCGTTAGTGCCCGGCGGCCACCGCTTTTGTGCTGGGCCAACCTCGCCGGACCGCGTCTATTGCGATCACCACCACAGCATCGCTACTGCCGTCGATCCTCGTCGACCCCGTTCGGGGTTCCACCTCGCCCAACGACACGCCGCGTAAACTAGGTGGCGGGCGGCGGCCCCCGAACCGGTCTCAAGGGCTTGACGCGATGCGCTCCACGTCAGGTCGCATACCACATCGTCGGGGCCGATCAGTGCAGTGGGAGACCGCAGACCATGCACTTCTGTTGAAGCGAGCGGTGTGTATTTGTGATCATTACCTCCCCAGCTGTCGACTGGGCCTGCCGCTGAAACCAGCCGCCTGCATATCGGGTGGGCCCCACATTCGACCACACCCCTGCCTTCGGCAATCCGCCCCCCGGGACGGATGGTCGGGCTGTTCGGGGGAGACGTCTCCATTGCTTGCCAAACTAGCCGTGCTACAGTTTTTGGCTCAAGGGCACACGGGCACGGCATGATCTTGAAGAGCCGTTTTTCCAGCCAGCGGCGGCGCATCATCGCCTTCGCCAAGGCGTGGGCGAAGGCCGACCTGGGCCCGGGCCCGCACCGCCCGCAGGCCATTGGTATCCGAGCCCACGTCATCACCGACTACGCCACCAACTGGCTGGCGCAGCATGGCGAGATGCCGACCGGCGTTCACACTGCCCGGGCGACGCGCCCGTTGCCGTGGTGCAGCAGGTTTCCGACACTGGAAGTCGACTTCAGCCCTTTGCATCGTCGGGCCCCCTCTGGGTCAGGAACAGGCCAGCAGCAGCCGTCATGCGCCTAGAGGATCGTCCGAGGCGGCTAGCATGCCAGCGGCGGTCGGTCATTGCCGCCGCCAGGAAGGGCGGACATCGGGCAGCCATGCCGCCGTCGCGTGTGAGACTCTGCTTCGGGTCACAAGCAGAACAGCAGCCCCTACGACTCGTCCCTCTCATCGCGCAAATTAGACACAACGCGGCGGTTCTGCGACCTGCAAGCGGTGTCGGGGCAGTCGCGGACGAGCCTGTCCTTGCCGTAGCCCTTGGCCCACATGCGGTTGCGGTCTATGCCGCCGGCGGCGAGGTAGTCCATCGCCGCATCGGCGCGCTGCTGCGACAGCGCCGTTTCACTTGCGCCGGGATCGTCGGCGAAACCCTGCAGCTTGAGCAGCCAGCGCGGATGCTTTGCTAACCAGGCGATCTGGGTGTCGAGGGTGGCCTTGGCGACAGAATCGAGCGCGGCCGAACCTTGCGTGAAATAGGTGCGGCGGCCGACATTGAGGATAAAATCCTCCTCGCTGCCCGGCTGCACGTTCTGGAAGCCGGCAACCTCGGTGTTGGTGATGTCGGGCGTGGAAGGGGCCAGCGTGTTGCTGGTCGAGCAGGATGCGGCCAGCACCAGCAGGCCGGCGGCGAGCAGCCGGCGCGTGTTTTCAATCATGCGGTTCATGAGGCGCCAATCATTCGACAGTGGTGGAAGCGGGCGCCTGGTCGGCGATGTGCGGCAGGACCTGCACCGCGGTGCCGATCGGGCAGCGCTGGTAGAGGTCGATGATGTCTTCCGGGAACATGCGGATGCAGCCGCTGGAAGCGTCGGTGCCGATGCTCCATGGCTCCAGCGTGCCATGCAGGCGGTAGCCGGTGTCGGCGCCGTTGCGGTGCAGATAGAGCGCGCGCGGCCCGAGCGGATTGTTGGACGCGCCGCCTGCGACCATGTGCGGTAGGTCCGGCTTGCGCTTACGCATTTCGGGGGGCGGGACCCATTGCGGCCACAGCGCGCGGCGGTCGATCGTCGCGCGGCCGTACCATTTGAAGCCGTCCTTGCCGACGCCGACGCCGTAGCGGATGGCGGTCTTGTTTTCCATGATGACGTAGAGGAAGTGGTGGCGGGTATCGACCACGACGGTGCCGACCGGCTCGCTGCTGAAATACTTGACGATCTGGCGATGCCATCTCTTGTCGATCTTGGCGAAGTTGGTCTTGCGATAGACAAAATTGTTGTCACTGGCGGTACCGGCGAAAAAGGATTTTGCCGGCGCGGCTTGAGCAATATTGCTGGTTGCACCCACCGCGACCAGCGCCAGGCCGCCGAGCACGACACCCCTGCGTGATAAAACCATCGGCAATATTCCCCCCCATGCCAAAAGCCTGGCGGACCATAGTTGAGAATTACTTCGCCTCAAAGTGGAAAATGCTGCGTTGCTTCAGTCCGCCGTGTCCGGACATTCGGCATTTTGGCGGCGAGTGACCGAATTGTGACAATCTTGCCGAAGACGAACGTCTAACCTAAACCCCATCCAGGACCTCAACCAAATTAGCGCGACTGTTTGGGACCGGGCGTAGTTGCGACGTTTGCCCTATCCGGACGTGTGAGCAATGCCGTGGGCAACCGTGATGCGTGTATTTTTTCGTTCGGTTGCTGCGATGATCGTGATGTCCGGCGTGGCAGGTTGCACCAGCATTTCCTACTACGCACAATCCTTGAAGGGTCACGTGGAGATCATGGCGGCGCGCCAGGATGTCGGAGAGCTGATCGACGATCCGTCGACTCCTGGGACATTGCGCGCTCGAATGGCATCGGCGAGCGCCATCCGACAGTTTGCGATAGATGACCTAGCGCTGCCGGACAACAATAGCTACCGCAGCTATGTTGACGTTGGTCGGGACGCGGTGACATGGGCCATCTTCGCAGCGCCGGAATTCTCGCTGACGCCACGAACATGGTGCTTTCCAGTGTTCGGATGCGTTCCGTACCGAGGGTACTTCTCCAAAAGGTCTGCGATTGAAACCGCTGTCGAACTTCAGAGACAGGGCCTGGACGTCTATGTGACGGGCATCACTGCATATTCCACGCTCGGCTGGTCAAGTGACCCGCTGCTAGGCACCATGCTCAGCCAAGATGAAACGTATCTTGCAGGGTTAGTTTTCCACGAGCTGGCCCACCAACGCGTCTATGTGAAGGACGATTCCGCATTCAACGAGGCATTCGCTGTCGCCGTCGAAACAACCGGCGTGAGAAAATGGCTGCGCGCGGCTGGTGATACCGGCGAATTGCGCCGTTACGAAGCCGACCGGAGGCGCAGAGCTCAATTTCTTGCGCTGGTGTCGCAGACCCGAGACGAGCTAAGGCACGTCTATGACGACTCCAGTACCTCGGACCAGAAGCGGGCCGCAAAGACAGCCGCGATCGAACGGCTGCGGATGCGCTACCGAGAGATGCGCGACAGTCGCTGGCGTGGATACCGGGGATACGATGTCTGGTTCGATTCTCCGATTAACAACGCGAAGCTCGCCGCGAGTTCCGTCTACGGCGATCGGGTGGCGACGTTTCTCCGATTGTTCGATTTGTGTTCGGGCGACTATCCAAGGTTCTACGCGTTGGTTCGACGGATCGGCGCGTTAGACAAATCTGACCGCGCCGAAGCGCTCAAGGCGGCAGATTCATGCGATTGGGCCGGTCAAATCCGAAGGCCAGAAGCGGCGCATCGGTCGCTGATGTACTCGGCAGCCGGCACAGGTGATTGAATTGACCATTTGTCGGCCGATTTCCTAGGTATTTTGACGTCGGCGGGGCCGGAAGCCGCATGTCGGCCTACAGAAGCCAAAAGCGGACTTGCCTGAACTCCCCGCGGGATCCTGGACCACAATGATTGCCGGCGGGCCGTGGCGCCTCAGCGTGCACCCTACGAGGCCGAAAACCTCACGCTCACGCCGCGCTGCCGAAAATAAGCCTGCATTAGCTTGCGGCCCGAACGGTTGTTCTGCGCCAGCCTGGTCGGATCGAACACCGCTTGTTCTATCCCCTCTCGCGTCAGCGCTGCTTTGAGCGCCGCGATATGTGCGTCGATGTCGGCATTGTTCGCCTGGAGCGATGCATAGATGCTGTCGGTCGCCTCGGCCACGGTCGGCTCGCTCATGGGTGTACTCCTTTGGCTATTCGGGCGGCGGCTTAGCACAGATCAGCGGCTTCGCCGATACCGGTAGAGATTCGAGCGGCCGTTGGATCGAATTCGCTCTTCCGGCGGGATCATGCCGGCGGATAGCCGCCAATCCATTGGATTGCACGGTATTGACTCGAGCCCATCACAACGACTGAGCGAACGGCGGGATTCGGGATCGAGCTGAGCGTCGACGAACGGCTGAGATGCGGCGCACAACAGCCGTTCCGTGAGTGGAGTGTGAGAGTCGTATTCGGGTCAGATCGCGTCATGCGCCCCAACTAAACATCCGCAAAGGGATCGAACCCGGTCGTTAAGAGTGATTGGGTTTTGCCCAAGACTAGTCGAGCCCGATCAGGCGGCGGATGCGGCCGACATCGGTGCCGATGAAGGACTGCATGCCGATGGCCACCTGTTCCGGCGCCATGGCGGCGACGAAGCGGCGGAACTCGTCATCCGACAGCGCTTCGCCCGTCCAATGGACGCGGCAGAACTCCTCCGAGCGGTGGAAATGGCCGACGCCCTCGAGTACGTCGTCCACATAGCGGCCGTAGATCATGCATTCGGAGAATCTGCGCGACGCACCGACGATTTCGACCCAGTTGCGGCCATGGGTTTTCCAACGCGGGCCGATGTCGATCCAGCCCCAACCCTCGTGCCGCGGCCCGCATCGAAAAACCTTCAAAAACCGGACATCCATTCGGGCGAAGCAAATGACCGCTAAGGGTGTGGGTTCCGGTCATTCTTAAAGTCAAAGCCAAGGCCGGTGTGGGATCAGTTCAGTATTCCGCGGCGGCATCGCGATGGTGCGGACCGCGGGCTGGTGGCGGGCGGGGTCCGCCATCAGACCACGAAGCCGCAGGCGGGCGGGGGGGTGCGGGTGTCCATGTTGCGGCCGCGGTTCAGGTGGTCGTCGATCTCGGCGGCCGCGCCGATCATGCGACCGTATAGGAAGACGGTGAAGGCAGCGGTCTCCAGGTCGCGCTCGGTCAGGGTGCCGGACTTGAAGTCCTTCCACAGCAGCGCCAGCAGCAGCGCCGCAATTACCGCGTCAACGTTGACGCAGAAAACGTAAGGCGAGGCACCCTGATCGTGGAGTGCCTGGACGAGCTCGCGGTAGAAGGCGTGGAAGACGTTGTACTTTCCTTGCCGCGCCATGAATTCCGCGATGAAGCGCTCGCGCGGATCGTGGTTGACGGGCTTGCCTTTGAAGACCGGGTGATGGACGCCGGGGAGCGCGCGGACCTCAGTGCCGAGCTCCTTGGCCTGGGCCTTCTCGCGGCGGTACGTGCGCGCGAACGCCGTCGCCATCGCCTTCAGGTCGAGGCCGTGGGCTGGATCGGAGGGGTCGGTCAGCCCGGCGTCCTTGAATTGCTCGAGCAGGAAGGCCATGCCCTCGAAGCCGTTGCCGCCGTGGCTGTAGCCGGTATGGGTAAGGAAGCCGACCATCGCCTTGTTGATCTGCACGCGCGCGGGCGTCTGTGGCCCGTCCGCCGAGACCGCGCCCTTGGCACCCTGAGCCGAGATCGACCCAGGGCCGTTCGAAATCAGGAGCCCAACGAGCATCTGCAGCGGCAGCGCCTCCTCGGGGGTGGGCTTCTTTCCAGTCATGGCGAGGAAGCAGAGGTCGGCCATCGTCCATTGCCCAAAGCGCTCGTCGCGTGGGATGCCCCATAGCGAGCCCGACCGGTGGTGCTCGCCGGGGATTGTCGCGCCGACCATGACGCCATAGAGCCGCAGGTACCAGGGCAGTGTCTCGGCGGTAAGGCGCGAGATGCGCTTGCGCATCAGCGGCCCCCAGGCGATCGTCGTGGCGATGGCCGCGAGAATTGCGTCCCGCGACAACCGGCCGCCCAGGCCTCCAAGGAACTTCAGGAACGCCGACCTGCCGCCGCGGGCTGCGATCGCCGCGAGCATCGCCTCTGGACGCGGGTCGGCGGCCTCGGCCTCGGTGGCCAGGAACAGCGCCCGGGTGGCATCGTCACAGACAATCCCGGAGGCGTCGAATTCCTCGTCGCGCCCGTCCCTGAGGCCCGAATGGGCGAAGAGCCCGATCAATGCCCGGGTGCAGCCGAGCGCCCGCTCCACGCGCTTCGGCCCGACGATGGCGGCGGCGGTTGCCATCACCGCATTCGGAGCATTGCCGGCCTCCCGCGCCGCGTCGGCGGCGACGAGGATCGGGTCGCCGACGAGGTTGACCTCGGCTGCGACCGCGACGTCGAGCATCGCCCGGTCGTTCTCGGTGGCGATCTCGTGCACGAGCGGCAGGGCGAAGGTCGCCTCCAGCGGCTCAAGCGCGAGATCGAGCACTGAATGGCCGTGCACGCTCGTCACCTGGGTTTTCGGGTCCATGACCGACGCGCCGGACTTGTCCTTCATGTTCTGCCGCGCGACCACCGCCCCGACCTGGGCGCCGAGCGCGGCGATCTGGCCGGCGTAGGGCTCGGGCGCGGTGACGGCCGGCATGGCGAGTTCGGGCGGCAGCCGCAGGCCCTGGTCGTTGGCGACCCAGGGCTTCAGCGCGAGGTCCCCACGCGGCGCGAAGTCGGGCGCGGCGCCGTTGAGCGCCATCACCGCGGTGAGGGCGGCGGGGATGTCGGCGATGTTGGTGACGACGGCGCCCTTCGCGGTCACGACCGGGTCCTCGGGCGTGAAGAGGCCAGGCACGCCGAAGGCCTCCATGAACCAGCGCTCCTTGTCCTCGGCGCTGTCGCCCGAGCCGGCCATAGCGCCGGCATGCCCGACGGCACGGGTCAGCTTCGACTTCCAGCGGCCGACGACGCAGGCGACGACGGGCTTCGTCCAGCAGATGCCCTGCTCGTAGTAGCCGCCGGGTTCGGCATAGAGCACCGCCGCCTTGGAACGGTCGTCGTTGCCGAAGGCGTGGGCGAAGTCGGGCGCGGCGTAGTGGATGTAAACGTCCTTGCCGGAGGAGACGAGCGTCGTCGTGCCCCAGCCCGCAGTGGCGAGATACTGGGCGATCGTCGTGGTGAAGCCGCCGGAGTTCGAGAAGATCGCGACCGAACCTTTGAGCAGCGACTCCTCTGGCTTGTCGCCGCCGAGCGCGCCGCCGATGCGCACGCGGTTCCACGAATCGGCGACGCCGAGGCAGTTGCCGCCGATGATGTCGATGCCGTTCGCCTGAGCCATCGCCCGAATCTCGCGGGCGTCGTGCACGGAGATCTTCTCGGTGATGATGACGATCTTGCGCAAGCCCGGGTTCACCCGCACGAGCTCGGCCACGCCGTCGCGCACGCCCGACGGCGGCAGGTAGACGACGCCGGTATCGAAGGCGTGGCCGGCGTCGAGCCCCTCGCGCACGTTGTTGTAGACCGGGATGTCGCCCACGGGCGTCTTCAGCACCTGCCCGCCGCGGCCGGGCGAGGTGCCGAAGACCACGTTGCCGCCGGAGAAGACGTGGCTGGTCGGCGTGACCGTGCGCGACTCGCCGCCGAGGATGTTGAGTACGCAGACCCGGTCGTCGCGGGTCGCGATATCGGCCAGTGACCGGAGGCCGAGGAAATAGGGAAAGCCTTCGATGCCCTTGTGATACATGTCCGTCCTCCCTCAGGCCGCCGAGGCCTTGAGCCCCAGGATAGCGGCGATCTCGTCGCGGCCGCCGGCGCGCATCCACGTGTCGACGCGCTTGGCGTAGTTCACGACCTCGGAGATCGCGCTGTCGAAGCCGAAGAAGCGGTAGGGCAGGCCGAGCGACTCCAGCGTCTCGGCGAGGTTGCCCATACCGCGCACCAGGTTCGGACCGCCGCGTCCTACGACGACGTAGAGCGGCGTCGGCCCGTGCGCGGCGAAATATTCGCGCAGCGCGTCGCCCATGCCGCGGAAGGTCTCGAGGATGTCGGTGTTGTTCGACTTGCCGCCGATGATGAAGAGCACGTTGGTCTGGGCGAGGAAGTGCCGGTAGCAGATCGAGGCCACCGCCTTCATCTTCTCGTAGGGCGGGTTGCCGCCGAAGTCCGACGAGATGATCGCCGCCTCGCCCAGCACCTCGGTGACGAGGCTGTTGGCGCCGCCGCCGAAGGTCGGGGCAAGGATGGTGCCGCTCTCGTTGATCACGAAGACGTCCGACTGGCCCTGGTGGGTGCGCAGTTGGTTCACCTCCTGCTCGAAGGCAGAGATGTCTGCCGCGAACAGCTGGTCCGGCAGCCCGAGCCGACCTACGCGCGGGTCGTCGCGGTCAAAGCCGCACTTGAAGTCGCAGGCCACCGGCGTCAACCGCCCGTCGCGCCCGGGACGCATGCGGATCGGGTTCAACTCCAGCGTCGTCATGCCGTAGTGATGCATCAGCTCCCAGAGCTTCGGCAGGTGCTGCACCAGCGGCGAGATGATCTCCCGCGGCGCGCCAATGTCCGTCAGCGCGTTCGCCACCACAAAGGCCTTGAGCCCCGTGAGCGCCTCGAAGGGCACGGTGGCGATGTCGGATTTATCGAGATCCTCGATTTCCACGCCGCCGCGGTGGGTCAGCGTCATGGTCGGCGCGCGGAAATGCGTGTCGTCGGTGATGGCGAAATAGACCTCGTGCTCGGCGGGAATGCCGGCCTCGAAGGTCACGCCGTTCGCCTTGGCGAAGGCGTTGCCGTGGCGGTGCTCGGCGAAGTAGAGCCGCTCCTTTTCGGCGAGCGCGGTCTTGAGGTCCCGCGCCTTGCCGATTAGTCCCGCCTTGCCCTTCTTGCCGACGCCGCCGCGGAAGACCGGCTTGACGAAGATCAGGCCGTGGCGGGCGATCAGGTCCTGGATCGCGTCTTCGCCAGCGTCGGGCCCGTGCACCTCGGACGCGGGGAAGTCGACGTGGCCGAGCAGCCTCGACCCATAAAGCATGCCGTTGAGTTGCATAGCCGTCCTCCCCAATGACCAGGCGTGGTTCGGTCGTTTGACCTGATGGGCACTCAATTTACGAATTTGCCGAGGTCGATGGAGCGACCAGGTTAGGCTCAGACGCTCGCGGCAACAAGCGCCCGGCTAGCCTCAGTTCCGTCGTCACCTTGGTCGCCGGCCAGCATCATTGCCGACCGGCCTTCGGCACCCGTCAGGTGGCCCGGCTCTCGGTCGAATGCGGGCTCCACCTGATCAGACGGGCCTCGGCGATGTCGAGGATGCGGTCGATGATCAGCACGAACATCGCGAGGATCATAATGCCGGCGAAGACGCCGACCGCATCGAAGTTGCCTTCCGCCTGGGCAATCAGATAGCCAAGGCCGGCGGAGGCGCCAAGGTATTCGCCGATGATCGCGCCGACTACCGCGAAGCCGACCGAGGTGCGCAGCGACGATAGGATCCAGCTGGCCGCGGCTGGGAAGTAGACGTGGGTCAGCAGGCTTGAGCGCTTGGCGCCGAGGATCCGCGCGTTCGCCAGCACCACCGGGTTGACTTCCCGCACGCCCTGCATGGCGTTGAAGAAGGTGATGAAGAACACCAGCGTCACCGATAGCGCCACCTTCGACCACAGCCCGAGGCCGAGCCAGAGCACAAAGATAGGAGCGAGCACCACGCGGGGGATGGCGTTCAGCGCCTTTATGAACGGGTCGAGGATGCGATAGGCGCCACGGCTAAGCCCTAGCCAGACGCCGGCCGCCACGCCGAGGGCGGTACCAATCACGTATCCGAGCACCGTCTCGGTGAGCGTGATCGACACGTGCCTGTAGAAGCCTGGGTCGATGATCCAGGCCACGATCTGCTTCATGATGTCGAAGGGGGCAGGAAAGAAGAAGACATCGATCACTCCGGCTTCCACGCCGAGCTGCCACCCGCCGACAATGACGACCAGCAGTCCCAGCTGGATCATACGTTCAGTCATGGCGTTCATAGCTTTTCTCCACTTCGCCGCGCAGGGACGACCAGATATTGCGGTAAAGATCCATGAAGCGCGGATCGAGTTTGATTTCCGAGACGTCGCGCGGCCGGGCGAGATCGACGGGGAAGCTGTCGATCACGTGGCTGCAAGGCCCCGCAGCGAGGACGACCACACGGTCGCCGAGCGCGATGGCTTCCTCGAGATCGTGCGTGATCATCACCACCGCGCGGCGCTCCTCCTGCCAGAGCGCGAGCAGCTCGTTCTGCATCAGGTGGCGGGTGTGGATGTCGAGCGCCGAGAAGGGCTCGTCCATCAGGATCACCTTCGGGCCGGTAATCAGCGCCTGCGCCATCTGAACACGCTTGCGCTGGCCGCCCGAAAGCTGGTGCGGGTAGCGTTGCTCGAAGCCCTTCAAGCCCACCTTGGCGAGCCATTTCATGGACTGTTCGCGCCTTTCGTTCGCGCCTGTTCCCTTGAACATCGGCCCGAGCTCGACATTTTCGAGCGCCGTCTTCCACGGAAGGAGCGCATCCTGCTGGAAAAGGTAGCCGATGTTGTTCTGGACGCCATGCACCGGCGCTCCGTCGATCGAGACAGTCCCGCTCGCCGGCTTCAGAAGTCCGGCGATGGCGTTGAGAATGGTACTCTTGCCGCACCCTGTCGGACCGACGATGGCCAGAAACTCGCCATCCGCAACAGTCAGGTTGACATTCTGGACGGCGATGAAGGTGCCAAAGGACATGGTGACCGAATCGATCGACACCATCGGCCTTGGTTTGTCCGGGCTCATCATCGTTGTTGCCGACTTCACTACGGCCAGTGCCATGACTTCCTCCTTGTCAGTTGGCGACGTTGCGCGGCGCCTTGCCAACGAAGTCATTCGTGTAGGTCTTGGAAAGGTCGATTTCAGCCGCCGCGACCTTTTCGTTGAAGCTTTTCAGAACCGCGAGTGGGGTTTTGACGTTCTCCTCGCTGATGAGGCCATCCGTCAAGAAGATCGCCTTGGCGTTTTCGACGGCCCTGATGTAGGTCTCGCGGTCGCCGGAGATGAATTCCTTTGGCAGTTTTTCGACGATTTCTTCGGCCGAATGGCTGTCCATCCATTCGAGCGCCTTTACCGTTGCGTTGGTGACCTTCTGGACCGTTTCCGGATTGGCGTCGATGTAGTCCTGGGTGGCGTAGAGAACCGATGTCGGATAGATGCCACCGTAGATTTCCTTGGCACCTTCGTCGCTACGTGCGTCAATCAGGATCTTGCCCACGCCCTTTGCTTCGATGAAAGTGGCCGCCGGGTCGTAGTTGACGAGCAGGTCGACCTTGCCCTGTTCGAGGGCTGCGACAGCAGCGGAGCCGGAGCCGACGCCGATCAGCGACACGTCGTCGGCCGACAGGCCGTTCCGCTGCAGATAGTAGCGGACAAAGAAGTCGGACGAGGAACCAGGCGATGTGATACCGACTTTCGCGCCTTTGATCGTTTCCGGCTTAGACGGGTCGAAGGTGCTATCCTTGCCGCCGGCCAGAACGAGGCCGGAATTGCGGGCGAGCTGGATGAATGCGACGACCGCCTTGTTCTGCGACTGCATCTGGATCGTGTGATCGTAAAAGCCAACGGCGATATCCGTCGAGCCAGCCACGAGCGCCTGAAGGGTCTTCGAGCCGCCCGACGCGAAGTTCTCTACGGTAACCTCCAGACCCTCCTTCTCGTAAAGGCCGAGGCCGGCTGCGACCGGGAAAGGCAGGTTGTTGAGGTTGTAGGAACCGACGCTGATGCGCACGGATTCCGCCAGGGCGGAGCCCGCAAAGGCAACGGTTGCCGCAAGGGCGAGCATGAGCTTACGCATGATTTTCCTCCAAGTTATGTGGCGCCCTCCCGGCGGCCACGGTCATTATGCCGCGCAGACGAACTGCGTGACAGGTTTTGCGAAAACATGTCCTTCGAATAGGCGGCGGGCGGTGCGCAGGATGCCCGCGACGATCTTGCCGTTCCTGTCCTGAAGCTTGACATCGAGATGGCCGCTCGGATGCTCGATCGACAGGACCACCGGTGGTTTGCGAGTGCCGATCAAGCGGGATGCCACCGTATTTTCGGTGATGCAGGCCGTCGCAATCCCAACAGCACCTGTCGTGGCAAGCGAAGGATGGCACTGGTGCGGCATGAAATAGCGCACACTGATGTCGCCGTCTGCCCTTGGCCGGGAAATCAGCACCGGCTTCGGTATCACCTGGTTGCTGACATCACCCATACCCATTCGCTCACCGGCGGCGATGCGCAGGCTCTCGAGCCGTTCCAACAGCGCCTTGTTTCCGTTGAGTTCGGCGGCGGTCTCGAATCCGCTGACGCCGAGGGCCTCAGCCTCGAGGAGTATCATTGGCATGGCGCAGTCGATGCAAGTGACGCTGACGCCGTCGATGACCTCGTTCGGTTTGCCTGTGGGAAACAGCTGGCCCGTGCGGGCGCCTGCTGCATCCATGAAGGTAATCGCAATCGGCGCCGCGCTGCCTGGAACGCCGTCGATCGCCGCGTCGCCGAGATAGGAGACGCTGCCGTTGGGCGTCGGGACTTCTGCCTCGATCAGCTTTCCGGTGTTGACGTTGTGAATCCGGACGAGCGTCGTAGGACCCTGCACCGGCACAAGCCCCGCCTCGATGGCGAAGGGACCGACGGCGGCAAGCATGTTGCCGCAGTTGGGTGAGATGTCGACGATCTGCTGGTCAACGCGCACCTGTGCGAAAAGATAGTCGACGTCCGCGCCCTTGATGCTTGCGGGCCCGACGATGGCCACCTTGCTTGTGACCGGATTGCCGCCGCCAATGCCGTCGATCTGCAGCGGATGCCCTGACCCCATGACCGAGAGCAGAATCTGGTCACGAAGTGCCGGATCGGACGGTAGGTCGGAGGCGAGGAAGAAGGGCCCCTTGGACGTGCCGCCGCGCATCAGAGCGCACGGAATGCGGATCAGATCATTCATCGTGCGACATCCTCCCTTTCATGCGCTTTGTGGTTCAATCATCTTGTTTGTTACGCGAATCCGATTAATATGAGAAATGCTAAAATCGGAGCTTTTGATGCGTCATGCACATTAACTGTGAAATCCTGGACCTCCGCGCCTTTCTGCTCGTCGTGGAGCTCGCGAGCTTCCACCGGGCAGCGGAGTCGCTCAATCTCTCGCAGCCGGCGCTGAGTCGTCGCATTCAGAAACTCGAAGGCTCCATCGGCGCCCCCCTCTTGGAGCGGACGACGCGCCATGTGGCGCCCACCGCCGTCGGCGGGGAGCTGGTCCCGCTGGTGCGCCGCATGCTGGAGGAGTTTGACGGTTCGCTCTTCGCCTTCCGCGAGCTGGGGGAGCGGCGAGGCGGTCTTGTCACCATCGCCTGCTTGCCGACGGCGGCTTATTACTTCCTGCCCTCAGTGATCCGGCAGTTCGATGCGCAATACCCCAACATCCGCTTCCGGATTCTCGACCTTCCGGCGACCGACGGGCTTCAGGCGGTCGCGCGCGGGGAGGTCGAATTCGGGGTCAACATCATGGGTTCGTCCGATCCCGACCTGACCTTCGAGCGTCTGATCGAGGACCCCTTCGTTCTCGCCGCACGAAAGGAGCATCCGCTGGCATCAAGGGATATCCTGACCTGGCAGGATCTCGTCCCCTACCATCTCATCACCGTCCATCGGTCGAGCGCGAACCGGATCCTCTTGGATGCCGCGCTGACGAAGTCGAACCTCGCGCTGCGCTGGTCCTATGAAGTGACGCATCTCTCGACATCACTCGGTCTGGTCGAAGCCGGTCTCGGGATATCGGTCCTGCCGCGCATGGCGACCCCGCAAGGCGACCATCCGTTCCTGGTCACAAGGCCCATCCGCGATCCCGAAATCTCGCGAACGATCGGGGTCGTGCGTCGACGCGGCGCATCGCTCTCGCCGCCCGCCGAGAGGTTCATGCGGATGCTGATTGAAACCTGGGGTGAAGCTTCAACGCCTCTAGAGTGATTGGGTTTTGCCCAAGAACTAGTCGAGCCCGATCAGGCGGCGAATGCGGCCGATATCTGTGCCGATGAAGGACTGCATGCCGATGGCCACCTGTTCGCGCGCCATGGCGGCGACGAAGCGGCGGAACTCGTCGTCCGACAGCGCTTCGCCCGTCCAGTGGACGCGGCAGATCTCCTCCGAGCCGTGGAAATGGCCGGCGCCGTCGAGCACGTCGTCGACATAGCGGCCGTAGATCATGCATTCGGAGAATTTGCGCGACGCACCGACGATTTCGACCCAGTTGCGGCCATGGATCTTCTCGATCCGCGCGTACATCGCCGTCACGGTTTCTTCGTGTTCGGCATGTTCGGCCTCAGACAAGTGTCGCTGCGCCCGATGGCGGTTCGTGGTCCGTCCTGATCTTCCGTCCCAACAGGGGCTTCCCCGCCCCGCGACGAACGTCTATGGGAAGCCATCTTTTTGTTTGAGCATCGGATTTTCCCAAAACCGGTACCCACTTTTGGGTCCGATGCTCTGCGGAGGCTCCAATGATGATCAAGCTTGTTCTCGCCGGTTGCGGCAATATGGGTTACGCCATGCTCTCGGGCTGGCTGAAATCGGGCAAGCTCCCCCCGGCGGCCGTCTTCGTGGTCGAGCCCAATGCCGATCTGCGCAAGCGCGCCGAAGCGCTGGGCTGCAGTGCTGCGGCGGACGCCGGCGGAATTCCATCGGATGCCGTTCCGGCCCTCGTCGTCATTGCTGTGAAGCCGCAAGTGATCCGCGACGCGACTGCCGCCTACAAGCGCTTCAACGATGGCCGCATCACCTTCGTCAGCATCGCCGCCGGAACGCCGGTCGCCACTTTCGAGGCCATTCTGGGCGATCGCGCGCCGGTCGTGCGCTGCATGCCCAACACGCCGGCGGCCATCGGCAAGGGCATGATGGTGATGTTTTCCAACCGGCTGGTCTCCATCGATACGAAGCGTTTCGTTGCCGATCTGCTTTCGGCGAGCGGCGAAGTGACTGATATCGACGACGAAGGCCTGATGGACGCGGTGACGGCGGTGTCAGGGTCTGGACCCGCCTATATCTTCCATTTCATCGAAGCGCTGACCGTGGCTGCCGAGAAGGCCGGATTGCCGGCCAAAACCGCCAGGCTGCTGGCCATGCAGACGGTCTATGGCGCCGCCTCGCTCGCCGCCGAAAGCGGCGAGGATCCGGGCGTGCTGCGCCAGCAGGTGACCAGCCCCAACGGCACAACGGCCGCCGCGTTGGCCGTGCTGATGGGCGAGGACCGGCTGACAAAACTGCTTACCGAAGCGGTGGAAGCGGCGCGGCTGCGGTCGATCGAGTTGGGGAAGTAGCTGCTTGAGGCGTTGCAAGCCGGTCGGCGGCGAGGCGAAGGTCGACGATCAGTTGCAATAGCAAACGTTCCGTAGCGATCCTTCGCGCCCCCCTCTGTCCCGCCGGCATCAAATTTCTGCACCGCACTACCCCGCTCCGTACAGCATCTCGTCCTGCAGCCGGCGCAAGGCGAACAGCCTGGTGGTCGGGTCGGGTGCGGCATTGTCTGATGTCAGCAGCTCGCCTTTGCTGACCGGTCTCAGCACCTTGCCGCCTTCGAGCAGGCCGACCGGCACGGCGCGGTTGGCGCGGGCCTCTTCGACAGTCATGGTCCAGGAGCGGTAGCAGGTCTCGCCGATGGCATCGAAAATCTCTCCGGCGGCGAGATCGCGCTTGGCCACGGCGCAGACCTCGGCGACCGGCCTCGGCAGCGGCACCATGTCCGGCTTGCCATAGAGCGCGATACGCGCGGCGGTGAGCGGCACTTCCAGCGAGGTCAGATGATATGGCCGGAAGAAGCTGTAATAGGGCCCGTGGCCGATATGCAGGTCGTCCATGCGCTCGATGATGCGCGGATGGGTCGCCTCAACGACGACGAAGACGCCGGGCGCCACGCCCTTGCCGATGGTGTAGTCGACGACGCCTTTCCTCGACAGGATGCCGCCATCGGCGCGCGGGATGAGCACCTTGGCCAATTCATCGCGGTTGGCCTTGGGCCCGTGCATGCCGGCTATGTCAGGCACCAGCCCGGTGGCGTTGGCGATGGCGCACATCTCGACCATGGTCTTCGAGCCGTCGACGAACTCGACCAGCATGCGTGGGTTCATGTTGCGGCGCAGCGCTTCCGCGCGATAATCATCGGGAACCGCGTCATGGTTGAGCGGGTTGTTCTTGCCCTTGCCGGCCGAGACGATGGTGTAGCCGAGCGCAGAGGCGAACTCGATCAGCTCCATGCAGCTCGACGGCTCGTCGCCGGCGCCGACCGAATAGACGACGCCGAGCCGGTCGGCCTGCTGCTTCAGATAGCAGCCGATGGTGACGTCGGCCTCGACATTCATCATCACCAGATGCTTGCCGTGCTCCATCGCCATCAGGTCGAAATCGGCGGCGACGCCGGGCTTGCCGGTGGCGTCGATGACGACGTCGATCAGCGGATTGGTGACCAGCATCTCGTTCGAGGTGATGGCGATTTTTCCGCTCTCGATCGCCTCGCTGACCTTCGACGGCGTATCGGCCTCCCGTGCCATCGCCTCATCGCCATAGGCGATGCGGACGGCGTCCCGTGCCGTGTGCGGGCGCCGGGTCGAAACGGCGCAAACCGAAATGCCCGGCATCAGCATGCCTTGCGTCACCAGGTCGGTGCCCATCTCGCCGGAGCCGATGACGCCGATGCGCACCGGACGGCCTTCCGCGGCGCGCTTGGCGAGATCGCGGGCAAGCCCGGTCAGGGCGACATTGGTCATGCGCAAGTCCACTGCTTCTGATTTGGAGGGGGAATAGCAGGGAAAGGTAACCTTTTGCCAACGAAACCGGCCCTCGTCGGCAATTTCTTGTGACTGGCGTTCATATCGCGAGCGGGTAGTGTATCCGCCCCGATGATGTTCAGGGCTGAGGAGACCGTCCCTGTCGGGCGGCGCGCCTCGCGCAGGGTTTTCAGGGGAGGTTGAGATGACGAACGAGTTCACGCCGAAATTCGATCTGGCTGACAAGGTCGTGCTGGTCACCGGCGCCCCGCGCGGCATCGGGCGCGCTTGCGCGCTCGCCTGCGCCGGCTCCGGCGCCGACGTGATCGTCGGCGTGCGCAGTGCTGCCGACGGCGCGGATCTCACCGCCGAGATCGAGCGCATGGGCATGCGCGCGCTGGCGGTACAGATGGACCTCACCGATCTGGCGACGGTGCGAAAAGCTGTTGCCGACGCCCACGCCGCCTTCGGCCGCATCGACGTGCTGGTCAACAATGTCGGGCTTGGACCTGAAAACCTGGCGGAGAACGTGACCGAAGCGGATTTCGACCTCACCGTGAACGTCAACCTCAAGGGGACGTTCTTCACCACCCAGGCGGTCGGACGGCTGATGATCGAGCAGAAATCCGGGCGCATCATCAACATCAGCTCGCAAGCCGGCACGGTGACGCTGAAGGGCGAAGCGATCTACTGCATGACAAAGGCGGCGATAAACCACCTCACCCGCTGCCTCGCGGCCGAATGGGCGCAGCACAAGATCACCGTCAACAGCGTCGCGCCGACGTTCATCTGGACCGACGGAACACGGCCCTCGCTCGCCGATCCGGAGTTTCATAGGCATGTGCTCGGCCACATTCCGCTCGGCCGCATCGGTGATCCGATCGATGTCGCGGGAACCGTGGTGTTCCTGGCCTCGCCGGCAGCATCGCTGATCACGGGGGCGAATATACTCGTGGATGGCGGCTGGTCGGTGGCGTGAGGGGCACTTTGGCTGGTGCTGCGACAACGCCTCGCGAGTGCTGAGGTTTCGTTGAGCGTTCAAGGTTAGTCCAACAGGTCTTTTATGAGCGAAAAATCTCAATTGAGCGATAAATTCGACGAGCCGTGGGATGAGCCACTCTTCGTCGCTATCTCGAAAACAGATCCCGCCACCCTAGCTGCTTACGAACGAGCGCTTGCGAGTGTGCCGAAATTTATCGAACACATAGAGAGGAATGCAGACGCCCTGTGTTCTGCGAAGCTTCGGTTTCGCGATCCTGACGAGTCCGAACGTCTTGGCGAGGACAGCTTTCTTTTCCTTTGGCTTACCGCCGTGCATTATCATGCTGAGGAGCGGCTATTTTCGGGTACGTTTTTCGAGGTGCCACCCGCGCTTCAGAAATGGCATCAGGCCGCCCAGAGACTTGCATTTGAAGGCGACGATATTTTCGATTGGATGGTTCTCGCCAAGGGGCACTTGCATGGGGGATTCACATTGCGCGTAACCCGAGACAAGCTTCCTGAGAAAGATCGTGGCTCATACGATCGATACGTCGGGGTTTCAGTTTATGAGCCACTGCCGTCCTGACTCAACGCACGCTTAACGAAGATCTTTTTGGGGCCAACGTCCGCGTTCTATCCAGCGCCAACAGAACTTGTGACGCCGCTGCGCGCGCCTGGTTTGGGTTCAGCGCCGGCGGATGGCGAGGAGCGCAGCTAACAAATCGAGTGAAATTCTTAGTCATTCCTTTATGCATTGCTGCTTGAATACGCAAATGGGATGGGGTGGCGGTATCTTCAGGCGTCTTTTCAGCTGTCTGCGACCAGATGGCGAGAGCGGCAACGTTGCTATTATCTTTGCCCTGTCTTTGCCGATTGTTGTCGGCGGAGCGGGCCTCGGTGTCGAGACTTCCTATTGGTACTACAGCAGCCTGAAGCTACAGGCGGTGGCGGACGCGGCAGCCTATGCTGGCGCTTTGGAAAAAGTTTCGGGATCCGACAAGCCAACGATTGTCTCGGCCGCGACACTGTCAGCGATCACGAACGGCTGGGGACCATCGACAGGCACAATCGAGGTCTTCACGCCTCCATCGTCCGGACCGAATGTCGCAAAAAAGGCCGTTGAAGTAGTCGTCCATCAGACGCTCGATCGATTTTTCACATCGATATTCAGTCAAAGCGCGGTCGGCGCACAGGCAAGGGCCGTGGCTCTTATAACGGACGCGTCAAAAGCCTGCGTTCTGGCGCTCAATCCTTCCGCTTCGAGAGCGGCGCTCTTTTCCGGCAGTTCGAACCTCAAGCTGACCGGCTGCTCCGTCATGTCGGATTCAATCGCCGCGGACGCCCTCAAGCTTCAAGGGTCGGCATATCTGGAGGCCGATTGCCTGATATCGGCAGGCGGGGTTTCATTGAGCAACGTTGTAAAAACCGTTTGCGCGAACCCGCTTACCCAGGCGCTGCCCGCTGCGGATCCTTTTGCCGACTTGCCGGCGCCGCCAGCCACGAATCCCTGTCAAAACGACAATCAGTCGACCTTGAAACCTGGAACATACTGCAAGGGGCTCAGCTTGAGCGGCGATGTAACGCTCTCGCCTGGGGTGTATGTCGTTGAGGGGGGCGATTTCAAAGCAAGCGCGAACGCAAATATTTCCGGCGACGGAGTCGTCATCTATCTGGCCGGCAGCTCCGGTGTCAGCATGAACGGCACGGCCACCGTCAAGCTTAACGCACCGACGTCAGGCACCTATTCGGGTGTGCTGTTTTACGGCGACAGAGCAAACCTGACGGGATCGAACACGTTTAATGGCACGGCGGATTCGCTTTTGACCGGTGCTCTGTATTTTCCAACGCAGGAGGTTAAATATCTCGGCAATTTCTCGGGCCAAGGTGGTTGCACACAGGTCGTCGCCGATATGATAGAGTGGTCCGGCGCTACAAGCATCAAGCAGGATTGCACGAGCCTCGGAATGCGAGAGATTCCGGCCGCGCAATCCGTTCAGCTTGTCGAGTAACCGTCATGGAACGGCGGTCAGGCCGGATTTTCCGGAACGATTCGGGTGTTGCTGCGGTGGAGTTTGCGCTGATTGTGCCGATTCTTTGCCTGGTGGTTTTCGGCATCATTGACGGCTGGTCTTTCGTATCAAGCTCGATGTCGATGCGCGCAAGCGTCAAGACGGCGGCAAATCTTGTGATGGAGGGAGCAACCGACGACGCGGCCACCCAAGCCGTCGCCCTTTCGAGTTGGGAAAACCATCCCGAAGGCGCACAGGTTACACTGGGCCGGAAATACATGTGCGGAAGCACCGTGGTCGATGCATCGAGCCTGTGCAACGGGGGGACGAAAGCTCCCTCGGTCTTCGTGGAAATAAAAGCGACTGCGACCTGGTCCCCGCCCTTCATTTTTGGCGCGTTTTCTCTTTCTCGCGAGATCGGCCACCAAGAGGTGATCCGTGTCCGCTAAACGGATCGCGAGAGCGTTCAGCCGTGATGCATCAGGCGGGACTGGGATGGAATTCGCGCTGATCGCACCTTTTCTGATCATGCTTTTGTTCGGTATCTTCGCATTCGGCTGGGCTCTGAATGCCATGTCCAGCGTTCGCTATACGCTGGAAACGTCCTCACGTGCGCTGCAGTTGAAGAACTCGCTGACCGAGGCCGAAATAGAGGCCATAGCCACAGAAAAATTGCTGGGTTTGGGATTGAAAGATGTCGATGTGACGATAGCAATCGACCCTCCCAGCGGCGGCTTCCGCATGGCGCATCTCACGGCCAGATATGCTTTCGTGATCGAGTTCCCGTACTTCGACCAATATCCGATCAATTATGCGACAACTGTCACAGTTCCGTTGGTTGGATCGTGACAGCGTCCAACAGCGCCTTTACCCAACAGGCGGTGGGGCGCCGATTGATTAACACCGCCGCAGGGTGGATGGCGGCGATCGGTGGCGTGAGCGAACGGGTCGTCGTCGCTACAAAGACACGTTTCTGGACAGGACAGCCATCACCGCGCTAGACCGAGTAGGCTCGCCACGCTTACGCAGTCATGCCGCCAGAGCGCCGGCAAGTGGCCGGGCATACCGAGCGGCAACTTGACAACGGCCTAGTCTTTCAAATTGAGTGAAAATCACGATCAACAGAGAGTCGGCACAAGACAGATGGGCGAGACAGATATGGTGTGGAGCGAAAGAAAGACCGGTTACGGCAAAGGCCACTATTTCAATCAAATGGGCCTTGCGCTGCTGGTGCTCGTCTTTCTCATCGCCCTGCCGCTCGCTTTCTTTCCCGAAGACATACGGAAGTTTTACCTCAGCGAGGGTGGTCCAATTGAAGTCTTCTCGACCGCCGGCTACCTGATCGTCGTGGCAACGCTTGTCCGGGAAATGTCATATCGGGACCTGCTCAAGCGGTGGTATCTCGTCGCCATCCTGATGGCGATGTGCCTGCGCGAGCTGGACTTCCATGCGCATTTCACCACCCACAACATCACCAAGACCACCCTCTATGTCTCGCCTGACGTTCCGCTGTTGGAAAAGCTAATCGGCGCGACGGTCGTGATTGCCCTCGGCGTTGCCTTCTATTTGCTCCTGAAGAACGGCTTCCGTAGCTTTGTGCACGGGCTTCGCCACGGCGAGGCGACTGCCGTTGCCATTGCCGCCGCTATCGGCTGCGCCGTCCTCTCCAAGGTCATCGACGGGGCGCCATCAAATCTCACATTTCTCGGCATCCACCTCACCCGGATCGATACCTCCACAGTGTTCGAGGAAATCCTCGAACTGGGGATTCCGATCTTTCTAGCCATCGCGGCATTCTCGGCCTTTCCAACGCAGGATGGTCTCACAAAGAGGGCCTCGGGACAGGTCACGCCAAGATCCGTCACCTAAACGCCGGATTCAAACAGACCAGGACTTCTCGAACTTATTGCTCTGGTCCGCTGGCGTGTTGCTTCTACTTGCTTGAGAAGCAGGTGAGGCAAAACATGTGGAATCTGGCGAGAGAGGGCTGGGCGCTGCTTGCCGAGAGCATTGTCGGCTTCATCAATGACAATGCCTTGAGCCACGGGGCAGCGATGGCGTTTTATGCCACGACCTCGCTTGCGCCGATCCTGCTCATCGTTGTCGCCATCGCTGGCATGGCCTTCGGAAACGATGCGGCGCAACTGGCGCTTTCGGCCCAGCTGTCGGGGCTGATGGGTCCGCAGAGCGCCGAACTTTTGCAAGCGACACTCGAGAACGCGTCACGTCAAACGGCGGGCACGCTTGCTGCCATCCTGGGGCTCGTCACGCTGTTCGTTACCGCGTCCGGTGTGTTCGGCGAAATGCAGCTTGCGCTGAACGAAATCTGGAAAGTCAAACCGGGTAAGACATCGATTTCCAGCCTTGTGCGGGCTCGCGCCGCAAGCCTTGGGCTCGTCGCGGCGCTTGGCTTCCTGCTCCTGGTGTCGCTGGTCGCGAGCGCTGCAATTTCGGCGCTTGGCGAAATCATCAACGCATACCTGCCCTTCGGCGCCGTTATCCTGAGTGCAATCAACGAGATCGTCTCGTTTGCGCTGATCGCGCTGTTGTTCGCGGCAATCTACAAGGTGCTGCCCGACCGCGCGCTGCAATGGCGCGACGTTGGCGTCGGCGCCATAGTAACGGCGTTTCTCTTCACGATCGGCAAGTCGCTGATCGGCTGGTATATCGGGACCAGCGCCATCGCATCGTCCTACGGGGCAGCCGGTGCACTGCTCGTCGTGCTGCTGTGGGTCTATTATTCGTCCGAGATCTTTCTGTTGGGCGCCGAATTTACACGAGCCTACTCGGTTCGATACGGCAGCCGGTCCGATCTGGAGGCGACCATCAAAGCAAGTGATCGCGAACAGAAGCTGGCGACGGCGGCCAGGATTGAAAAGTCCGAAAACGAAGTCGTCGGCTGGATTGTTTTCAGCAGTCTCCTTACTGCGGTTTTAAGCCATTTCTGGCATCAATACCGGCGCTGAGACGTCCGGCGCGGCGCCCCGATGCAAGCATGGCCTTGGGGACATCCGGCCGAAGCGACGTGCGAAGTTCCTTCGCCGCAGCCACCAGCTTGGCGCGGTTGCTTCCATATCTCTTGATCAACTGATGGACTTGCGCTGGGGTGATGCCGTTTTGCCGGGCAAAATACCTTACTACATAATCCTCGCTGCCGGAGATCCGATCCCGGTGGCGGGGATAGAGCTTCGCCGCGTCGGGTGTCATGCTTACTCTCCTTTGTCACGTTTGCTCACGATGTATGATTGGCCAACGCAAAACGGGCGAATTCGTTGCCGTATGCGACACCAAAGCGCTTTTTCGCCGCAGGCCCGAACACATGGCCAAAGCAACCGGACCGGCGCACGCTTTGGTTAAGTCCATACGTCGATTTTTCGAGACTCAGCCCCCTGGCACGCGCATGATATGAGCAGGGAGGAAAAGCCATGCGCGAATTGCCAAAGAGCATTGACGCAGACGTTGTAATCGAAATCAGCAGGTTGCTCGACGACCGTGCGAAGTCGGCACCAGTGCCAGTCCACAAGCTTGCTTCGATGATCTCGAATAGTGTCGAGACCGATCTGCCGACAGCTTCCATCGAAGAGTTGATCGTTGAAATGGCCATGACCCGCCAACTTCCGATGCTGTTCGATCTACCGGGGGCAGATGCAGACAACGTCATATCGATCGCCTTGGCGCGCGCCAGCTGATCCGGCTGAGGGACGTTTCTGCCGAATGTGATTTCTGGACGCGGATCGTTCCCATCCTGCTCCAAATTCGCGCCCGCTGGCTTCGGCCGGCGGCTTTTTGCTGCGTCGCCAATGATAATCGTCACGGGCAATAATCGTCATGGGCGATCCGCTGTCGGGAACATGTGGTGTCCAGTTGCATTTCCTCTAGACAACAAAGGAGGAATTCATGAACTGGGATCAAATCAAGGGAAAATGGATGCAGTTCAAAGGCAAGGCCAAGGAGCAATGGGGTGACCTTACCGACGATGACCTTGATCGCATCGAGGGCAATCGTGACCAACTCGCAGGCCGCATTCAGGAGCGGTATGGCATCGCCAAGGAAGAGGCCGAGCGCCAGATAGATGATTGGTCCAGAAGCCTCACCTGAGCGTTCAGTATCGAGGCTGCGCCGTCGATCAGCGCAGCCTTGACACCGTCCAAGCCTGCCGCTCCGAAATGAGCGGCGGGCGATGTGTAGGCGACGGAGGCGGGGTGATCTGCGCCACCCGTCGCTCCAGGGTTTTCGGAACGAGAGCTAGCGCGCCGATTGTCTCTTGGCTTGTGCGGCGACGGCGGTGAGGAAAGCCGTTGCGGCAGTATCGCACGCCGCTCGGGACGGGCTATAGGCGAAAAGGATCAGCTCGGCAGCGCGTAGCGTAAGGCCGTGTTTTTTAGCGAAAGCAGCTATTTCGTAAGGCTTGTCGTGGTCTATGGCCAGATCGTAGTCTTCGTTCATTTTGCTTCCTCCCGTTTGCGACGTTCCTCGCCTTGGCCCCTCCTTGGGCGCAACGATTAACTTCCGGGGCATTGAGAGAGTCTACCAATTGGAGATTGCAAAAGGCCTACCGGGCCTGATGCAGCCCGTGGCGAGGCGGAAGCCCCCATTTTGTCTGCTGCACATCGAAAAAGATTATATGATTGCGCTGATATCGCAGGTGGTCGACGCAAGCCAATGCCGATCTTTTCAGTCAAGCACACGACCGTCTATCGCTACACGCAACCGGTGACGTTCGGCGAGCATCGGCTGATGTTTAGGCCGCGTGATAGTTTCGATCAGCGACTTCTGGATCACGCCCTGTTCGTGGACCCCGAGCCGAAAGAGGTTCGCTGGATCCATGACGTTTTCGGAAACTGCGTTGCGGTAATCGACTTCAAGGGCTCGGGTGACGAACTGCGTTTCGTGACAGATATTCGGCTCGATCACACGCCGCAGCATGCGCCTGATTTCCGCATCGATGAAGCAGCGCTCAGCTATCCCTTTTCCTATGATCCCGATGAGGCGACCGACCTCACCCAAACCATCGAGCGACATCATCCCGATGACGGCGACGAGATCGGCAAATGGGCACGACAGTTCGTGAGTGCCAAAGGCCACACCGAGACGGGCAAATTGTTGATGACGCTTTGCTACGCCATCCACGAGAGCTTCGTGTATTCCCGTCGAACTGAATCAGGGACGCAGCCGCCTCTCATGACCTTGCACCTGCGTCGAGGCACATGCCGCGATTTTGCCCTGTTCATGATGGAAGCGGTTCGTTCGCTCGGTTTTGCCGCGCGTTTTGTGACTGGCTATGTCTATGTGCCGAACCGCGACAGTGCTTCTGTCCTCGGCGGCGGTTCGACGCATGCCTGGTGCCAGGTCTATTTGCCTGGCGCGGGTTGGGTCGAGTTCGACCCCACCAATGGCATTGTCGGCAACCGGGATCTGATCAGGGTGGCTGTGGCCAGGCATCCTGGGCAAGCCATCCCTCTTTCCGGAAGCTACTGCGGCAGCGCGTCGAGCTTTCTCGGCATGACGGTGGAGGTCAAGGTGGTGAAGGAGCCGGCATCAATAAAAATTAGTATCTTCTAATGTGTTTCGGTTCGCGGCAATCCAGAGTTTGCTCGCCGGCGTCGGTCATGATTTTGCACATCTGGCAATCACGCTGCCGTTGCATGCACATTCCGGCGCGATACTGCACCGGCTATCTCGGCGACATCGGCATACCGATGCCATATCCCATGGATTTCAACGCACGGTTGCAAGCCTATCTCAGCGGTCATTGGTTCACCTTTGATGCACGGCATAACCAGCCTCGCATAGGCAGAATCTTGATGGCGAAGGACGTCGCCCGTCTCAACGAGCTTCGGTCTTTTCGCGGCTCGCACGCTTCGAAGTCGTCACGGAAGAGATCCAAGCCGAGCCTGAGAAGGCGCCGGCCCGCCGCACCTTTCGGCATGACGGGCTTCAGCGTGAGGGGTCACGTCAGTCGTAGACCTTCACAATCTTGCGGGTACCTGGATCGACCAGGACGGTTCGGCCGTCGATGACGACGTAGCGGTACTGAACGTCCGGCACCTCGTAAAGCTCGACTGTTTCGGGCAAAGCTGTGCCGATGTTGAGCTCCACGCCGGGAAGGCTGAGTGATGCCACCGGTTTCTTTTTCACGTATTCGCGGATCACAACGTCCTGCTCGGGTTGAATAATGACGTCCTGAGCGGCGGCGGCGCTGACACCAACGAGCAGAAGGATGCCTGCCGTAGCCGATGTAAGTTGCTTTCCCATGTTAGCCTCCGAGCAACCTTCAGCTGCGGTGCTTGATTGCTGCCGCCACGGGTTGCTTACCACCTGAACGGTGCGGAGCAATTCTTGGTTCCACTGAATGGTGGGGTCGGTTTGTTTTGTTGATCGGTATCGGGCTGCCCTGCATCATGGCCGCCTACTACTATGCTTGGGACAAACAAGTTTCGCAAAAAAGTGACGGGTAGGCTGCAGAGCGCGAACTGGTGCTGGGGTCAATCCTAAGCGGGATCCTGCTACAATCCCGTATGGCCGCTCGAATAGTGGTTATCCTGGCGCTTCTTGCCGCCTTCGCCTACGGATTCGCAAAACTCGTGGAACGTTATGGCGACGCTAGCGACAAGCCTTCTCCGTGTGAAAAATGGCCCCACCCTGATTGTCCGGTTCCAAACGCGCCTCCTCAGGAAGAAACCAAGCCGTGAGCGGGCGCGTTCGCTGATCCGAAATGGCAGGCTGTGAACCTGCGACCCATCGTCCCGAACGATGTGCGCTACCAGCTTAGTTCCGCCGTAAGAGACCGAGGCGACTGCGCGAAACCGTAACGCCACACTGCTGCTACAGGCGTCTAGGGGGCCGCATCGAAATCGATCGCAAATCCCGCATCGATGGCGCTTCGCGCAATGAGATCGCCAATTTGCCAATCCGTGAGTTCGCAAAGTGGAAACATCTTCCTCACGGCGCTGGTCACTTCGAATATCGAAACGCTCGGCTTGTCGACATTATCGATCAGGTAGCGGACAATCGCTTGCCGAACATCCAATGAATTTGGCTTCTGCATCGGCGCGGACATTTCCGGCCTACGAATGGAGCCGTGGTTCTAGGCCGTCGGCTGTTTTGGCGTCGAAGGCGACGGGCACGCCGTGAACCACGCATGCTGCCGCCAGCATCTCCTCCAACTCGTGGTTAGTGGCCTTGCAAGCCGGCATGAGTGTTCGAATGGCGCGGATCGCCTGTGCGATCGAGAGATACCGAGCCTTGCCTCTGGAAAGGACATAGGCCTCCGCCGCCCCTTCAACCGTGACTGTGTGAAAAGTGTTGCTCATCAACAGTTCCTCCCTGCCAGCCAATACGACTTTCGTCTAACATGCGGCGGCCTTCAAGCTTATGTCTGATATCGGACAATCAGGCCGAGGCTAAAGCGCGTCGCGTTTGACCGGCCTCATGCGACGCGCTTTAGGTTGTTGTTTTTATGCATGTCGTTATCGCAAAACCGCTGCACACTTTTGCGCGACATGCATTAGCCGAAGTGACGTTGCTCCTCGTCGCCATAGGCGCCATGTGTGAGCTTTATCATTCCGGCCCGGTCGACGATCGTGATCTCGCCGCGCCTGGCGTGAACCAGCCCGCGATATTCTAGCATTTGGAGGGCGGTGGTAACCCCGGGGCGCCGAGCGCCGAGCATGGTCGCCAGAAATTCATGCGTCAGGTTGATTTTATTTCCTTCGGTCCGGTCGTGGACCATCAGCAACCAGCGGGCCAGCCGTTCCTCGATCTTGGAATGGCCGTTGACGAGTGCCGTCCGGGACGACTGGACAAGGAAGGCGTGGGCATAGCGAAGCAGCGACGCGCGAAGGGACTGGCTTTCTGCAATCACAGGACGAAGATTTTCAACCGGCAGGCACCAGCCATTGCCTGCGACTTGGATATAGGTCTCATTGGGAGAGCTGTCTTGGCCGAGAATGACGGCAACGCCAGTCATCCCATCATAGCCAACGATCCCGACTTCACTCTGCCGCCCTCCAGTCATGGTGGCGACCACGGAAGCGATACCAATCTCTGGAAAATACACATGCTTGATCGGCTGATATGCAACCTCCAGTTGGGCTTTGATTCCAAGTTCGACACGATGCATTGACGGCCGTAACAGCGCGAAATCCCCCGGGGAGAGGGCTTTCAATACATGATTGCGAGGAAGGGACTGGGGCACGGCTCTCTCCCGGACGGGCAAGAGCACGTACCCTCTCACTGTCGGCTGCATCCGAAGCACTGGCGGCCGATATCGAAGCATAGGCTTCAAACGTGCGATTGGCAAAACCTTCGCCACCCGCGGCCGAGCTTAAAACAGAGACACGGCCCCGACAGCAGTCGATCCGACCCCTTTGCGCATCCCTGCGCGCTCGCTTCTTCAGCGGCAGAAACCTAGCGGACATACTGAGCCGGATTTGTGCCACAACCGGGGCGCGCAACCCTGCGCAGCTGGGCACAGCGCGGCATCGAAGCCCTTCTAGATAGCCTTGGTAACTGGTGCTGCGAGAGAGGATTGAACTCTAATTCGTGTCAATGAAATCAATAACTTGCAATGAACTTTGTAACATTGTGACAAACATCTAAATGATCTCAATCAGTAAGTCGAAATCGGCCAACATCTGAGGAAACGTGCTCCTGCCTTTGCCTCGGCCCCTTGTTGCGTTAGCATAGGCGCAAATTAGCTATTGCTGACGAATCGGATTTCGCTGAGGGGGGCGAAGGTTCATGGAAATGCAGCAGGTCCGCTATTTTCTGGCCCTGTCCAGCACGTTGAACTTCACCAGGGCGGCGGAAGAGTGCAACGTTACGCAACCGGCATTGACGCGCGCCATCAAGACACTTGAGGACGAGCTGGGTGGAGAGCTCCTTCGGCGCGAGCGCCAGCATTCTCACCTGACCGAACTGGGCCGGCGCATGCTGCCTTTGCTGCAGCAATGTTATGATGCCGCCACGTCCGCCAAATCACTCGCCAAAGCAGTGCAAAGCAGCGACGTGGCACCGCTTAATGTCACCATTTCCAACAGCGTGAACATAGCGCTGCTGGTTTCGCCGTTTACGGAGCTTTTTCGGGCTTATCCCGGTGTGCATCTCAAGATCAGTCGCGGTTCGCCGACCGCTGTCGTCGATGCGCTCAAGAATGGTGACGTCGAGCTGGCGGTGGCCGGCCCGCTGGGGGCGGCTTGGGATCGGCTCGACACTTGGCCGCTCTTCCAGGAGGAGATCGAGCTGGTGGTGAATTCCGATCATCCGCTCGCCCGTCGCAACGAATCCGACGTTGCGCTCGATCAGCTTGCCGGAGAACCGGTGCTCAGCCGGATCGATTGGGAAACAAGCGAGGAGCTGTCGCGTCGCCTCGCTGCGAAAGGGTTCACGGCTCAGGCCGCCCATGAGGTCGAGACTGACCACGACCTACTGGCGCTGCTGGAGGCCAACGCCGGTGTGGGCTTCGTCTCCACGACAGCGCCGCGGTCGTCGAGTGTCCGCAGACTCAAGCTGCGGGATGTCGACATTTCGCGCGTGGTCGCCGTATACGCGGTCGCCGGCCGGCATCGTTCGCCAGTCGCCACGACGCTGCTCAACCTGTTGCGATCGACGGACTGGTCGCCATTTGGCGTTAGCGAGCCCGCCTGAGCGCCATAATCAGGTCGTCGATGTCCATTCGCCGGCGGTAGTCTGGATCGACGAAGCGCTCTGTAATCCGCCCGTCCGTGCCCACGATGAAAGTCGCCGGGATCGGCAGGAACCAGCTGCTGTTGCCCTGATAGCTAGGGAGATCATAACCAACTCCCATCAACCGTTCCATTTCAGCCCCGACCCAGATAGCGAGGTTGAGTGAGAGCGCATAGCCATTGTCCATGTCGGTCAGGAATGGAAACTGGGCACCTACCGTAGCCTTCATCGCCTTCGCAAATTTGCGTCGTTCGGGCATGATCACCGCCACTTGGCCACCCAGTGCGGCAATCTCCTCCTGGACCTCTACGATCCCGATCGCATTCAAGCGGCAATAGGGGCACCAGTGACCCCGCTGGAAGATTATTACTGCCGGCCCCTGCTTCAGTAGGTCCGCCAATCCGATCAGTTTGCCGCTGTCGTCAGGCAGGAGGAAGGCTGGCATGAGATCGCCAGGCGCCGGCGCCATCGCCCCTGCCCCCTGGTCCTGCAGGCGTGACACCAGGCGGTCGACCGCATCGGCAAAATCGCCGTTGAGGCGGCGAACAGCCCTTGCGACCACCTCCAGCCGCTCACTCAACGGCGCATCGAGTTCGACGGCAGCCTGCACGGACTGTTCAAGTGTCATTGTCTGGTCGTCGGCGGCCATTTCTGCTCTTTCATAGCTTGCATGCAGCCTATCATCGAAACCCATCGGCCACGGCCATGCTTTTCTTGCATGGATTCGATGTCCTGCGTGCATCGAGCACAAGCGAGGTTCATATTCTGTTCGCTGCCTCCGCTCAATTCGTTACATCATGTTCCTGACATCCGAGGCGAAAGTAGGGAAGCCGTAGACCATGTCCGATAGCTGCGATGCCGTGATGCCGTGTTTCATGGCAAGCGCGAAAAGATGGATCAGCTCTTCGCCGGCATGGCCCACCATGTGGGCGCCGACGATCCTGTCCGCGGTCTCCTCGACAATGACCTTCGACCACGCGACGGTCTCGGCATAGGTCCTCGCGGATAGCCAGCCCTGCATGTCGTTCACATGGACCCTGACGCCAACGCCTTGCTCTTTCGCTTTGGCCTCGGTCAGCCCGACGCTGGCCAGGGCGGGGACCGTGTAGAGACACGCCGGTATCTGGCTATAGTCCGGCCGGTGTCCCGGCCCATCGACGATGTTTCGGCCGACGATGCCGCCCTCATAGGTCGCTACTGGCGAAAGCTGCGGAGAATTCCACACCGCATCGCCGCATACGTAGACGTCAGGATTGGAACGCGAGCGCAGATAATCATCGATCTCGATGCGGCCTTCGCGATGCGCGATGACGCCGGCGCCGAGATCGAGCCCCTCGACGTTGGCGACACGTCCGGCGCAATTCACAACCCTGTCCGCATCCACGGCGCACTCGACGCCATCCGCCACAAAGGTGACGCGCAACCGCCCGTCGACCTTATCGATCCTCTTGACCCAGGCCAGTGTGCGGATACGAATGCCTATGCCTTCGCTCGCGCCACGGATCCGGGCAACGGCATCGGCGTCGAAACCTCCGAGCAGATGCGGCAGTGCTTCGAGGATCGTCACGTCGACGCCGGCGCGCGCATAAACGTGGCCCAGTTCGAAGGCAATGACGCCGCCGCCGACGAACACCACCGCGCGGGGCAGCACCGGGTCGTTCAGGACATCGTCCGAAATGGTCAGGTGCTCGGCGCCTGGAATTGGCAGTGAACGCGGCTTCGAACCGGTTGCGATGACGATGTTCCTGGCTTCAAGCTCGCGACCGGCGACGCTGATGGTATTGCTGCCGATGAACACGGCCTCGCCGACGATGACATCGACGCCGCGCTCGGCCATCAATCCGGACAGGCGGGAGGGAATGTCCCTGATCATATCCTTTTCACGGTCGATCAGGGCTCGCCAGTCGATCCTCGGCGTATCGACCGTGATCCCGTGCCGATCGGCCTGTTCGATCTCATGGAGCGCGTGGGCCGCCGCGACGAGGACCTTCTTCGGCGTGCAGCCACGATTGGGGCAAGTGCCGCCGAGGTCGCGTGCCTCTATCATGGCCACCGACATCCCGGCAGCGCGCGTGGGCACCGTCACACCCATCCCGGCATTGCCGCCGCCGAGGATCACCACATCATATTTTTCCACCGTCTTGCTCTCCCGGGATTCAATGCAGTTTGACTCGGGGTTTGGTGTGACGCACCAGCATCCCGGCGATCGTGTCCAGTGCGGTCTTCAAGGTCCCGTGCACAGCCTTGCAATGCAGCTTGTAGAGCGAGCGATACATCAGCCGGGCGAGCAGACCTTCAATCCTAAGTCCGCCAATCAGGTTGCCGAACGAGCCGTAGTCGGCAAGCGAAACAAGGGATCCGTAGTCGCGGTAACGGAATGTCGGTGCGGCCCGTCCCTTGAGACGCGCGGCAATCACCTTGACCAGATGATCAGCCTGCTGATGGGCTGTCTGGGCGCGCGGCGGCAAGGGATTGTCCTCATTGGGCAGGACACAGCTCGCGCAGTCGCCGATCGCAAATACGTTTTCGTCGCCCTTGGTTTGCAATGTCTCATCCACAACCAGGCGGTTGATGCGGTCAGTCTCGAGGCCATCGAGTTTTTTCAGGAAATCCGGCGCCTTGATCCCGGCGGACCAGACGACGAGTTCGGCCGGCACAAACAGCTTCTCGCCAAGCCTGACGCCGTCCTCAGTCACTTCGGTGACCTTGGTCCCACACCGTATCTGGACGCCCAAATCGACAAGCAAGCGTGCTGAAGCGCGTGCGAGGTGTTCCGGCAAAGCCGGCAAGATGCGCGGCCCCGCCTCGACGATGGTGATGCGGATCAGTCTTTCGAAATCGATGTTGTCGAGGTTGTGCGACGCAATTTCCCGCATCGACTTGTGCAACTCCGCGGCCAGCTCCACGCCGGTCGCTCCGGCACCGACGATGACGCAATGGAGCTGGCCTGGCGACAGCTGCTCGTATTGCGCATTGGCGCGCAGGCAGGCGTCTATCATGCGCTTGTTGAACCGGGCGGCCTGATCGGCCGTGTCGAGCGCGATTGCGTGACGGGCCGCCCCTGGCGTGCCGAAATCGTTGCTGACGCTGCCGACGGCCAGCACCAGCGTGTCGTAGCCCAGCACACGTGGCGGTATGATCTGCCTGCCATCGTCATCGAAGCTTGGCGCGACAAAGACCTGGCGCCTGGTGCGGTCGATGCCGACGACCTCGCCGATTCGGTATCGATAGTGGTGGCGACTGGCATGGGCGATGTATTCCACCGCATCGTTGGATGCGCTCAGTGCACCTGAGGCGACCTCGTGCAGAAGCGGTTTCCAGACATGGGTGCGATTGCGGTCGACGAGCGTGACGGAAAGCCGACGCTTGCCGAACTTGCGGCCGAGGCGGGTCGCCAGTTCCAGTCCACCCGCACCGCCACCAACGATGACCACGCGATGCAGCGAGCTATCCGCATGGGATGGTGTCTCCGGTATCGTGCGGAACAGCGCGGCGTTGTTGGCGAGCACGGCTTCCGGAACCAGTCGTATTCCCGGAGTGATGATCTGCATTGGTATTCTCCGTCACTTTCCTCGGTCTCGCCGCGCTTGAAAAATCACTCTTGCGATTCGTGGATGACGATGCCTTGCAGCATGTCGACGTCGCATTCCCACGGCCTCTCCGAGAGCACGCGCTCGCCATGGTCGTATCCTGCCTGCCAGCGCGTGCGGATGCCTGCCCGCGTGAAGTCGATGTCCTTGGTGTGGTCCTCGCCATCGAGGCGCGGTGAAAGCAGCCGAACCAGGTGCATGACCGAAGGGCAGCCGTAGGACGCGAGTTCCTTGAACATCGGATCCTCGCGCCGCTCCTCGGGGACCAGCTTTCCCATTTCGCGAACGACGTGCCGAAGACGATGCAGTTGCTCCTGCCGGGCCACGTGGCTCCGGCCTCGGCTGGCGTATTGAAGGTCCTTTTGCCGCCCCATCACCTGCCAGATCGATTTCGGCTCGGTGGCGCGGGGCTGCCACATGTTGACGGCAAAGATCAGCGCATCGCGCCGCGGCCGGGCATCGAGCACGACTTCAATGGGGGTGTTGGAATAGATGCCGCCGTCCCAATAGGGCTCGCCGTCGATGCAAACCGCCGGAAACGCCGGGGGCAAGGCGCCCGATGCCATGATGTGCGCTGGCGACAGCGTCATCTCGCGGCTGTCGAAATATTTGAGCTCGCTGTTGTTGACGTTCACCGCGCCGACCGTCAGCCGCGTGTGGCGCCGATTGAGATAATCGAAGTCGATCAGGTTGCTCAGAGTCCTTTTGAGCGGATCGGTGGTGTAGTAGGATGCATTCTCCACACCAACTTCGCGATTCACCCCGAACATGGCGCTTGGGTTCGGTTCGAAGAACCCCGGTATGCCGTGCATCACCGTGCCCATGTTGGCAAAGATGTTGCTTGGAACCATCATCCGGAAAAACTCATCGAACGGGCTGCTTCGGCTGACGCCGTCCCAGAACTCGCGCAGCCTCGGCAGGCGGTCTTGCGGCTCGTTTCCGGCAATCAATGCCGCGTTGATGGCGCCGATCGAGGTGCCGATGACCCAATCCGGTTCAATCCCGCCTTCAACGAGCGCCTGATACACACCGGCCTGATAGGCTCCGAGGGCGCCACCGCCCTGGAGGACCAACACGGTCTGGCGCTGGATGGAACCATCGGCCACACGGCCGGCCTCCGGCGCAGGTTCCGACGTCGAAGGATTTTGCGTGATCTTGTTCATTGTCTTTTCGCTCCTCGTTGCCGCATTCAATGGGCGGTCCAGCCGCCTTCGATCGGCATGATCGCACCGGTGATCGAGGCGGCGTCATCCGAAGCCAGGAACACGCAGAGCGCCGCAACCTCGGCCACGGTCACGAACTGCTTGGTCGGCTGGGCCGCCAGAAGCACGTCCTTGATGACCTGCTGCTCGGTGATGCCGCGGGCCTTGGCTGTGTCCGGTATCTGCTTCTCGACCAGCGGGGTGAGGACGTATCCGGGGCAAACCGCATTGACGGTGATGCCCTGCTCGGCGACTTCCAGCGCGACCGTTTTGGTCAAGCCGGCGACCCCATGCTTGGCGGCGACATAGGCGGACTTGAATGGCGAGGCGACAAGGGCGTGAGCGGACGCAACGTTGATGATGCGGCCCCATTTGCGCTCCTTCATCGCCTGTAGGGCGCGCCGGATCGTGTAGAACGACGACATCAGATCGATCGCCACGACCGCCTCCCATTTCTCGATCGGAAAGTCGTCGATCGGCGCGACATGCTGAATGCCGGCATTGTTGACGAGGATGTCGACGGCGCCGAACTCGGCGATTGCCTTGTCCATCATCGCGGTGATCGCCCCGCCCTTGCTCATGTCAGCATTGTCGTAGCGAACGGTGACCCTATGGTCGGCAGCAATCCTGGCGCGTAATTTCTCGATCTCTTTGGCATCGCCGAAACCGTTGAGCACAATATTGCAGCCCTTGGCCGCAAAGGCCTCGGCGATGCCTTGGCCGATGCCGCTCGTCGAGCCTGTGATGAGTGCTGTCTTTCCTCTGAGCATCGTTGTTTCCTTCGGTTGGAGCTGCGACCGGAAGTGCCGGCAAACGGCTGCGAGCAACGGGCTTCCGCGCCCAGTCTTGAGTTCTGGAGCAAGTATGGCGAACCGCTCGAAGCAGCGGAAATGCCGTTGAGACATGGATTCGATAGCCGACGGTCAGATCATCAGCTCGGCGCCGGCCTCGCATGCCCGGGCGGCGGCTCTCTGGCACATGTCCACCCTCAGTTCTTTCTGATCGTCGAGGTCACGGACTGAATGACCTCGGTCGCCATCTTGAACTGCGGCGCGCGGTCGGTAATTCCATGCCGCTTGGCGATCCAGTCGAAATCGCTGTAGGCGGCATAAACTGAACCATCTGCGGCCTGGTAGACCAGCACGCGCACCGGCCAGTCGAGACCGGCTTGCGGATTGGACGTGATGAAGGTCGTGCCGAGCGCCGGATTGCCAAACATCACCAGCCGCGACGGCCTGACATCATTGCCGGCGTTCTGGCCAAGGCTTGCCTGGTCGATGACGCCAAAAAACTTGATGCCCTTCTTGAGGACGTCCTTTTTGATGCGGGCAACTGTCTCCGCGATGGAATAGTCGCTCTTCACCGTGACGACGCCATCCGAAGCGGCAGCCGGGACGACGATCGCCATCAGCATGGCGGCGCAGCCAATCAAGGTTTTCAGGTAGGTGGTCATATCAGTCTCCTTTGGTTTTGTGGGTTGCATGGATTTTGGCTATTACATTGATATCCTTATTCATTCCCGCCTTAGATTAGTCGCCTTGCAGTCGACGAATTCCCGATCGTCAGGCGGTCGGCGACTTCAACGACCGCGCGACCGCGATCGCGCCGGCGAGGACTGCGGCGAGCACGGCCACGCATGCGGTCCAGCCGATCCGGTCGTAGATTTGTCCAATGACGAAGCTGCCGGCGAGCCCGCCTGCATAGTAGGAAGCAAGGTAGATGCCGCTTGCGGCGGCGCGGTCGCGCGAGGCGGTCCGGCTGACGTGTCCTGTCGCTATTGCCTGCGCCAGGAAGGTGCCAATGGCGACCAGCGCCATCCCGCCGAGAACAATGGGAAGGCGGCTCGTGAGCAGCAGAAGCAAACCCAGGATCGCCAGCGCAAGCGTCGCATCGATGCCGATCCTTGGGCCGAGGCCGGCAGCGACCCGCCCGGCGAGCGGCGTGGTCAGCATGGAAGGCAGGAAGACGAAATACACCAGTCCCAACGCCATCGGCGACAGCGATAGCGGGGCAGCGACGAGCTGGAAGTTGACATAGGTGAAAGTGCCTATGAAGACGAAGAGGATCAGGAAGCCGATCGCGAAACAGGCGCGCAGCTCGGCGTTCTTCAGCGGGCTCTTCCAGGCCGCGCGGGCAGGCTCGCCTATCGCGTCGGCGCGCATCATTGCGGATGTCTTCTGCAGCGTGAACCAGACAAGTGCCGCGCCAATCAGATTGAGGGCGGCGAACGTCAGGAAATTGGTGGAGATGCCAAACGTATCGGCGACGGCGGCCGACATGAGCCGTCCGAAGAAGTTACTGGCAACATTGCCGGTTACATAGGCCGCAAGCGCACCTGTCGTCTGCCGCGCAGAAAAATGCTCGGCCAGGTAGGCCATCGTCAGCGTGAACGCGGTCGACATGCACAAGCCCTGGACGACACGCAACAGGGCAAAGACGACGATGCTGTCTGTCTGTGACAAAAGCGTAGTCGGTATCGCCAGCACCGCAAGGCTGATCCAGATGCCGTTGCGGCGATCGAGGTTCCTGCCAAAAAGCGCCACCGCAATGCCGGCCACAGCCATGCCGAAAGTGCTGGCATTTACAGCAAAGCCCATCGTGGCGCGGCTGACACCGAACTTTACCACCAGGGAAGGCAGGATTGCCTGGGTGGCGAAGAGATCGACAAGTGTCAGGAAGGCGATCACAGCGATCATGCCGAAGCGCCAGCTGTCCGCGGCAACCATGTGGAGCCGCGTCGAGGAAGTCTGTTCCGTCGTTGTCACCATAACGAGGCTCCTTGGCGACACGTCCCCAGGTGACTGCCTGAGGACGCGCTTTCAGTTGCTGATGCTGGGAAACGGTCACCGCAACGCGTGGCTCACATCGTGTGATCTTCGCGCATTTCCGGCGGCAGGATGTCGGCCGAATAGAGCACCGCCGGGACCTTGCCGTTGTTCTTCCACCAATGAGCGAGCTGGCCGAATTCGACGCTCACGTCGCCAGCCGAATGCTCGATCCCCACCTTGCAGGTGCTGCTATATTCGGTGATCGAACCCTCGACGACGAGGATGTTGGCCGGACGAACGGTGTGCTCATGCCAGGGCACGACACCCCCCGGCTGCACGACGAGCTTGCGCAGGCGCAGCATGTTACCTTTCCAGGCCTCGCCCTTCGGGCTCAGATCGATGGCTGAAAGGACATCATCGGTAACGCCAACCGGCTTGCTGGGATGCTCCTGGATGTCAACGGTCGCGGCGTGTCCGGCTGGGCAGTCTCCTGCAAAAGCCGGTGCGACGGAAAACGCCGCGGTTGCGGAAAGAAGGCCGAGCGCTAGCGCCACGTTGAGTGGCGCGCTGAATGCGATTGCTTTGGAAGCCATATCTTGTTTCTCCTTTGTCGGTGCCCAAACGCGGGAGGCGGGGCATGAGGAGGAGAGTGACGAGATCCGCAAAGAAAGAGAAATGCTGCCTGGCTCTCAATTCGATACCTGAAAACTATGGTAATCCACTCGTGCCGACACATAGGAGGCGCGGGAAAAGCATGCCGCGAGAATGGAAACTCTTCGACTATGCTTTAGGCCGCTGTCTTGCGGGGTGCCAAAGGTATCGCACTTTCCGGCCAGCCATGCGCCTTCACGCTGTTTACGAAGGCCAATGCCGCGGGCGAGAACCGACGTCCCGCCACAACGACGAGGGATACCTCCCGCCAGACTTCGGGGTCGATGACGGGCCGGACCTCCAAGCCCGGGATCACCGCGCTGAACTCAGGGATGAAGCAGATTCCGAGCCCTCCGGAAACCAGGTTCTGGATCCAGTCCTCGCGCTCGCTGGCATAGGAGATCCTAAGCTTCACCCCCCGATCGTTGCACAGGCCGGCAAGATGATCGCGATACTCGCAGTTGAGACGCCTGAGATAGTTTTCACCGTCGAGTTCGGAAATGGAAACATTGTCGTTGCGGGCCAATCTATGGCCGTTGGGAAATGCCAGGACGAAGCGCTCGCGATAAAGCGGCGTCACGTGGAAGCGCTCCGGAAAACTGTCGCTCGATGCCATGATGGCGACGTCGATCTCGCCTGATTCGAGCAGTTGGGAAAGCGATGCCGGCACGCCCTCTACCAGTTGGAGCTGGATCCCCCGCTGACGTCTGTTGAAGTCGGCCAGCAGCCCGGTGAACCGGCGCGGGCCGATGGTGCACATGACACCAACCTTGAGGTTCGCATTTTCCAGACAGAGAAACCTTGATGCCTCTTGCCGAACGCCGGTCAGTTCGTCGAGGATCTGCTGGAAACGGGGTCGCAGCAGAGCACCTAGATCCGTGAGATGGGTGAGGTTTCGCTCGCGGCGAAAAAGCAAGCCGCCGACCTCTTCCTCAAGCTGCTGGATGGCGCGCGACAGCGCCGGTTGAGTGACATTGCATTTTTCGCCAGCGCGCGTGAAATTCCGTGTCTCGCAGACAGCAAGAAAATAGCGGATGTGATGAATGTCCATGCCGATTGTCCCCGAACTGCATACGGTTCATATGCTGGCTTCGGAGCCTGCCGCAAAGCGTCCCGTCGTGCCAATGCGCTGCCGCTATAAAGTCGATAACGGCCCGTCATGATGCCTTCTGAGGTCAAGGTGCGGATCGCTTCGCTACGGCTAAAGCGTCGCTCAGGCTGACCTAAAAACAATGATGGCGAGCATTTGCTCGCCATCATGCTCTTATTGCGGCGAAATAGGTCAAGCAGCGATTAGCTGTTGCCGCCAAGCTGATGGACCTTGACGCAAAACTCGGCATACGGCTTGCTCATCGCCGCGTCGTTGCATTCCTTCTTCATCGCGTTCCGCTTATCCTTCGACATCGCATTCCAGGCTGCTTTGAACTCTCTGTCCGACTTCATCGTCTTCATGCCCGCATCGGCGTAAAACGGCTGCATGTTGGATGGTTCGTCGAGCGCCCCGGCAAACGCGACGCTGCCGAGAATGGAAAGGGCAAAGGCGCTGAGGCAGATAGCTTTGATATTCATGGCATGATCCTTCTCTGAGGTTGGGCGATCGTCCCATCGACGGCCGCGGTAATGATCGACAGCAATCGAAAAACCTGCGGTTCCTGCTTGCCGAGACGAAACGTTGCTGCAATCGACCGCCAACCCGCCAATGCCATCTGCGTATGGAGTTTATGCCGCTTCTGCATCCCATGGATGCTTGGCGGCACAACCGCTAATTGGCGCCGCCGAACGCCAGGATGTTGGCGCAGAATGCGCCATGGGGCTTGCTCATTGCCGGGGCGTTGCAGGCCTTGGTCATCGTGACTCGATTGTGCTTTGGCATGGCGGACCAAGCCCTTCTTGAACCGGTCATCGGTTTCATCGTCTTCACCCCGCTTCCGTATAGAAGGTGGGCAACGCCGCCAGGTCGCTGAAGGGGTCTGCAGAAGCCACCCCGGCAAGAAGACCGATGGCAATCGCCGCCAGCCAGATAGTTCGAATTCTCATGACGCACCCTCTATACGCTGGAAGTTGTTCAAGCCGTCGTCGGGGCGCCGGTGTCAGATCGGACAAGATCGCGTTGTCTTGCCTGCTTGGACGAACCTTGCCGCGCGGAATTGCAGCCAATGCAATCTGCCTATGGAGTTCATGCTACCTTGGCATTTCGCCCTGAGGGGATGATGCGGCAGTCTCTCCATATGACGCCCTGGCCGGCGTTTTTGGGATGGAGACCAAAAGATGCATGTCCAGACCGGAACTGAAAACAACAACGCCGTCATTGCCGCCGCAAGACCTGCGGTGGACGACGGGCAACTCATCGACATTGTCCTGACAAGCGACGCACACGGTGCATTTGTCTGGGGCGTGCTCGACCGCCTGTTGGATAAGCACGGCCTTTGCTTCGGCAACATCACTGCGTCCGGTTTCGGTGCGATGGAGGCGGCGGTTCTGGCCTATGGCCTTGCTCTGGGCGATCGGCGTGGCGCACGGACGGCGCTTACCAACTTCTGGCGACGCGTCAGTCACGCATCGATGTTCGCAGCCGATACAGCCAGTCCGCTGAGATCGATTCTGGAACAGTCAATCGACATTGCGGAGATTCGTAAGAATAGCTGCCCGGTGAAACTCAGCATCCTGGCTTCAAATGCCCGCACCGATGCTGTGAAGACCTTCACCAGCGATCAATTGTCGATCGACGCGATCGTGGCGGCGGCCACAATCCCATTCCTCTTCCCGGCCGTGGAGATCGACGGCGACACCTATTGGGGCGACGGCGACCTTTCGGGTTTACCACCGGTCCAGCCGGCTGAAGGCGGTCATCGGCTAATCATCGCCAGCAAGCCCTCCACGTCCATGACGCCGTGCGGGGCTTGTCGCCTCGCCGCCGGTCATGGTGCAATGAAGCCCACACAGATTCACACCATCTTCGACGGTCGGCACCGGGCTGGCGCAGCGCTATTCTTGAGACCCTGGACCGACTGGGGTGAGTTGACCGACATGCGTGACAGAGGGCGGGAAAGAGCCGATGATTGGCTTCTGGGCGATCACCTCTTTGTGGGCGAACGCTCTGCCGTCGATAACAAAAACCGATACGTCTAGGCGCCTCCCTCCCGCCTGGCCGCGCCTGCTTCGCCCTGTTCACGAATGCAGGCGCCAAGCCCTCCGGTTCCCCGCCGGAGGGCTTTTTTGCTTGAGGCCCCTTCAGCATAGTGACCGCGTATCAAATCCATGCCGAGACAGCATTTCAGCTCGGCCGTCTGATCAGGGACACTGCTTGCAGACAGGCCGCAGGGTCAGTCTTTCCCTCGAAACGCAACCAGGAGACACGACTGTGATCAACGCCAAAACCCTCATTGGATCGGCCCTCGCGGCTGCCACTTCGCTGGCCGCCACGGCCGCCTACAGCGGCCCCGCCGCCCAGCCCGACTTCGCCTTCGAGAAATGCTACGGCGTCGTCAAGGCCGGCCAGAACGACTGCCAGACCGCAACGCATTCCTGTGCCGGCACCGCGACCGCCGACAACCAGCCGGATTCCTGGCTTTACCTGCCTGCCGGCAGCTGCGCCAAGATCACCGGCGGCAGCGACAAGCCGAAAGCCTGAGCGATCCAGACTTCGAGCCAACCCCTTTGAAAGGGAGCAGACCGATGTGCCGTGCGTTTCAACCCCTCGCGATCCCCGCAACCGCGGGCATCGGTCTTCGCTCTCCCCACATCAGCGAGATGCTGACCCGCAGGCCCTCCGCTGGCTGGCTCGAAGTGCATGCCGAGAACTATATGGGAGACGGCGCCGGCGTCGAGGCGCTGGAGAGGCTGCGCCAGATCTATCCGCTGTCGGTGCATGGCGTTGGGCTGTCACTGGGCAGCGCACAGGGATTGGACCGCGATCATCTGGAGCGGCTGCGCAAGGTCTGCGAGCGCTTCCAGCCAGATCTCGTCTCGGAGCATCTCGCCTGGAGCGTAGCCGACGGGGCTTATCTCAACGACCTGCTGCCGCTGCGCTATGACGAGGGGGCATTGGCGGTGGTGGCACGCAACGTCGAGACCGTCCAGGACGCGTTAAAGCGACAGGTGCTCATCGAGAACTTATCCGCCTATCTAGCCTTTGCAGATTCCTCGATGAACGAGGCAGAGTTCCTGGCCGAACTCGTGACACGGACCGGCTGCGGCCTGCTCCTGGATGTGAATAATGTGCAGGTTTCGGCGCACAACCTGCAATATGATGCAAAAGCCTTCATCGACGCGCTGCCGGCCGATTCCATCGGCGAGATCCACCTTGCCGGCCATGCGACCAATCAGGTCGGAGCCGACACCGTGCTTATCGACGATCATGGCTCACGCGTGCCGCCGGTCGTCTGGACGCTCTACCATCATGCCATAGACCGGCTCGGACCGCGCCCGACGCTTATCGAATGGGATACCGATGTCCCGGTTCTCGATGTGCTGCTGGGCGAAGCCATGTGGGCCGACATGCTCTCCGCTTCGATCATGTTTAACCGCAAGCAGGCCGCGAGACAAACTACGACAGCCAAGCCCCGGCCGATATCCAACCTCCTCCCCTTCGAAAGTGACATGAGGAGCGGCATGCCCGTGCTTGCGGCATTTGCTGCCGCCAAGGCTGGACCGGCCATGCCTGCGGCGATGCCGCCAATAGAGAGGGGATACCATGCTGCCGCTTGAACACCTGCAGACCACCATGGCGCGCTCGGTGCTCGCCATGGAGCCAATAGTTACCGCGAAAATGCTAACCGCCGGCAAGGCCGATCCATTGGCCCGCCTGCGTATCTACCAGAACAACACGCGCAGTTCGCTTACCGCAGTGCTGATGGCGGTCTTTCCCGTCACGGTTCGCTTGGTCGACGAGCGCTTCTTTCGTTTCGTGGCGAGCGAGTTCATTCGACGCCATCCGCCGGTGGAGTCCCGGCTGGCGCGCTATGGCGCCGGCTTCCCACGCTTCCTGAAAACCATCGACACGCTTTCCGATATGCCGGTCGTGGCTGAAACGGCGCGGCTCGAATGGGCCATTGCCGAAGCGCTCGACGCGGCTTCGCATCCACCCCGCCCCCTCTCGGAATATGACGGCACCGATCTGGGGCCTTCGCCCGATATCGTGCTGCAGCCATCCCTGCGGCTGATCGTTTCGCACTGGTCGATCCTGTCCGTATGGACAGCCCATCAGCAGGAGACGGCGGTCGACCGGCACAGCGCCTGGGAAAGGCGTCCCGAACGCGTGGCGTTGTGGCGGGCCGGTGAGAGTGTCCGCCTGGTTCTCCTTGATCGAGCGAATTTCGCGTTTAGGCATTCCCTGAAGCACGGCCTCGGCCTGGAACACGCCACAACCCGCGCCCTCGCTCTCGATCCGGCGTTCGATCTCGTGTCCGCGCTCGTGCGTCTGTTCGGCGACGGGCTCGTCACAGATGTCCGGATCCCGACGCATCCCCTTGCAAACTGATGGAGACAGTCATGACTGCGATACCAGAATATTCTTCGTTCACCCCGGCTGGCCTTGTCGGCTTCTACAGGCGTATTATCAAACTACCCGAACGCATTCCGCTTTCACTGGTTCAGCTCGCTTCCCGAATCGCAGTCGCACATGTGTTCTGGCAGTCCGCTCAGACGAAGCTCGCATCCTGGCCGGTAACGCTGCAGCTGTTCGCCAACGAATACAATCTGCCGTTCGTTGATCCATCGATCGCCGCGCCCCTGGCGACGACCGTCGAAATCGCCGGCTCGGTGCTGCTCTTCCTGGGGCTTTTCTCGCGCCTCGGCGCGCTGATGCTGCTCGGCGTCGTATTGGTTATCCAGATCTTCGTTTTCCCCGAGAACTGGGCCGAACACCTGCTGTGGGCGTCGTTGCTTCTTCTCGTATTGACACGCGGCGCCGGCGTGGTTTCGGTCGATCGTTTGGCTGATTGGGCTTTTGGACGAAGAGCCTGAAATCGTCGTCGGGGCACGAGCACGCGGTCTACGCCTTCCGCGCGCAATGGCAGCTCCCGTCGCTGCAGGCTGGTTCGTCGCAGAACACTTCAGCGATTTCAATGGGATCGGCTGGTGCTGCGAGAGAGGATTGAACTCTCGACCTCTCCCTTACCAAGGGAGTGCTCTACCACTGAGCTACCGCAGCCGCTGATGGCGGGGCTTCTGCCATATCGAACCGGCAAGCGCAAGGCCAAGCGCAAGCCATCTGTGAAAGCCCGCTCCGACGGGTTTTGCCGACATGGCGGCGCCACAATGTTGGCTATCCCTGAACAGCGGGCTGGCGCAGCGGCCGAAAATCGGAATCGGTTTTCGGAAAGCACGATGCGGAGATTCAAAAGTGTTAGAGCGTACTTTGTGCGTCCAAGCGGACGCGCGTCGCCCTAATCGTCAGCCGGGACGGAACCATGAACGACAAGACAACTCCACTGGACGAGGGCGGTCCACCTGACAAGGGCGGTTCCTCGAAAAAGGACAGCCCATCGAAAAAGGCCGACCGCAAGAGCCGGCTTGCTGAGCAATTGCGCGCCAATCTGCAGAAGCGCAAGGCGCAGTCGCGCTCGCGGCGCACCGGTGACGCCGACAAGCGGCGCACCGGCGACGCTGACAAGCGGCCGGACGGGCTCGGCGCTTTAGGGGAAACGCAAAAGGATTGACCTATATCAACAGGCTGGCCAGGGCGCGGGAATCCTGTTTCTTGAACCAAGCCGGCCAATGGTCTAGACCGGCCACAACAGACTCAACCGATTGAAAACCGGCCTTTCGGCCGAGGGGACGCTCTTCCATGGATCGCATCAGAATTGTCGGCGGCAACAAGCTTGCCGGAAGCATTCCGATCTCCGGCGCGAAAAACGCCGCGCTGCCGCTGATGATCGCCTCGCTTTTGACAGACGACACGCTGACCCTGGAAAACGTGCCGCACCTGGCCGATGTCGAGCAGCTGATCCGCATCCTCGGCAACCATGGCGTCGACTATTCGGTCAACGGCCGCCGCGAAAAGCAGCAGGAGGGCTATTCGCGCACCATCACTTTCTCCGCCCGCAACATCGTCGACACCACGGCACCCTACGAGCTGGTGTCGAAGATGCGCGCCTCGTTCTGGGTGATCGGCCCGCTGCTCGCCCGCATGGGCGAGGCGAAGGTTTCGCTGCCCGGCGGCTGCGCCATCGGCACGCGCCCGGTCGACCTTTTCCTGGAAGGCCTTCAGGTGCTGGGCGCCGATATCGACGTCGACACCGGCTATGTCATCGCCAAGACCAGGAACGGCCGTCTTGTCGGCAACCGCTTCGTCTTCCCGAAAGTATCGGTCGGCGCCACCCATGTGCTAATGATGGCGGCTTCGCTGGCCAAGGGCGAGACGGTGCTCGAAAACGCCGCCCGCGAGCCCGAGATCGTCAACCTCGCCGAATGCCTCAATGCCATGGGGGCCAGAATTTATGGCGCCGGCACCGAGACCATCACCATCGACGGTGTCGAAGCGCTGTCGGGCGCGCGCGTCCGGGTGATACCCGACCGCATCGAGACCGGCACTTATGCGATGGCCGTCGCCATGACCGGCGGCGACGTCATGCTCGAAGGCGCGCGGGCGGACCTGTTGCAGACCGCGCTCGACGTGATTTCCCAGACCGGCGCCGAGATCACGCAGACCAATTCCGGCATCCGTGTCAGGCGCAATGGCGCCGGCATTGCGCCGGTCGACGTGACGACAGCGCCGTTCCCGGCGTTCCCGACCGACCTGCAGGCGCAGTTCATGGGCCTGATGACGATGGCCAACGGCAAGTCGCGCATCACCGAGACGATCTTCGAAAACCGCTTCATGCACGTCCAGGAACTTGCCCGGCTCGGCGCCCACATAACGCTGTCCGGCCAGACGGCGATCGTCGACGGCGTGCCGAAGCTGAAGGGCGCGCCGGTCATGGCGACCGATCTTCGCGCTTCGGTGTCGCTGGTCATCGCCGGCCTGGCGGCCGAAGGCGAGACCACGGTCAACCGGGTCTATCATCTCGACCGCGGTTTTGAACGGCTGGAAGAAAAGCTGTCCGGCTGCGGCGCGGTGATCGAACGGATTTCGGGTTAGAGGTAGCGGGCCTGAGGTCGGCGCTGCCCCTTGCATGTTCGGCATCTTCTCTCCGTCTGGACCAGAGCTATTGCAGGTGGAAAGCCGAGGCTTTCGCTCTACGATGTACCCCCACCCCTAACCCCTCCCCACAAGGGGGAGGGAGACTTCTCGTTGGCGCTGACCTCGGCAGATTGCCTGCCTTTCGGCGCCAAAGGGGACGTTAAAGGCGCGCGGCAGCGTTCCCTCCCCCTTGTGGGGAGGGCTAGGGTGGGGGTCCATCTTCGTAAGAATCCAAATGCGATTGCCCTGGTCAGAGTCCGTGGCGCAGTTGCACGGATCGCCAAGACCGCCTAACAGAAAACTGATGTAAACCTTCGCAGGTGCGAAATCCGCATGAACCTTCTCAAGCTTGTCGCGCTCGACGATCAGGATCTGAGCATCGTCTCGGCCCATGTCCAGGACGCCGTGCTGAAGGTCGGCGATCTCGAATACATGCCGGCGGTCAAGCGCTTCGTGGTGACCATGAACCGCTTCGTCTGGGAGGCGAAACCGGGCCTGTTCCGCCAGCACAATGAGCGGCGGCAAAGCGTGCTGCATTTCGACCGGGTGCTGGGCGCCAAGACCAGCGGCATTGCCCGCGACACGCCGGATGAGGTGCTGTCGCTGCTGGCGATCAGCTTCCTCGCGCTCGACAAGCCGGCCGGCATTGTCGAGCTGATCTTTTCAGGCGGCGGCGCGATCATGCTCGATGTCGAGTGCATCGAGGCACGGCTGGCTGACATTGGCGGCGCCTGGGAAGCGACGTCACGCCCGTTCCACAGAGCCTGAGCAGCACAAGATGGCCATCACCCTTCGTCTGTCCGATGCCGATTTCGAGCAGCGTTTTGCCGCGTTACTTTTGACCAAGCGCGAAGTCTCGGCGGACGTCGACGCCGTGGTGCGCGCGATCATCGCGCGGGTGCGCGCCGAGGGCGACGCGGCGCTCATCGAGTATACGCAGAAATTCGAAAAGGCCGATCTGAAAGACCTCGGCATAGCCGTGTCGCAAGACGACATCGCCAAGGCCTACGATGCGGCCGACCCGCAGACGATCGATGCGCTTAAATTCGCCCGTGATCGGATCCGTTCCCACCACGAGCGGCAGCGGCCAAAGGACGACCGCTATACAGACGCAATCGGCGTCGAGCTCGGCTCGCGCTGGACGGCGATCGAGGCGGTCGGGCTCTATGTGCCGGGCGGCACGGCGAGCTACCCAAGCTCGGTGCTGATGAGCGCCGTACCGGCCAAGGTCGCCGGCGTCGAGCGCATCGTCATGGCGGTGCCGGCGCCCGGCGGCATCATCAATCCGCTGGTGCTGGTGGCGGCGGATCTGACCGGCATATCCGAAATCTACCGTGTCGGCGGCGCGCAGGCGATCGCGGCGCTGGCCTATGGCACCGAGACGATAAAGCCGGTCGCCAAGATCGTCGGCCCCGGCAATGCCTATGTCGCCGCGGCCAAGCGCCAGGTGTTCGGCACGGTCGGCATCGACATGATCGCCGGGCCTTCGGAAGTGCTTATCGTTGCCGACGGCAGCAACGATCCGGACTGGATCGCCGCCGACCTGCTTGCCCAGGCCGAGCATGACGTGTCGGCGCAGTCGATCCTGATCACCGACGATCCCGCCTTTGGCGCGGCGGTCGAACAGGCGGTCGAACGCCAGTTGAAAAACCTGTCGCGCGCCGAGACGGCGGCGGCGAGCTGGCGCGATTTCGGCGCCGTCATCCTTGTTCCGCGAATCGAGGCAGCACCGCCGCTGGTCGACCGCATCGCGGCCGAACATGTCGAGCTTGCCATCGACGAGCCAGAAGCCTTCCTGGCGCGGATGCGCAATGCCGGTGCCGTCTTTCTCGGCCGCCACACGCCGGAAGCCATCGGCGACTATGTCGGCGGCTCCAACCATGTGCTGCCGACGGCGCGCTCGGCGCGCTTCTCGTCCGGGCTTTCGGTGCTCGATTTCGTCAAGCGCACCTCAATCCTGAAGCTCGGGCCGGAGCAATTGCGGGCGCTGGCGCCGGCGGCCATCGCGCTGGCCAAGGCGGAAGGCCTCGACGCGCATGGACGCTCCGTCGCCATACGGCTGAATATGTAGACTGAGATGGCGGACTACGATCGAACCCCTGCCAGGCTGATCGATGTCGAACTCGACGAATCGATCGGCCGTTCGACGCCCGATGTCGAGCATGAGCGGGCGGTGGCGATCTTCGACCTGATCGAGGAAAACAGCTTCCAGCCGGTCAATGACGACGGCGCCGGACCCTACCGGCTAAAACTGTCGCTGGCCGAATCCCGCCTGGTCTTCGCGGTGACGCGTGAGGACGGCGCTGCCGTGGTCACCCATATCCTGTCGCTGACGCCGCTCAGGCGCATCGTCAAGGACTACTACATGATCTGCGAAAGCTACTACGACGCCATCCGCACCTCGACTCCCAGCCAGATCGAGGCGATCGATATGGGCCGGCGCGGGCTGCACAATGAAGGCTCGCAGACGTTGATGGACCGGCTGGCCGGCAAGATCGATATCGATTTCGATACGGCGCGCCGGCTGTTCACGCTGGTCTGCGTGCTGCACTGGCGAGGCTAAGCTGCCAGCCCCTCTGCCCCGCTCGATCCTGTTTTTCTGCGGCATGAACGCGGTGCGCTCGCCGATGGCCGAACTGCTGGCGCGCCAGGTGCTTCCGGCGACAACTTTCGTGGCGTCGGCCGGGGTGCGCGGCGGCGAACGCGACCCGTTCGTGGACGCCGTGCTGGCCGAGGACCGGCTTTCGCTGGGCGAACGGCACCCAAGGACACTGGACGATCTCGAGGACGACTATTTCGACCTGATCGTCACGCTATCGCCGGAAGCCCATCACACCGCGCTCGAGCTTACCCGCTCGCTTGCCGTCGACGTCGAATATTGGCCGATGCCGGACCCGACAGACGTCGGCGGCACGCGCGAGCAGATCATGGCCGCCTATCGCGAGGTGCGCGAACGGCTGAAGGCGCGGATCGGCCGCCGTTTTGTGGCGCCGGAAGGCAAAAAACCGCGCTGATTAAGCATGTTCACAAGCGCACGATTATCATATAGGTTCCGCGCAAATTCCGGCCGGCGCGCTGGGAATCCATCCAAGCAAAGGTATCGAATGCCGAAGGAAGAAGTCCTCGAGTTTCCGGGTGTCGTCACGGAATTGTTGCCCAACGCGATGTTCAGGGTGAAGCTCGAAAACGAACACGAAATCATCGCCCACACGGCCGGCCGCATGCGCAAGAACCGCATCCGCGTGCTGACCGGCGACAAGGTCCTGGTCGAGATGACACCTTACGACCTGACCAAGGGCCGCATCACCTACCGTTTCAAGTAAGATCGTCAGAGTTCGGCCGGGATCGCGATGAGCATTTTGCAGAAGCTCGTGCTTGCCTCGGGTTCGCCGCGCCGGATCGAACTGTTGCAGCAGGCCGGCATCGAGCCGGACCGCGTGCTGCCGGCCGGTGTCGACGAGACGCCGCTGCGCGCCGAGCATCCGCGCTCGCTGGCCAAGCGCCTTTCGAAGGAAAAGGCCGAGAAGGCGCTGGCCTCGCTGCAGGCGGAAGACGACTATGTGCCGAGCTTCGTGCTGGCCGCCGACACGGTGGTCGCCGTCGGCCGGCGCGTCCTGCCCAAGGCCGAAACGTTCGACGACGTCGCCAATTGCCTCGGCCTGCTGTCAGGTCGTTCGCACCGGGTCTATTCCGGCATCTGCCTGATCACGCCGGGCGGCAAGCTGCGCCAGCGGCTGATCGAGACTAGGGTGCGTTTCAAGCGGCTGCCGCGCGCCGAGATCGACGCCTATGTCGCCTCGGGAGAATGGCGCGGCAAGGCCGGCGGCTATGCCGTCCAGGGCCTGGCCGGCGCTTTTGTCGTCAAGCTTGTCGGCTCCTACACCAATGTCGTCGGCCTGCCGCTCTATGAGACGGTGGCGCTGCTGACCGGCGAGGGTTTCAAGGTGCATGCCAAATGGCAGTCAGCTCGGCCATGAGTTCGGGGCGGCTATGAGCTCGGACGACAAGGTCACGCCGCTGCGCCCCAAGCGGCCCTGCCCCGAGTGCGGCAAGCCATCGGCACGTGAGACCTACCCGTTCTGCTCCGTGCGCTGCAAGGACATCGACCTCAACCGCTGGCTCAAGGGCGCCTATGTCATTCCGGCCCGCGACGACGAGGACGAAACGGACAACGATCCTCCCAAATGAGGCTGTTCAGAGCAGCCTGCGGGCCTCGACCGCGTCCCGTGAATCCGCCCGTCGAGCAACTGCTGGTTTCCCGCTTGAAATCAGCGCTTAAGCGCTGGACAGGCCGGATTCCCGTGCTATAACCCACCCGCTTTCAAGGGGCGCCTGCGGCGCTTTCAAGAAATCCGGCGTGCAGAACTGCCCGCGTGCCGGAACAGGCCCAGATAGCTCAGTTGGTAGAGCAGCGGACTGAAAATCCGCGTGTCGGTGGTTCGAATCCGCCTCTGGGCACCATCCCCTCTTCTCCCGACAGTCTCTTTCGCCGAAGCATCTACGCTTTTGTCTCGGCAACTAACTGGAATCATTGGTGATTTTGGCACGCAAGGCGCGGTTGGTCGGGTTTTGTGGGATTTCGGCGTAGTTGGTCCAACGAGGCGGAGGGCTGGTATTTTCGCTGGTATTGGAGATCCTGATGGTATCGATGCAGCCAAATGGAGGTCCCGAAAATGGCCCTTTCCGACGTGAAATGCCGAAATGCCCGACCCGCTTCCAAGCTCGTGAAATTGACTGACGGTGGCGGGCTCCAGCTTTGGGTGCAGCCTACTGGATCTCGCCTATGGCGCCTCGCCTATCGTTTTGGCGGCAAGCAGAAGCTTCTGGCGTTGGGCAGCTATCCCCTCATCTCCCTCGCTGAGGCACGCGAGGCGCGCGATACCGCCAAACGTCTCCTCCTACGTGGCATCGACCCCGCACAACAGCGTAAGTTGCAAAAGGCTTCGGCAGAGGACACCTTTCGGTCAATCGCGGAGGACTACGTCGACAAGCTGAAGAAGGAGGGACGTGCCGACCGGACTATCACCAAGGTCAAATGGTTGCTCGACTTTGCCTATCCAATATTTGGGGACAAAAGCGTTCGGGAGATCGATCCGGCCACAATTCTTGTCGCTCTCCGCAGCGTGGAGGTTCGCGGTCGATACGAATCGGCCAGGCGACTGCGCTCCACCATCGGCAGCGTGTTTCGATATGCAATCGCAACCGCACGCGCCGATGTAGATCCGACGGTCGCCCTGAGGGGCGCACTCGTCGGTCCCACGGTCACGCCACGCGCCGCGGTTACCGATCCTAAGGCCTTCGGAGGCTTGCTGAGGGCGATAAATGCATTTGACGGACAGCCTACAACCCGAGCCGCCCTGAAGCTGATGGCACTGCTGTTTCCCCGCCCCGGCGAGCTGCGCGCGGCCGGATGGGACGAGTTCGATTTCGAAAGCTCGGTTTGGACCATCCCTGAAGGACGCATGAAGATGCGACGGCCGCACCGCGTCCCCCTAGCAAAGCAGGCCGTCAGCGCCCTGACCTCACTTAGAGAAATCTCTGGTGGTGGGTTGCTGCTGTTTCCTAGTGTTCGATCGGGTTCGCGTCCGATTTCCGACAACACGCTTAACGCCGCCCTGCGCCGCCTGGGCTACGGTAAGGAAGAAGCTACCGCGCACGGTTTTCGAGCAACAGCATCAACTCTGCTAAACGAATGTGGAAAATGGCATCCCGACGCCATAGAGCGGCAGCTGGCCCATATTGAGAAAAACGACGTTCGTCGCGCCTACGCCCGGGCAGAGCACTGGGAAGAGCGCGTCAAGATGATGCAATGGTGGGCCGATTATCTGGATGAGCTCGAGAGCAAAAACGTGCGCGTGATCCCAATCGGGGAATGCGGCAAATCCGCCGTCCACACACCATCGCGAGGGTTCACTTTGAACCCAACATCGACGGTTCACCAAACGCCGAGGCGAATCTCAAACCTCCGAAAATCACACTAATGTCAGAAAACGCCGAAACTGAGGACCAAGTGGTAGGCCCCGGAGGGTTAGCGGGTGGTTCACCAAGCCGTTCCCCTCGTATTCTCTCATGTGGTCTGGCGAACCCAAGGCGAACAGTGATTGGAAGCGCTGTACCATGCTGAATTGGACCCTGCGTTAGGGTGATTTCTCCGCTCTGTCGGACGCCTCAATATCCAGAAATTTCCGGTAAGCCAATCACTCTCCCCCGAATCCGACCTATGCATAGCGTCGAGTGAAGGCAGCTCTGCGCCTCTTTGCAGTCACCTGCACTCGCTGAGACGAAATCTGAAAGCAGCCGTTGTTTAAGTATCCCAAGTGTGCGCCCCTCAGCATTACACCCAAATCGTTGCGAACTCCTCAGTAAACGGCCTTGGTTTGTTTCGACACCGCCACAACCCGAACTACCTCGGGCCGGCGTGATAGAAGGTTCGTGTTTGGTTCGCGCAGGATTCAGTGTAATGCAGCCGGCGGGCATTTCTGCAATTGAGGGGGCATCGGATGCGGCTGTCGACGGTCTACGCGCGCTTCTATAAGTCGTTCAACTTTGACCATCTCCGTAAGGCATCGCTGAGCGGCCAGCCGAACGGGGATTGGGAGATGTTTAGGGGTGGCTGGTATCCGTATGTCGAAGTGGACTTCAACAGTCGGATTACCACGATCGTCGGCGCAAACGAGTCCGGTAAGAGCCACCTGCTGAGCGCTATCGAGAAGGCCGTGTCCGGCGAGGGATTCGAGCAGCGAGACCTGTGTCGCTACTCGCCATTTTTCAGCGTCGAGCAGGGCGCCAGCTGTTGGCCGCACCTGGGGATCGGTTGGACAATGGTCGAACCCGGCGAGGCCGAGCGGATTGCGCGCATTGCGAAGTCGCAGGCTTCGTTCGACCGCTTCATGATGTTCTGGGAAAGGCCGGACTTCTTGGACCTCTGGATTCCCGACGCCGAGAACGGGTGGGCCAAGCATCAGGTGGCGCGGGGCGATGCCACTCAGCTCGCCACCGGCATTTTGCCCAAGCCCTTTCGGATCATGCCCGATGTAGCACTACCCGCCGCAGTTCCGATGAGATGGCTAAACTCCCCGGACGGTCAGCACGCCTCACGCGTCGATCGACGCTCGCGGGCGACGCTACTGGATTCCGTGTTTGACCTCGGTAAATTTCTTGTGGACGATAACACCGCTCAGGCGAACGGCCCCCGTATCCGTAAGTTGCTATCTCCCCTGGTCGACGCGCACCGTGCCGAGACGCTTTCAAAGGAGAGCGAGCGCTCCTTGCGTCTCGCACGGGGACTGCTGATCGATCTGGCCCACGTCGATCCAGCGCGGCTTTCCGAGCTGCACGAGGCGATCGCGGACGGAAAGGAGGGTTACGCCAACGCGCTCGTGGAAGGTGTGAACGATCTCCTCGAACGCAATCTGAACTTCAAGAAGTGGTGGGTCCAGGATCGTGACTTCTCGCTGAAGGTGACGCCTCGCGAGCATGAGCTTGTGTTCACGATCCGGGATCGGACTGGAACCGAATATACCTTCGACGAGCGCAGCAGTGGCCTGAAGTATTTCCTTTCGTATCTCATCCAGGCTCAGTCGCACCGACCGCAGTCTGACCGCGAGAGTATCCTGCTTATGGACGAGCCCGACACTTATCTGTCGGCTGAGGCCCAGCAGGATCTGTTGAAGGTGCTACAGGGACTGGCGGAACCACAGGACGACCGTCATCCGGTGCAGGTCGTCTATGTCACGCATTCGCCCTTCCTGCTCGACAAGAATCATGCGGAGCGAATTCGGGTGCTAGAGAAGGGGCGAGGCTACGATGGCACGCGGGTCGTGAGGAATGTTTCGCGCAACCACTACGAGCCACTCAGATCGGCGTTCGGTGCGTTCGTCGGCGAAACAGCGTTTGTGGGCTCAGTGAATCTCCTCGTTGAGGGGGTGACTGACCAAGTAGTAATGGCGGGCGCCGCCCGACAGCTCCGCATGTTGAAGCCTGGCGTGGGGGCGGAGACTCTCGACCTCAACAACCTGGTGATCGTACCGTGCGGCTCGGCAAGCGAGGTGGTCTACATGCTCTACCTGGTTCGTGGGCGCGACACGGAGAAACCGCCCGTTGTAGCTCTGCTCGATTCTGACGGGTCGGGCGATGAGGCAGCCAGGCAGATGCGGAACGACAAGAAGGCGAAGCGGCTGATTGATCCCAAACATGTTCTTCAGCTCGGCGAGCTCGGGCTCGTCGACGACACTGCGATCAAGGATTTGGAGGACCTAATCCCGGTGGCTCTCGCCGCAGCTGCTATGAACGCCTGCATCGCGGAGGTCACGCGCTTCAGGGAGACTGAGACGCCTACGGTGACGGTGGCCGAGATCAATGCAAAGCTGAAGAAGGCGAGGTCTTCTTTCGACGCGCTGCAACAGGTCGCTGGGGACAAGGGCGGACACATCGAAAAGCTTGGTTTCGCCCGAGCGCTGATCGAGGTGGTGGAACAGCGTCCGGACCACCTCATCGCGGAGATCGACGAGTTTCTTACTCGAATGGCTAAGCTCTTCCGCGCAATCAACAAAGCTCGGCGCGAGGCGCAGCGCGAGGCGGACCGGGAACGACTCGGCGCGATGGTAATGCGCTATCACCGTATCTTCGGACGCGATCACAAGACACAGGCGACGAGGGAACAAGGTGCCGAGATTCTCGAAGAGATCGAGAGCCAACTCGACGACACGCCCCAGTCCGATATAGTGCGCGTGCAAATTCAGATGATGCAGCGTCGCCATGCGTTGGCCGAGGATCCCGCCGCTGACATCGGAAATTTTGGCAAGTTCATGGACGATCTCGCCAACCTGAGGATGGCTTTGGACTTGGGGGACGAGGGCACCGAGGTGATCGCGTCCGCAGTGAAAACCGCCTCGGCTGCCGCCTCCGAAGCCGTCAAGAAGACGGCGATTGATGGACCCGAGGGGTGACGGCAGGGGCGGCCGAATGCCAGTTTAACTGTCAGTCCGCAAAAGCTCCTAAGAAGCCTGTCGGCAGCGCGCCTCGGAGCTGACTTAGCCGATGCTGTCCGTCCAACCCGCAAACGGCAGTTGGCAAGCGCTGTTTTTCGACAACGTCGGAAAAGTTCAAAATAGGTGTTTTACGCCGAATGCTGTACCTAGACACCATGGTCGAAAAATGCACCGACGCACTTTCGCGCCTTCCGCCGGTGTTGTGACCTGGTGCACGACAAGCCGGAGCATCGGCGGCAGCGCGATCCCACCTACAAAAAGCGTAGGCTGGCGACGACCTGTTTGGCCGTAGATACAAATAACGCCGAAAAGTTTGCGTGGGTGCAGATCTGCACTCACATGAAGCCATCTGGTCCAACCAGAGTAGTTGGGCCATCTCGAAACAACACGAGCTGTTGATAACTAGAAAATAACTCGTCGCCATAGTGTAACGCGCTGCAGAAACGTATTTACCCAAACTTTACTTCATGCCATAGAAAAAGGCAGACGGTGATTCTACCGCCTGCCTTTTGTTTGTGCGTACCTGCGGACGTGGCGCCGTAAGGCTGCCCAGACCACCGGTCCGTACCGTAGCAAGTCGGTTCTAGTGCCCAAAGGCCCCATTGACAAGCCACAGGCTTAGCTGCCGGCGGCGCGCACGCGGAGTTGCTCCGTTGCGTGCCCGTTCCGGCCTCAGAGGAACCGACGTTAATGGCTGCAAAACTGACCTTCTTCCCCGTCGGCAACGGGGACATGGCTCTGATCAAGCTCGACAACAAGCAGACGATCCTCGTGGACATCAACATCCGCGCCGCCGCCGATGATCCCGATGACGCAACCTACGATGTCGCTAAGGACCTCAAGGAGAGACTTTCGCGCGACGACAAGGGCCGGCTCTATCTCGACGCTTTCCTGCTCTCCCATCCGGACTCGGACCATGTGACGGGCCTCACAACCCACTTCCATCTCGGCCCGCCGGAGGACTTCCCGGAGGGCGATGAAGACCGCATTCTCATCCGCGAGATGTGGTCGTCGCCGATTGTGTTTCGCCGGGCCAGCACGCAGCACACGCTCTGTGACGAGGCCAAGGCCTGGGCCAGCGAAGCCCGGCGCCGCGTCAAACTGTTCCGGGAGAAAGGTCTGGCCGGCACGGGCTCGGGCGACCGCATCCTTATCCTCGGCAAGGACAAGGACGGCAAGACCGACGACCTCACGGCTATCTTGATCGAGCAGGACGGCCTGCTCACCGCCGCCGACCGCGTCCAGGCCAACCAGTTCGCGGGCCGCCTGTTGGCGCCGATGTCTGTTGACGAAAATGATAAGGAGCTGATCGAGATACTCGAGAAGAACAACTCGTCGGCAATCGTGCGGTTCTCCATTGCCGGCGACGGCGTGGCCGACCAATGCCGTTTCCTGACCGGCGGCGACGCCGACGTTTCGATCTGGGACCGGTTGTGGCTGCGCCACAAGGACAGCAACAAGGACTGGCTGAGCTATGATGTGATGGAAACGCCGCACCACTGCTCGTGGCGCACCCTGAGCCACGACCGCTGGTCGGAGATGGGCGAGAAGGTCAAGGTCTCCGAGGACGCCAGGAATGCGCTGTCCCAGACCCGCGAGGGCGCCATCATCGTCGCCTCGTGCAAGCCCATCAAGAAGGACGACGACAACCCGCCGCATGAGCGGGCCAAGCGCGAGTATGTCTCGATCACCTCGAGCGACCGCTTCATCTGCACGACCGAATATGCCGAACAGCACGACGGTCCGGTCGAGTTCAACATCACCAGCGTCGGGACCTCCAAACAGCAGACCTTGACGCCGAAGAAGGCCGCCGCCATCGCCGGTGTCAGCAAGGTAACCACCGCCACCAGGGAACACGGCTGATCCAATGGCCCTGGCAGACATGCAGCGACACGCGGAACACTTTCTGCGTGTCGCGCAAGACATTCCGCAATGCAAGGGCTGCGGGCTGGTTGCCGTCAGTGATCAGGTTGCGACAATCTTCCTCGACTTGGCCGTCGAGATGCCGACGCACTGGCAGGCCAGGGGCTGCGCCCCGAACGGCGTCCTGCCCGTCGAACGCGTCGAGGTCGTGCTCGGGTCGGATTATCCGTGGCGCTGCCCGTCTTTCAGCCTGCGCAAGGATTTCCCGCGCAACCTTGCCCACCTGACGCCCGGGTCGGAGAGCCTCAACCCGAGTCCCTGTCTGGTGGACGGCAGTCCGGACGAATTCTTCAACCAGCACGGTCTTCTCGAGCTCAGCATCGGTGCGATCGTTAATCAGATGGGCATCTGGCTGGGTCGGGCGGCGATCGGCACGTTGATGAATGCCGAACAGGGCTGGGAACCGGTGATGCGACAAGGTTTGCCGAACCGCCTTATCGTCGATGCCGACTTTGCGCGAAGCCAGATCACCAACAAGGCCGGCTGTGTGTGGCTGGCGACCAGGTATATGCCAGAAGACACCCGCGGCGGCAGACGATCCTTCCTGCTTTCGGCCAATAACGAATTTGCCGCCACGGTGGGCGACCTAGCCCCTTTCCCCTTCGATTCGGGAACCGAGGCCCGCTACAGCGGCGTTACGGTCACCGCGCTGATCTGGCCCGCCCGCGGAGCCGTCACCAAAGAGGTCCTTGGCGAAACGATCGAGAACCTCGACGATTTGGCCAAACGCGCTGGGGAGGTTGGCTGTGGCGCCGAATTTGCCACCTTCCTGGACCGGCTTGACCGGCGTTGGCGCCGCAAGCGGTCCGGCACGGTGTTTCCGGTGGCGGTGGTGTTCTGTGTGCGGCGCCCTTTCCCGCTGATCGGCCGGGACTCAGCAATCGAGCTGCTCCCCTATCTCTTGGAAATCACCGCTCCACAAGAGCGGCAGTCGCTGTTCGAAGGCCCCAACGGCAAGGGTGCCGTGCCCGTCGAGCAGCTTGACCGCACGACCCCGAAGCTTTTGCGCACTCTTTCAGCGGCGCCGCCCTTCGCGCCGTTCAGCTTGGTCGGCTGCGGCAGCGTTGGATCCAAGGTCGCCCTGCATCTGGCCCGCGCCGGCGGCGAAATACGCGCGGTGTCGGACAGCCGCGATTTTCGACCGCACAATATGGCCCGCCACGCTCTGGTTCGGCCGCCGCTGCCCTGGCCGAAGGCGTTCGAACTTGCCGACGAACTGTCAAGTCTCGGACAGATGCCGGCGGCTTGCGTCATCGACGTGGTCAAGGCCCTGAAGACCGCCGACGACCGATTGCGAATCGCGCCGCCTGGAACCACGACACTCATCAACTCGACCGCCTCGAAACTGGCGCGGCAAGCCTTGTCGATCGTCGCGCCGCATGATCTGCCCGCCCGCGTCGCGGAAATCGCGCTGTTTGGCCGCGGCCGCGGTGCGTTCGTCTACCATGAAGGGGCGAACCGCAATCCAAGTCTGTCCGACCTGCACGCCGTGCTCTGTGCCAATGTCACGGCGGACGAACGGCGACTGCTGTTCGATCCGGCCTTCGGCCTGGCGCAGATCCAAATCGGCGAAGGCTGCGGTTCGCTGACCATGGCCATGACCGACGCCCGGCTTTCGGCCATGACTGCCATGGCCACCGAGGAGCTGATGCGGCTGGCCGGCGCCAATGCCGACCACGGCGAAATCGCAGTCGGGGTATCGGCGCCCGACAGTGCTTCGACCACCTGGCGCCGCCTAACCGTCCCCGAATTTCTCGATATCCCGGTTGAGGGGGGCGAGTGGACGCTACGCCTCTCCGCGCAGGTGGCCGGCCTGATCCGCGAGGACATCGCACAGTTTCCAGGCGTCGAAACCGGCGGCCTTCTGATTGGCTCCTGCAGTACGCTCATGAAGACAGTGACCGTTGTCGATCTGATCGAAGCGCCGGAGGACAGCCAGCGAACGCCGACGCTGTTCATGCTCGGCACAAGCGGTATGAAAAAGCGTATCGAAGCCCGTTTCGAGGACAGCGGCCGCTCGCTGCTTGATGTCGGGACCTGGCACAGCCATCTGGCCGAACAGGGGCCTTCCCGGACCGACCGAAAGACGGCCAGGCAGGTGGCGGCCGAGCGCTCCCCGCCCGCGATCCTGCTCATCGCAACCCCCAGCACCTATCACGCCATCATGCATCAGGACGCGCCATGAAAGATTACCTCGACGCCTATTCCATCAAAGCGCGCCTCGCACCGGCAGCGTTGGCGATTGCCCCGGCGATTGTGTTGATCGTTTTGGCCTTCAACTGGGTGCAGCCCAGCCTTCCTGAAGCCATCATCGGCCTCGCCGTGATGGTGTTGTTCTTCGCCGCTTCGAATGTGGCCCGCCGTCTCGGCAAAAGGAAGGAGCGGCAACTCTTCGCGACGACCGGCGGACGGCCAGAAAATCGCGAGCTTAGCCATCTCGACAAGACACTGGATGACAAGACCAAGGACCGTTACCGCAAGTTCCTTGCCAAGCAGCTCGGCCAGCCGGCGCCGTCGCGAGACATGGAAATCGAAGATCCGGACGAGGCGGTCGCATTCTACGTGCAGTGCTACAATTGGCTGCGCGAAAACACCCGCGACACCGAGAAATTCCACATCCTGTTCAACGAGAATATCGCTTACGGCTACTACCGGAACCTGCTTGCGCTCAAGCCGTATGGGATCGCGCTCAACCTGCTGACCATCGCGGCGGCGGCCGCGATCATCCGCTACAAGCCTGATTTTGCCGAGCTTACCCATGGCAAGCTGGTTGCGCTGGGGCTTTTGGCCGCCGTGCACGCAAGTTATCTGCTGTTCGGGGTGACGAAAAAGGCTGCGCTGGACGCGTCGAAGGCTTACGCACGTCAGCTCACGCTCAGTTGCGAGACACTGATGGTACAGATGAAATAGGCCCCAGGCCAATGCGGACAAATGACCCGTGGATCTCAAGATCTTTAACGTCGAACACGGCCAGTGCTCGCTAATCCAAACAAGCACCGGCAGGCACATCATGATCGATGCCGGCCACAATTCATCCTCGAATTGGCGCCCGTCGCGGTACTTGCCTGCACGTGGCATTAACCGCGTCGACCAGCTGATTATTTCGAATTACGACGAGGATCACGTCAGCGATTTGCACAACCTGGTCCAAACGATTGACGTGGGCACGCTGACCAAAAATCCCTCCGTCAGGGCCGCGGACCTCAGGAATCTGAAAAAACTCGGAGGCATAGGCCGTGGGATCGACACGCTGGCTGACATGATGGCGTCTTATACAGGAACAGTAAGTGCCGTCGACTATGGCGACGTAGCGATGACACATTTCTGGAACAGCTACCCGTACGAGTTCGAGGATGAAAACAACCTGAGCCTGGTAACGATTTTCGAAAGTCAGGGATGGAAGATCTGTTTTCCAGGAGACATGGAAGTCGATGGCTGGGAGAAGTTGCTTCGGCGCGAGGACTTCCGCCAAGCCATGAGCGGCGTGAACATCCTCGTGGCCTCGCACCACGGCAGGCGTAACGGCTGTAGCGAGCGTCTGTTCGATGCGACCGGTATGTATCCTGTCTTTGTCATAATCTCCGACTCCGGTGTCGAGTATACGACACAGGAAACGGTAGCCTGGTATCGCGCACGGTGCCGAGGCTTCACACTCGGCGGGGAGACGCGACGCGTGTTGACCACCCGCCGCGACGGTCGCATCCGCATCCAAACGACCCATCAAGGGAACTGCCTGGTCGACACGTTCTGACCAGGTCGCTTCTGAGGCCCCAAGCCCTGAAGCCACCAGGCCTCTCTCGGCCGCATCTCGCACGAGGCCGAGAAATTACTTCGCGCGACTTTTGCGGCGACGACGTCATCGAGGTTGCCTGCGGCGCCTTAGACCGGTCTCGGGGCAACACTCCCTCCGCTGTCGATGGGCTAATTCTTGGTTCAACCGAGGGCCTGGAGCGATCAACCCAAAGGGTCGCTATGCGAGGATACTGCGGCTCGGCTCGCGGACGCGGGCGTTGCGGCCATCGGCCATCGGGCGCCTCTCAAGCGGGAGACGACCTCCCGCCTCGGCGACAGGAGCCGGAAACGATGCCTCAACGACGCCCAGCATTCGCCTTCAGCCTAGCGAGCACTCTCATGGTCGTTATCATCATTTTCGAGGCCGGGGATGGCACGATGGTCGTCATGTCCGCCCGAATACGACTGCGAGGACGCCAGAATCATTGATGAAATCGATCCGTTCGCCCTCGGAGGCGAGCGAGCGAGCCTTCGAAGGGTTGAAAATCTTCAACAACCCTTTCCTTCGACAGTCGACCTTGACTACATCGGCCCCACTCCGCTCTTCACGGACCGTGCTCTCGTCAAGAGAGCTTGGTGAGGCATGCTCAACCAAATCCGGCTCATGGTATCTGCCGTTTACGCGCACGGCGTTAAGGTCGCGGAACAAAATGCTTCTGATACGGTCCATGGACAGGGTATTTATCTCAAGAAGCCATTGCAGCAGTTTCACTGACGGGAGCATGCCAATGTGCCGATCGGGCTAACCAGCGATTTGACAGGCCCTGGATATACGCCCACGGCCAGCCCCACGCTCAAAGCCTATCTCGGACCGCTCGACCTGGTTGCATCAACAGGCTCTGGTTGTTGGCTCAATAGCTGCCATCCGCCAATTTCTTGCGCCGTGGACAGCTCCACGTCCGCCTTAAACATCATCATGGTCTCGTGGTCGATCATTTTGGCGGCGGCGATGCCGATTCGGGTTTGCACGGCATCGGAGCCTTTCCGCTTCCGGCCCAAACGCGACGCCAGTAGTGGCTCGCTCATCGCCAGCCCGGCGCAAAGCCGTCCGCCGACTTGTCCCACTTCTCGCTTTCCTGCCGTGATCCACACCTTGACACATTGCTGCCAGTTTATGCCGAACGAACGAGTCAGGCCGCTTCCGCTTGGCGAGGCTCTTCTTATTTTACGGCGAGACAATCTCCTCGCTGCGAAATGGCAACTAGGATGCAACTTTGTGCTTCGACAACAACACGCCAGGAGTCTCAGAAGCGAGGCAACGCCCATGAAGAGTGATGCAATCTCGTATCCCCCACGAGGGCTAACTCGTGAGGAAGCAGCTCGCTACATCGGTGTCGGATCAACACTTTTTGATGAAATGGTTGCCGATGGGCGCATGCCGAAGCCCAAGCGCATCAACAGCCGCGCTGTCTGGGATCGTGTGGCCCTTGACATAGCTTTCACCTCGTTGCCGGATAAAGATAGCGGTATTCAGGAACTGCTGGAAAGAAGCAGGCGGGACAGAGAAAGAAGATGACAAATACGCTCATTGCGTATACGCTGTAGGCGTAGTACGATCAGTGCCGGGCGAAAGGCATGACGTGAACGAGAATGAGAAACTTGCGCAAGAAGTGAAAGCTTGGCGGGCCAAGGGAGGATTCACTGCCGAAGCCGCGGCCAAGGTGCTTGGAATACCGAAGCGCACCTTTGAAGGCATAGAGCAAGGCAGAGGATTCCCTTACCCGGTGCTCCTGCGCGTTGCCATCAAAAACAACACCCTTTCACTACATGCGATGCTGGAAGACTCCCCGCGCGTGGCGCATCGGCGGCAAAAGCCTGAAAGGAGCTTTTGATGGGCAGGCCATTCAAGGATGCCAGTTACCCTGGGGTCTCGTCGCGCCTCAAGGACGGCAAGCTCGTCTATCGCTACCGCGCAAAGGGCATGCCTGAAATTCGCCTTCCCGGTAAGCCCGGCGATCCCGAGTTCGAGGCGGCTTACGAGAAGGCCACGCAGGGTCAAGGCAAGAAGGCAGTTATCATCGATTTGCCCGGTCGGGCACTGCCAAAAACCTTTGGCCATGCCGCGCGCCGGCTTGAAACGACAATGGAGTGGCTGGATTTTGATGAAGCCACGCAGCGGAAGAATGCGCGACTGATTGAGCGTTTTCTCAACCTGCGGGTCGATCCCAACTACCCACTCACCTGGCGCGATACTCCTGTTGAACATCTCGACGCGGATCGGCTTCGCGCCGTCATTGAAGGCATCTTCAGGACAAACCGCACAGTCGCCAAACACATGTTGGGCGCCATCAAGAAACTTCTATGGGTCGCGACCGATGTCGAAAAATGGATCAAGCCGCAGGATGATCCATCGCTATCTATCCGTGTGCGGGTGCCCAAATCGACGAAGAACCCAGCTTGGCCAATTGCGATGCGCGAAAGGTTCGAGGAGCGACACCCCATCGGCACAGCCGCACGCACCTGCTATGCACTCGGCTTCTGGCTTGGAAATCGGCGCGGGGATATCGCTGCTCTTGAGTGGGACGATCTTTTAACCGAAGAGATCGAACTGTTCGACGGCTCGCTGGTGCTAATCGAGGCCTTTGATTTCCGCCAGAAGAAGAACCGCAACCGCCATGGCGGGCGGGAGATGTTCATTCCAGTCGTAGACAAGCTAGCAGCGGCCTTGGAGCCGCTTGAACGCTCGAAAGGCGGCACTGTCTTAAAGAACGCCTATGGCAGGTCATTCTCGGAAAAGAGCCTGACGGGGATGATGCAGCACTGGACGCGGCAGGCGGGACTTCCTAGCGGCTACACGCTCCATGGCCTGCGCCGCACCTTCGGCACCTACCTCGCTGAATGCAACATCCAAGCGCGGGCTATCATGGAGGCGATGGGCCATTCCTCCATGACGGTAACAGATGAATATGTGCGTGAGGCCAACAAGAAGCGGATCGCGGTCGATATCGCTCGTGCCATCAACGAGCGCGAGGCCAAGCGTGATGCCATGAAGCGGCGGGCAAACCTCCGCATTGTCAAATAATCAAATCGAGTCGGAACAAACCGGGACCACCGTGTTTGCTTTGGGCCCATAATGGGCCCAAAACGTTTTGGGCCGATGGCAGTTTTTGCCAATGAAATCAATGGTTATGGTGGGCCCGGAGGGACTCGAACCCCCAACCAAGCGGTTATGAGCCGCCGGCTCTAACCATTGAGCTACAGGCCCCACACGCGGCTGGATTAATGTTTTTCCCCGAATCGCACAAGGCTTTCCGAACTGGCTGGCCGAGATCGTCCAAATCAGCCCATATTCAGACATTAGAGCGATGTGCGTCCACTTAGACGCGCGAAGCTCTAACGCTTTGAATCTACGCATCGTGCTTCCCGAAATCGATTCCGATTCTTGGGCCGATGCGGTAGTCGACAGCGCCACTGGATCGCAGACCGAGGAGATTTTTATGACCAGACATCTTTTGCCCTTGGCGCTCGCCGCCGCAATCGCGTTTCCGACGATGGCCGGCGCGACCGATTCGCCGCCCCCGCCCCGTATCGTCGTCACCGGCGAAGGCGAAGCGACCGCGGCCCCCGATCTGGCGCTGCTGACGCTCAGCGTCATGCGCGAGGCCAAGACCGCGCGTGCCGCGCTCGATGCCAACAACGACGCCATGGCCTCCGTGATCGCCGCTATGAAGTCGGCTGGCATCAAGGAGCGCGACCTGCAGACAGCCGGCATCCAGATCAGCCCGCGCTACAACTACACCAACAAGCCGGACGGCAGCCAGGAAGCCGAACTCATCGCCTACCAGGTGACCAACACGCTTTCGGTGCGCATCCGCGACATCGACAAAACCGGCGAGATTCTCGACAAGGCGGTATCGCTCGGCGTCAACCAGGGCGGCGGCATCTCGTTTTCCAACGAGGATCCGGCTGCAACTCTCACCGAAGCCCGCAAGAAGGCGGTCGCCGACGCCATGGCCAAGGCAAAGACGCTGGCTGAAGCCGCCGGCGTCAGCATCGGGCGGGTGCTGGAAATCACCGACCAGAATGTCGCGCCGCCGCCGATACCGATGAACGCCAAGGCCTTCGACGCGGCCCGCGAATCGGTCCCGCTGCAGGCCGGCGAGAATTCCTACACGGTGCAGGTCACTGTCACTTTCGAGTTGAAGTGACCGCCGCCTGCGGTTCAGCCTTTGCTGCATCAAAAAAACCCCGGAGGACTGGTCCTCCGGGGTTTTTTCCGAACCACACCCTTCCTCCCGGAAAGGCTCTACTACTCCAGGCCGCTGCCGGTCGGCAACGTGCCGTTTGCCGGCAGATGAATGATTACCGGTAGATGACCGGGCAGCCGCGCTCGTTGGCGAACACGATCATCACGCGGTCGCCGTACTGGCGGCCCGCGACTTTCACCGTCCGGCGGCTGACGTCGACAATACGGGCGCGGCGCAGACCCAAGCGCTCTGCCTTATTGAGGGCACGGTATGGCGAGCAGGACCGGCGCCAGTCGCGTTCGCGGCGGCGTTCGCGGTAGAAATCATCGTCGTCGCCCGTATAGACGCCGACGCGCGGATCGTCGTTATTGCCGAAGCCGAGATAGATGCTGTCTGCCTGGGCAGTGGCGGGGATAGCGGCAAGCGTGCCGAGGCCGATAAGCGCCGAAAGGGCCGCCGTCTTGATCGTGTTGAACATTGTCTTCTCTCCTTGTTCAGGGCATCCGCCTGTCTTGATCAAACTGGTGTGTCTTGATCGAACCGATGTGTCTTGGTCGAACCGATGGGGAGGAGAATGCGCCTGCGTATCTGAACTTTTTACGAACCAGCCGTTCATATTGGGTTCATGTGGCAACAAGAGGTAATTTCGCAGTTTTCTCCGCTTTCCGGTTCTGAACAACTTTCCGGTTCTGAACAACTGGCCGGTTCTGAACAATCTGGATAGAAAACGCCCTGTCGCGCAGCCGGTTCCGGGTCCTGGCTCAAGGCTCCCCTAAGGCTCGTCGTCCAGCATGTGCTCGAAATAGTCGTCCGGCTCGGCAAGATCGGTCTCGCTGGCGCTGACCCGGCCGCGCATCGAGATGCCGGCCTCATGCACCGTCTCGGCACTCCCCGACACCAGCCTGTGCCACCAGTAGAGATCGTGGCCCTCGGCGACCAGTCGATAGGCGCAGGTCTTGGGCAGCCAGCTGATGGTGCGCACATTCTGCGGCGTCAGCCCGACGCAGTCCGGAACGCGCGCCAGCCGGTTGGCATAGTCCGAACAGCGGCACGTTTCGGCGTCGAACAGCCGGCAGCCGACGCTCGTCCAGTAGATCTCGCCGGTGTCTTCGTCCTCGAGTTTCGACAGGCAGCATTTGCCGCAGCCGTCGCAAAGCGATTCCCACTCGGCCGGGGTCATCGCTTCGAGCGTCTTGGTTTTCCAGAACGGCGTTTCCATTGACGGCATGTGGCCCCCGCCGGCGTCAAGGTCAAGCACCGCGGCGACGCAAACCCCGCCGGCACCATAGGCCGGCACCATAGGAATGACACGAAGTCGCCTTCAAAACGCCGGCCAATCGCCCTTCGTGGCCGTTAATGCCTGCTAACCGGAACCAATCCGGTTGATGAACAGTTTGGGCCGGGATGGGACGCCAAAGGAGGATTTCTAATGAAACGCCAACCACGGATTCTGGCAGGCACGGCACTTGGCCTGTTGATGGCGTCCGCGCCGTTGGGCGCATTCCCGCTGCAGGGCGGCGCCGCGTTCGGCCCACTGCAGCGTACCGCAACGCCCTTGATCCTGGCGCAATCGAATTGCCCCGAAGGCGAGTCGGCGGAAGGCTGCGCAGAGCAGGCAGAACCTGAGCAGAAGCCCCGCAAGAAGCGCGAGCGGCAGACTGAATCGGCTCCTGCGGAACAGGCCGCGCCTTCCGGCGACGAGCAGCAGGGCAATCAACGAAGGAAGAAGCGCGAGCAGCAACAGCAGACAGAATCAGCCCCTGCCGAGCAGGCGGCCCCGGCCGAAGAGCAAAAACCGCGCAGAAAGAAGCGCGACCAACAGCAGATCGAAGCAGCCCCTGCCGAACAGGCCGCCCCGGCTGAAGAGCAAAAACCGCGCAGGAAGAAGCGCGACCAGCAACAGCAGATCGAAACGGCACCTTCCGAAGAGCCTGCCGGACAGGCGGCGCAAGGCGAGAAGGCCGCACCTGCAAATGACAACGAGCAGGTCAAGCCGCGCAAGAAGCGGAACCAGGATCAGCAGATCGAGGCTGCGCCAGCCGAACAGCCAGCCAGGAAGGAAACGCCCGCCGGCGAGCAGGGCGAGCCGCTTCCGACCGACCAGCAAGCGGCTCCGGCTGAGGGCGAAAAGCCCCGGGAGCAGGCTAAGGAACGTCGCAAGAAGCCTATCGGCGAACAGCCGGTGACGGAAGAGCAGCCCGCAACCAGCGAACAGCCCGCCGAGGACCAACAGGCCGCGCCCGCCGAAGGGGAAGGTCCGGCCCAGGGCGAGGCTCCCGTGTTCGACAGCCAGAAGGATGCCAGGCGCAAGCGCAAGGGCGGCAGGGACAACGCGCAAGAGACGGTCGGCCAGGACGCGGGTGGTCAGCCCACCCAGCAGAACGGCGAGCAGGCGGAGGCCCCGAAGCCGGCTCCGGTCGACCAGGGACCGCCGCCCACCGACGACAGGACGGCCCAGCAGGCGATCAAGCTTGAGAGGATGGTTCCGGTGACGGAGGAAAAGGGCAAACGCGTCGAGCGTGTGCCCGACGTCGAGGACATTCGCCGCCGTCCCCGTCCGCAAGGGGTCGACGTCGTCAGGGAACTCGGCGACCGCGTTATCCTCCAGTTCAACAACCAGACGATCGTGGAAAGCGACGATACCCCGCGCATGCGCCGTGGCGCGAGGAACGTCTACTATGAGGAGCTGTCGGGCGATCGCACCCGGGAAATCGTCGAGCGTGACAACGGAATCCAGATCGTCACCATCCGCAACCGCTACGGCGACGTCATCCAGCGTTCACGCATCGCGCCCGACGGACGCGAATATGTGCTGAGCTATGTCGACGAGCGGTATTATGAGGACTATGGCGACTGGCGTGATCCGGGTGACGACCTGCCGCCGATTCGGATCGACATTTCGCGCGAGGAGTACATTTTGGATTCCGAAGAGGTCGAGGATCCGGACGACTACTATACCTTCCTCGAACAGCCGCCGGTGGAAAGGGTTCAGCGCCTTTACTCGATCGACGAGGTCAAGCGCTCTGCCCGCGTCCGCGACATCGCCCGCCGCATCGACCTCGACACGCTGAACTTCGAATTCGGTTCAGCCTCGATCCCCGACACCGAGGTGCAGAAACTGGAAGGCGTCGCCAGCGCCATGGAGAAGCTGCTGGAGAAGAACCCGGCGGAAACCTTCCTGATCGAAGGCCATACCGATGCCGTCGGTAGGCCGGAGGCGAACCTCGCTCTGTCCGACCGTCGCGCGGAGGCGGTCGCCGAAGCCCTGACCAATGCCTTCAGCATCCCGCCGGAGAACCTGACGACACAGGGCTATGGCGAGGAGTACCTCAAGGTCGACACGTCGGAGCCTGAGCGCGAGAACCGTCGCGTCGCCATCCGCCGCATCACCTCGCTGGTGGCGCCGGTCGCCAGTGCGAATTAGGCCATGGTCCCGAACCGAAGGTCAGCGACGCAAGGCGGAAACCGGTTTTCGTAAAGACCATGGCCAGCTTAAAAGCAACGATTCCAGAAACCTGAACTGGTTTCTGGAATCTATACGGAAGACGTAGCCCACCCCGGTTTCACCGGGATGGGCAATTTCCGGCAATGAGCCGAGGTTGAAGGAGAATGTAAGTCGCGATTTAACCAGGCATTGAATCGCGAGGTCGTCCACCCCAGATTCTGGCTAGGGCTTCCCTGCCCTGTCCCGACTCCAGCGGGACACATGAGCCCCGCCGGTACCCCCTCGCCGGCGGGGTTTTTGTTTCCGGCTTCGGTGTTGAACTGAAGCCCGAACGGCGTCCGGTGCCCGTCAGTAGATACTTTTGATGTTGGTTTCCGAATTCGCAAACACCTCGTCGGGAACGAAGAAGTCACCGGCGAGCGGACCTGTCGCATCAGGCGCATAGATCGAAAAATCGCTGACGCCCTCGGCGCGCAGCACCTCCTCGTCGATGTAGAAATTGCCGGTCGCTTCGCGCGACGGCCTGAGCAGGATCGCATGCGCGGCATCGGCCATGATATCGGGCGAACGGCTCATCGCCGCCACTGTCGCCCCACCCAGAAGATTGCGCACCGCTGCCGTATCGATTGTCGAGATCGGCCACAGCGAATTGACGGCGATGCCGTCCCTGGCGAACTCCGCGCTCATGCCCAGCGTGCACATCGACATGCCGAATTTGGCCATCGTATAGGCGACATGGTTCTTGAACCATTTGGCCTTCATGTCGAGCGGCGGCGCCAGATTCAAGATGTGAGGATTGTCAGCCAACTTCAGGTGCGGAATGCACATTTTGGAAACCAGGAACGTGCCGCGGGTGTTGATCTGGTGCATCAGATCGTAGCGCTTCATATCGGTTTCCAGCGTGCCGGTGAGTTGGATGGCGCTGGCATTGTTGATGCAGATGTCGATGCCGCCGAATTTTTCGACGGTCCTGGCGACCGCCTCGGCCACCTGCCCCTCCTCGCGTATGTCGCACAACATCGGCAACGCCTTGCCGCCGGCCTGCTCGATCTCTTGCGCCGCAGTGTAGATCGTGCCCGGCAGCTTTGGATGCGGCTCGGCGGTCTTGGCCGCGATCGTCACATTGGCGCCGTCGCGCGCGGCGCGCAGCGCGATCGCCAGCCCGATGCCGCGCGACCCGCCGGAGATGAACAGCGTCTTTCCCTTGAGCGACATGTCTTGCGCCTCCCTTGCAAATCTGTTGGTCGCGATCCTTGCCCGCGCCGTCGCAGGATACAAGAGCGGGGAGCATCGAGAGATGGTGACGCTGCGGAGGCGCCACGAAAGCCATGGACTCAACGGAGGAGTAATATATATATTCTGTAAAAAGAGGTTGAATATAGAATGGCCCTGTCGATCAAGAACACGGAAGTCGAGCAATTGGCGCGGGAACTTGCCCGCCGCCGTCGCGTGTCGGTGACGGAAGCGATCCGTCAAAGCCTCGAGCGCGAGGTTGCGCGCGAGCGGCTTGTGCCGCGCGATGAGGCCGACGACCTTTTTCAGCGCCTGATGGCGATCGCCGAAAGAGCCGCGCAGGTACCGAAACGCCAAGATGCGATGACCGACGACGAAATCCTCGGCTACGACGAACTCGGAATCCCGACGCGATGATCATCGACTCCTCTGTCCTTGTCGCTATTTTGCGTACGGAACCAGGCTATGATCGTTTCGTGCTGGCGATTGCTCAGGCTGAGAGACGGCTGCTCGCGGCACCGACCCTGCTTGAGACGACGATGGTGCTAGTCGGCCGCTGGCAGGACGAGATCGTCGACCGCTTCGAAGCCTTTTTGCGCACCGCTTCGATCGAGACGATTCCTTTTACGGCCGACCACGCCGCTGTGGCCCGTCAGGCCTTCCTGCGCTATGGCAAGGGCCGACATCCGGCCGCTCTCAACTTCGGCGACTGCATCTCCTATGCCACGGCCCGTCTCGAAGCCATGCCACTGCTGTTCAAGGGCGACGATTTCCGGCTGACGGATATCGAACCGGCTGTGTAGTCCACCGTCAGACCAGCACCAGGCCTTGCCGCATGGCGATGGCGATCGCATCGGTGCGGTTGGCCGCACCTAGCTTGATCAGGATCGCCGCGACGTGGAACTTCGCCGTATGCACGGAAATGTTCAAGCGCCGCGCGATCACCTTGTTGGGCGCGCCCTCGGCCAAAAGCGCCAGCACTTCGCTCTCGCGCGGCGACAGCGCCGGCCGGCCGGCCCTGTCGTCGACCGGCTCCTCGTCGGAGAGATCGTCGTCATGGAAAGCGAAATCGTCATGCCGATCGGACAAGGGGCGGCCCTCGCCCGAGATCCGGTAGCCAGCCGCCGCCAGCCGCGCGGCGGCAGCGATCAGCAGATCGTCAGCTGCCGCCGGTAACACGGCAAACACGGTGTCGGCCGGCCGCTGCCGGCTCACTCGTTGGGACAAGAGCACCTGTGGTATCGCTGGATCAGTCACCCGGCCTTCCAGCCCCCTGCCTTCCAGGCTATTGTCATCGATGATCGCGACATCCGCTCTGTCGCCGCTATCGCTGCTGCCAGCCACAATCGGCAGCAGATCGTCAGTCGCGGCAAGGGCCGTGGACAGGTGTTCGGCACGCACGGCGTCATCGAGCGCGATCAGTACCGTCAGTCGCCGCCTCGTGATCCCGTGACTTGCCATCGATCTTCTCAGTTCAGCGGCTTTTCGCCGATGGTCAGCACGACATCGCGCTGCTCGCCGCCGCGTATCACGCCGAGCGTCACCGACGCGCCGGCGCTGTCCGGCCCGAGCCTGCGGATCAGCTCGCGCGGACCATGCGCGGCTTCGCCGTTCCACGACACGATGATGTCGCCAAGATGCAGGCCGGCCGCTTTCGCCGGGCCATTATCGTCGAGGCTCATCACCATCGCGCCATGCGTGTCGCCATTGCGGATCGGGTGCAGGCCGGCGCCGAGATAGCCGCGCGCGACATGGCCCTTCTCTCGTAGCGTCGTTACCGCCCGCTCGATAGTCTCGTAAGGCATGACCAGCGCCCGCCGGCGCGGGCCGAACAGCAGCATACCGATCAGTGCGCCCTTGGCGTCGAGCACAGGGCCGCCCTCGAAACGGCCGCCGGCATTGACGGCCAGATTGATGCGCCGGTCGATCGTGCCGCCGCGCATCGAGCGCCAGGCCGGACCGACCTCACCGACCGTGCCGAATACGACGAGTCCCGCACCGTCGCCATTGCCGACGGCGATGGCGAGATTGCCCGGCCGCACCGTGCCTGCCTTGGCCAGCGGCGGCACGTCCGGCGCGCCAGTCGGCTTCAGAAGGGCCGTCCCAGTGGATGGATCGCGGCCGACCAGCTCAGCCTTCACCTTGTCGCCCGAAGAAAGCGTCAGCTCAATCTCCTCGCCGGCCTCCACCGCCTCCTCGGCAGCGACAAAATAGCCGTCGCGCCAGTGGAAGGCGGTCGCGGTGCGATGCTGATGCGTGGCGAAGCTCGCCGTCGCCGGCGCCGCTGCGGCCGCGATATCGGCGATGGCGTCGGAAAATGCTCTCAGATTGAAGTCGCTCATCTTGGGTCTCCTGGGTTTTTATCGCATCGGCCCGAAAGTCGGAAATCGATTTCCGGAAAGCACGATGCGAGAACTCAAAGTCTTAGAGCGCACTTGAGCGTCCAATGGACGGCCATCGCTCTAACCCAGATATCGCTCGGCAGCGCGTTGGCGGATACTCGCCTGACGGCTAGTTGGGCGTTGGACTGGCCATCTGGTCAGGTCGCGGCCGATCCGGCCGCTCCGCACATATAGGCATCCTTTTTCTTGCTCTAAAGACACGGAGCCCTGCCATGTCCCTCCCCGCCCAGCAATTGCAGTTCGACGATGCGCTGCTCGATGATTATTCGGCAACGGTCGCTGATGCCGTGGACCGCATCGGTCCCGCCGTCTGCCGCATTGAGCGCATCGGTGGCGCCGGCGGCCAAGGCTCAGGCTTCGTCATCACGCCGGACGGGCTGGTCGTCACCAATTTCCACGTCGTCGGCGATGCCCGCAGCGTCCGCGTCACCATGCCGGACGGCGTCTCCAGAGAAGGCCGTGTTCTCGGCCGCGACCCCGACACCGACATCGCGCTGGTGCGTGCCGACGGCAGCTTTGCCGATATCGCTCCGCTCGGCGATTCCAAGCGCCTGCGGCGCGGCCAGATCGCCATTGCCATCGGCAACCCGCTCGGCTTCGAATGGACCGTCACATCAGGTGTCGTCTCGGCGCTCGGCCGCTCGATGCGTGCCTCCACCGGCCGGCTGATCGACGATGTCATCCAGACCGACGCAGCGCTCAACCCCGGCAATTCCGGCGGACCGCTGGTGTCGTCGGCGGCCGAGGTCATCGGCGTCAACACCGCCATGATCCACGGCGCGCAAGGCATCGCCTTCGCGGTTGCCTCCAACACCGCCAATTTCGTCATTTCGGAGATCATCCGCTTCGGCCGCGTCCGCCGCGCCTTCATCGGCGTCTCGGCCGACACGACAAACCTGCCGCGCCGCGCCGCCCTTCTGTCGCAAGTGTCGAGCAGCACGGCAGTGCGCCTGCGCAGCGTCGAGGTGAACAGCCCGGCGGCCAAGGCCGGGCTCAGGGAAGGCGACATCATCGCCGCCATCGACGGACGCCCGGTCACCGGCGTCGACGATCTGGTGCGCCTGCTCGACGCCGAGCGCATCGGCCGCGAGACGCGGTGCACGGTGGTGCGCCGCTCCGGCATTACTCAGGTCACGGTGATGCCGGTGGCGCGGACCTGACAACTATCGCGGCGCACAGATCTGGCCAAGCAGCGAAACCAACAGCACTGCCAACTCGCCGGTCGGATCGAGGTCCGGATCGAAAATGGTCATGTCCATTCCGGTACAGCGCGAATCCGCCACCAGCGCCGCGAGGATGGCGATGAGATCGTCGGGATCGATGCCGGGACTGCCTGGTGAATCGACCGCCGGCATCACCGTCTGGTCGAGCGCATCGACATCGAAATGCACCCAATAGGGCGAGCCGGTTCGCGCCAGCGTGTTCCAGGTCTTTTCCAGAACCTTTGCCGCGCCAAGCTCTCGCACGGCAAAGACATCGATCAGCGTCATCGCAGTCGAATTGATGTCCGGCCAGGCAAAGTCGGGGTCGCGGTTCTCGCGTTCGCCGATCTGAATCACCTGTTCGTCCGCAACAAGGGGGCTTGCGATATCGGGCCAATCGGTCAGCAACGGCTCGCCACGTCCGGTGGCGAGCGCAAGGTCCATGCCGGCGGCCGAGCCGAGCGAAGCGTTGATGTCGTAATTGCCCGGATGGCGGAAATCGCTGTGGCCGTCGACATGGACCAGCGCCAGCGGACCAGATCGCCGTGCAGCAGCCAGTGCGCCAAGCAGGACCGCGCAGTCGCCGCCGACGACCAGCGGGAATTCGCCTCGTCCCAGCGCGCCGGCAACAACTTCTGCAAGTTCGAGATTGAAGCTGCGTATCTCGTTGCCGTTGCGCAGCCGGGTGCCAGGCTGCGGCTCCGTGCTATAGGCGGGCCGATCAAGATCGACCACATTGAGGGGCGAAAGCGTCTCGATCAAGCCGGCTTCGGTCAATGCCTGCGGCGCACGCCAAGTCCCCGGTATATGACCTGGCCTCAGCGGGCGGAGGCCAAGGTTTGAGGGTGCGCGGACAAGGCAGATTTCACGCATGGAATGGGCCCAGGCTGATGAGCCTCAGCATAGACCGCAAAGACATGATCGGCCACGCGGCCGAAGCCCTCACGTCACATTTACAGACAGTTCCTGCCAGCCCATCTCGCTCAGCCCGCCGCCGCTTCGGCATACTGCTCCAGAAACTCGGCGCTTGGCGGGATCGGCTTGATCACGTCGATCAGCACGCCATTGGGATCCTTGGTGATGAAATGGCGCTGTCCGAAGGCTTCGTCGCGCAGCGTTCGCAGGATCGGCAGGCCGGCGGCGGTGATCCGCTCGTAGACCGCATCCGGGTTCTTGACCTCGAAATTGATCAGCAGGCCGGATGTATGGCCGCGCCCCTCTTCAGGGATCGTTTCATGATCGCCCTGCACGATGCCGAGATTGACACGGCGATCCGCGACTGAGCGCAGATGCACGTACCAGTCGCTTTCGAACAATGGGTGGAAACCGAAATGCGCGACATAGAAGGCTGTTGTGCCGGCAACGTCGCCTGTCATCAGCACTGGATAATAGCTCGTCGTCCTCATCTTTCCTTCTCCTATCGAATAACATACAGTCTGCATGTAGATTTACATTAACATACAGGCTGCATGTATGCAACAGGAATCCACGCGCCGCTCCAACCGCGATCGCACCGAAGCGACGCGCGCCGACCTGATCGCCGCGGCACGAAAACTGTTCACCGAAAAGTCCTATGCGGAGACCGGCACGCCCGAGATCGTGGCTGCGGCCGGCGTCACGCGTGGCGCGCTCTATCACCATTTTGCCGACAAGCAGGCGCTGTTTGCCGCCGTGGTCGAGCAGGAGGCGGCGGCGGTGGCTGAAGAGATCGAACGCGCCTCGCCTCCCTCGCTGTTTGCCCGCGACGCGCTGATCGCCGGTTCGGATGCCTACCTCGCGGCCATGCGCGCGCCCGGCCGCACCCGACTGCTGCTGCTCGACGGGCCGGCCGTGCTCGGTCGCGCCGCCATGGACGAGATCGACAACCGCTATGGCAACCGCTCGCTGCGCGAGGGCCTCGTCGCGGCGATGCGCTCGCAGGCCATGATGAGATTGCCGGTGGAAGCGCTGACCGCGCTGCTCGCCGCCGCCTTCGACCGTGCTGCTCTTGCCGTCGAGGCTGGCGCTTCAGCCGAGGACTATCGCGCCGTTCTCATGGCGCTGATTGATGGGCTGTCTCCTCAGGCACCTGGTTCGGCTCGAACTCGTTGAAACAGCCAAGCTGGCGCTTGAACTGATCAATCAGCCAAGCCGCAGCCGGCTTCGGGCTGCGGTCGGCGCGGTGCATGGCATAAAGTGGCGAGCGGACTTCGCGATACGGCTCCAGATCGAGTTCCACCAGCCGGCCGTTGGCCAGATCGTCAGCAATCAACCATCGCGGCAGTCCGCCCCAGCCCAACCCTTCGCGCATCAGCGCATGCTTGGTTCGCATATCCGTAAGTCGCCAAGTGCGGTAGGCAAAGACGCCGTAATCGCGCCCTTTGGTGCGCTCGGACTGGTCGCTGACGACAAGTTGGATGTGTTCGCGCACCTCCTCGAGCGGCACCGGCTTGGGAAGCAGCGCCAGCGGATGGCTTGGCGCGGCCGCCGGCACCATCGACATGAAGCCAATGCGCACAAGATGCGCGTCGACCTCGCCCAGCAGGCCGCCAATACCGAGATCGGCCTGTCCATTGACGACATGATCGGGGATCAGGCCGAGCGTGCCGATATGCAGGCGCAGCATCACGGTTGGAAATTGCGCCTCGAACGCCTTCAACACGCGCACCAGCACGGTGGAAGGCAGCGCCACATCGACCGACAGCGCGACTTCAGCCTCAAGCCCTTGCCGATGGCCATCGACGCGCGAGCGAATGCGCTGCAGCACGCCGACCATTCGCCGCGCATCTTCCAGCGTCGCCCGTCCGACATCGGTCAGCTGCGGCTCGCGCGTCCCCTCGCGCTCGAACAGTTTCAGCCCAAGCTGTGCCTCGAGATTGGCGATAGCGTAGCTGATGACCGACTGCGCTCGGTTGAGCTTGCGGCCGGCGGCCGAGAAGCTGCCGGTGTCGGCGACGGTGACAAGGATATGGAGTTGATCGAGCGTCGGGTTTGGCTGCATCGTTATATCCAATGTTTAGATGGAACATACATAAAATATACCGGTTTTTCAAATGGGTCAGCGAGTCCATATAGGTCGGGACAATTCATTCCAACCTTGGAGACCCGCCGTGTCCATCCTTCTCGTCACATCCAGCCCGCGCGGCAATGCCTCGCACTCGACCCGTATCGCCACCGACCTCGCCGAGAAGCTGCTTGCCGCCGATCCTTCGGCCAAGCTTGTCGTACGCGATCTCGTCGCAAACCCGCTACCGCACATCGATGCTGATTATTCGACCGGCATCTATACCCCCGCTGAGGCCCGCACCCAGCGCCAGGCCGAAGTCGTCGGCGTTTCCGACGCCGTACTCGATGAACTGTTTGCGGCCGACACCATCATCCTCGCTACCGGCTTCATCAATTTCGGCATCTCATCGACGCTGAAATCCTGGGTCGATCACGTCGCCCGCTCCGGCAAGACTTTCGCTTATGGCGAGAATGGCCCGAAGGGCCTCGTCACCGGCAAGAAGGTCTACATCGTCCTTGCCTCGGGCGGCATCTATTCGGAAGGCGCTGCCGTGCAGATGGATCACGCCATCCCTTACCTGCGCAGCGTGCTTGGCTTCATCGGCATGACCGACGTCGACGTCATCCGCATCGAAGGTGTCGGCATGGGCCCCGAGGCCGTCACGGCCGCTCTGGCCAAGGCATCGGCCAAGGTGGATGCGGTGGTGGCCTCGACCGGGGCAGTTGCCGCTGCCGCGTAGCGCGAACAACAGGTAATCAGAACCAAAAAAGGCAGGCGCCGGGTGCCTGCCTTTTTTGCACTTGCCGCCTGATGCCCGACGAGGCGTCGGCGGTTCCTACAGCTTTCTGACGTCGCTCCGCTGTCGCGCGACATCGCCATTCGCCAAGCTAACCGAAGATCTTCTCGCCCTGCTCGTCGACCAGTTGGATACCCTTCTTGATCGAGATGTCGACAGCGTCGTCGAGCCCGGCAAAACGATCGGCGCGGATGAATTTGTGTTCCTTCACCACGCCGTCGATTTCCTTCGAAACCACGCCGCAGGTCTGGTATTGGCCTTCTGCCTTGTAGGGCGTGGCGCTGATCAAAAATCCCTTGTGCTCGATCTGCTTTGCCGGTGCAGCACTCTTTGGTTCGCCCGCGTCACCGCCGCCACCACCGAAAAGACGTTTCAGAAAAGACATGGGAGCGCCCTCCAACGGCAATCATCCTGCATCACATAGCGTGGTGCAGGATGATTTCACTAGCGGTCCTTAGGCAAACGGGCAAGGGCCGCATCCGGCCCGGAAGTCAGTCGCGCGACAGCGCTTCGAGGGCTTCGGCCGCCCCTTTCAATATCGCAATCGCCTCGGCCTGCTTTTCCGCGGGCGCGTCGACGATATTGCCGAGGGCTGCGCGCAGCCGGTGGCGCACGGCGCGGAATTCGTCGCGCTTTTCCGAACCGCCGCGGCCGCGCCGTCCGCCGTCTTCGCCGTCGTCGTTCCAGCCGAACCACTCGCGCGCCTTCGCCATCTTGCGGCCGAAACGCTCGAGATGGTCGAGCACGTGGTCGACTATCTCGCGATTATCGTTGAGATGCGCCTGCCCTGCCTCGGTAATCGAAAACACCTTCTTGTTGCCTTCCGCCGATGAGACGGCATAGCCGGCCTCTTCCAGGAAGGTCAGCGTCGGATAGACCACGCCTGGGCTCGGGCTGTAGACGCCGCTGGTACGTTCCTCCAGCGCCTTGATGATGTCATAGCCGTGGCGCGGCGCCTCGGCCAGCAGCGACAGCGTGATCAGCTTGAGATCGCCGTCGGCCAGCATACGCCCGGCGCGGAACATGTCGCCCGGCCCGCCGCGCCCGCCGCCCCTCATGCCGTGGCCGAATGGGCCGAAGCCGCCGCCACGGCCGCCGAACCTGCCGGCCGTATGCATGAAAACGCGCTCGGCATGCTCGCCGAAATGATGATGTCCGTGCATTGTCTGCTCCTTGAGTTATGTCTTACGATATATCTCAATTATGCGGATGAGGCCGTTGAGTCAAGATATATCTTACGATGTATCTGAGAACGGTGCCACCAGATTGATTTCGTCACCGAGCTTGGCTAATACCGGTTACCAGCGGCCCTTGCGCCGGTTCCAGGCATAGAGAAGATCGGCGAAGCGATCATAGGCATAGCGCGTCAACGGCAGCGCGGCGGGATTGCCGAACAGCGTTGCAAGCCAGCCCTCGCCCGGCGTTCTCAGCCAGACAGCAATTGCGACATCGGCGCCAACCAGCAGTTTACCGTCCGCCTCGGTTGCGTGCAGCCGGCGGCGGATGTCCTCCAGCGACACGCCGTATCCGGCCAGTGCCGCCGGCTCGGCATTGATGTCGCGAAACGTGATCCGCCCGGCCTTGATCGCCTCGACCAGCCGCCGCTTTTGCCGGCTGATCCCGGCATCGCAAACCGGACAACAGGTGTTGTACCAGACGGTCAGTTGAGGCTTGGGCATGTGTTTCGAGACGCGAGCTGAAGGGCTGCGCTGACTATCCGGGAAATCCCTTCGGCCCGCAATATTTCGGACCAGACTGGCCGCGCCGCGGCATCGTGCCGATGAATTGCGGATGTCTCGAAAAAATCAAAATTCGTAGCCGAAGCGCTCGAAATCCCTGGAATAGAGCCGTCGCACGATGCTTTTCGCCTCGCCATCGTAGACGGCGCGATAGTCGTAGGGTGCATTGACGTTTGCCCGTGGAAGCTTCACTTCGCCCGGCAGGTCGAGCCGTTCGACCAGGGCATTGAATTGCTCGGCCAGTGTTTCAAACCGCAAAACCTCGTCGATGATAAGGTTTCCTTGCCTGTCCGAAATCCAGCTCGTCTGGTCCACCTGCACAAAACGGTTCTTGCGTTCGAGATAGCGCAGGAAAGTCTTGAAATCCAGAACCCTGGCTCTGTTCCGGCGCCGGCCGGAGAGATAGTCGCGGCGGAAATAGTAGGTCGAGACAGCAAGTTCGAAAGGGTTGCGCACGACAGCGAACTTGTACGCGCTGTCATAAATCTCGGCCGGCAGCTTGTGCTTCACCCAGCTTGCTTTGTCATGCTGCCTGAGGAACGCATTTTGGGGCGTCTCGCGCACGGGAAGGTGTGACAGCAGGCGACGCCATTGCGTTCGCTGCGGTTTCGGGCTCCACGGCTCCAGCGCACGGGTGACCGAGGTCCCAGCCGTCTTCGGGATATGGATGAAAATGAAGTTCTTTTCGAGCGAGAGCAGCATTCCTCCTCATGATCAGCGGATCGGGCGCCGTCAAGCGGCGCCTGACCGTCGATATCCGGGCTCGGCAGCTTGCGCGGATCTGTAGCCGCGCAAGCCTCAGCCGAGCGAGGCGATGATCTCGCGATACGCCAATTCCGGGAAAGCCTTGAGCGTCCGCGTCCTCACGTTACCGCCTGACGCCAGCATCAGCGAGAAACGAGCGAGCACCGCATCGTCAGGCGCTTCGACGATCGCCACCATATCGCATTCGCCCATGGTGAGATAAAACGCCTTGAACGAGCCGCCCATGTCTCCCAGCAGCTTCTTGGCGGCATCGAGCCGCTTCGGCGACTCGCGCACATTTTTGGCGCCCTGCTCCGTCCAGTTGATCAGCACGATATAGTTTGTCATGCACACCTCCCTCCGGAGCCTCGGAGCACGGCGTCACCGCCGGGGCGGGCATCCGGGTTTGTCGCCCGAAAAATGCATCCGACACGAGATTATCCTCCCACAGCAGGTGTGCTGCAACAACAACCGCACCGTCTGGCGAGACAATTCCTGGCACGAACGAAAAAGGACGCCGCACAGGCTGTGTTAAAAATGATGAGGACCTGCAAAGGCGCTGGCCTTCGCTCGATTTCTTGACGCGTGAACAAGCAGGATAAAGTCTGAATCGGGTGGAATGTCGCCTTCCTGCCCCCGAACGGAAGGACTAGGGAGCAATTCGCGAGGTCGAGTTGCGACAACCTGTAACTGGACTTGGCGCAGAAACAGACTAGCATGCCGCGTCATGCGCAGACTTGCCCGCATCTTCGCAATTGTGCTGCTCGTAGTGTTCGCAGCAGGCACGGTTGCGCATGCAACTAACGCAACGAGCATGGCACTGGCGATGTCTTCCGCCGCGATGACTGACGGAGACATGGGGGCTGACGGAGACATGGGCGATTGTAATGCCTGCCCTCCCGACGACAGCGGCAAGCCTCAGCTATGCAGTGCGGCCTGCCTTGTGCCTTTCGCAGCAATTCCTGCGCGGATCAGTCTCGTGCTTTCCTTTGTGGCAGCCGAAATTGCGACTTCACCGCTGGTGGAATTGGTCGGCCACACCGACCCACCCGATCCCTCTCCTCCCCGAACCATCATCCTGTAGCTGACGCCGGCAGGGCTTGCCCGTTGCCGGTGCAACGACCATGGGCGCGTCGTACCGCCCGTGATCGCAGTTTCGCATGAGGTGTCTTTTCCGCGCCGCCATGTGCGCGAACGACCGACTTTTCAGGATGGTTGAACCATGTCCAGATTTCCCATGCCGGCGCAGACGCGTCGAGCCTTTCTTGCATCGGCAGCCGCGAGTACGGCGGGTGCGGTGCTTCCAGTGTTGTGGCGGTCGCCCGTCCATGCCGCGGCTCCGCACGAGGTGCAATTGCGGGCGGCGCCGGGTCGTACGCGGCTTATGCCCGAACCATCCGGCGAGATTGCCGCCTGGTGCTACGGCGGAACTGTTCCCGGTCCCGAGATACGGGTCCGGCAGGGCGAGCGGCTGCGGGTCGTGGTCGAGAACGGCCTCGCCGAGGAAACGACCGTGCACTGGCATGGCGTGCGCGTGCCGCACGCCATGGACGGCGTCCCGCACCTCACCCAGAAGCCGATCGGAGCGGGAGAGCGCTTCGTCTACGAATTCGATGCGGTCGACGCCGGCACCTTCTGGTATCACCCGCACCAGCGGAGTTTCGAGCAGGTCGAGCGCGGGCTTTACGGACCGCTGATTATCGAGGAACGCGAACCGGCGCACGTCGACCGCGACGTGACCTGGATGCTCGACGACTGGCGATTGACCAAATCGGGCGCAATCAGCGAGGATTTCGGCAACCGGCACGACATCCACCACAACGGCCGCGTCGGCAACACGGTTACCATCAACGGTCGCGTGCCGGATACCTTCGCCGTCAGGGCGGGTGAGCGCATCCGCCTGCGGTTGATCAACGCCGCCAATGCGCGCATCTTCAGCCCCGACTTCACGGATCTTCAGCCCATCGTCATCGCGCTCGACGGCCAGCCGGTCGCGCCATACCCGCCGGATGGCGGGCTGGTGATGCTTGGCCCGGCCATGCGCGCCGACCTGATCCTCGACATGACGGGCAAGCCCGGTAGACGGGTTTCGATCTTCGACCGGTTCTACGAAGGGCTGGAATACAAGCTCGTCGATATCGCTTATTCCGACACTCCGCTCCGCGAGGGCGCGCCCGACTGGCCGCTGGCCTTGCCGGCCAACCCGCTATTGGAGCCGGACCTGGAAACCGCGTCCCACAACGAGGTCGTTTTCACCGGCGGCATGATGGGCCAGATGGTCGCCCAGGACATGGGTGAAATCATGGGCCCGGGTGCGCCGGGCGGCATGACGCGCGACATGAATTCGATGATGGGCGGAGGGATGATGCAGATGATGAATTCCAGCACTGCTTGGTTCATCAATGGCATCGCCGCCGACCAGGCTCGCCACGACATGAAACCGGCGCTGACGCTCGCGCGGAACAAGAGCCATGTCATCGCCATGACCAATGCGACAGCCTGGCATCATCCGATCCATCTCCACGGCCATTCGTTCCGGGTGATTTCCCGCAATGGCCAGCCCACCCGTCATCGCGAATGGCAGGACACAGTGCTGGTTTCGCCCCGCGAAAAGGTCGAGATCGCCTTCGTCGCCGACAACCCCGGCGACTGGATGTTCCACTGCCACATTCTTGAACACCAGGCTGGTGGCATGATGGGGGTCTTCCGCGTCGCCTAATCTTCCGAAAAACCAAAAGGAGAAAAACATGTCCAATATTCTGAAAGCTCTCGCCCTTGCGTCCTTGCTCTCCAGTGCCGCTCCGGCGCTTGCGGGCGAAAAGGACGTCACGCTTTACAAGAACCCGCAATGCGGCTGCTGCGAAGGCTATGCCGATTATCTCAGGGAGAACGGCTTCGCGGTCACCGTCAAGCCGACGCATGACCTTTCTGCCATGAGCCGGGAAGCGGGCATTCCGGCGGAAGCCGAGGGCTGCCATCTTTCCTTCATCGACGGCTATGTGGTGAGCGGCCATGTGCCGGTCGGCACGGTCAACAAGCTCTTGACCGAGCGGCCCGACATCAAGGGCGTGACGCTGCCTGGCATGCCAATGGGCTCCCCCGGCATGAGCGGCACGAAAGAGGGTCCGTTCGAGATTCTCGAAATCCAGAAGTCTGGTGGGACCGGCGGCGTCTACGCCAAGGAATAGGAGGCTGCGATGATGGATGGCACGAGCGGAATGATGATGTGGGGCATGAGCCTCGTGTGGCTGCTCGCCGTGCTTGTGCTCGTCCTTGGGGTGGCCGCACTGGTCAAGTACCTGTTCTTCGGCGGCAGCAAATGAAAAGAACGCCGGTCCTCTTCTCGATGCTCGGGGTGGCTGCGGCAGTCCTTGGATTTTCCTGGCCCTGGCTCGCGGACCGGATGGCCGGCGGCGCCTCGGCTGCCACTGTCGCGCTCGGAAAGACGATCTATGCCGAGCGTTGCGCCACCTGTCAGGGCGCCAACCTCGAAGGACAACGCGACTGGAAAAGCCAGCTGCCTTCGGCACGCATGCCGGCTCCGCCGCACGATGCCTCCGGCCACTCCTGGCATCATCCGGACGGCGTGCTCTTCCGTGTCACCAAGGAAGGACCGGCCGCGGTCGTCGGCGGCGGCTACCAGAGCGACATGCCGGCATTTGCGGGTGTGTTGGCCGACGAGGAAATCCGGGCCGTGCTCACCTTCATCAAGAGCACCTGGCCCGAACGGGAACGGCAATATCAGGCGGAGATGAGCCGCCGGGAGCAGGAGCAGGCGCGATGAACGCGGTCCGACCGCGCCCCGCCAAATCCCTCCTCAACTGGAAGCATGGGTATGAAAGCAAGAATCCTGATCGCAACGCTTTCTCTGTTGCTGGCCGCCGCGTCGCCCGCGCGAGCGCATCATCCGGGCGCCGATCTCGACAAGATGATGGGCAGTGAGGAGAAGTTCTTTCAGATCATCGACGAACCGGCCGCGCCGCCGTTCGAACTGGCCGACGCGGACGGAAAGGCCGTCCGCCTTTCTGATTTCTCGGACAAGATCGTGGTGCTCTACTTCATCTTCGCGAGTTGCACCGATCTGTGTCCAATCCATTCCGAGGTGATCGCGGACGTTCAGCGCAAGGTCAACGCTACGCTGATGAAAGACAGGGTGCAGTTCCTGGCAGTGACAACCGACCCGGTAAGGGACACGTCCGAAGTCCTCGAGGCCTATGGTCCAGCGCATGGATTGGATGCGGGCAACTGGATGTTTTTGACGACACGGCCAGGCCAACCGGACGATACGACCCGGAAACTGTCAGAGGCTTACAATGTACGCTTCGAGCCGCTGGAAGACGGCCAGCAGATGCATGGGGCCGTCACCCACGTCATCGATCGCGGCGGACGCTTCGCTGCCAAGTTCCACGGCCTCAGGTTCGACCCGCTGAATATGGTTCTTTATATCAACGGCCTCACCAACAGCGTCCGGAAACCGGCAAAACCCGAGCCCGGCTGGTGGGACAGGCTCAAGGTAATGTTCCGATGAACATTGACGCCACTTTCGGCGATGCCGCGGTTCACGACATATCCATGAGGAAGCGCTGCAACGCATGAATGATCGCTGGATGGCCGATTCGAATCTGAGGCGAAAGCGACAATGCGCCGCCGAGCTTCCGGAACCACAAAGCGAATGATGCCAGGCGGCCGGTTCCTCATCAGAAGCCTCAGGGGAATCAGAACCGAAATGGCGCTCTCGGTCCTAATGCATGTCGCGCAAAAGTGCGCAGCGGTTTTGCGATAACGACATGCATAAAAACAAAAGCTTAAAGCGCGTAGCATGAATCCGTTCGAACGCGACGCGCTTTAGCCTACGACATCATCCGCAGCATCAATCTCAGATCAGCCCAATCCGCATAGGGCTGCATCATCGAAATGACCCCGCCAACCAGCGGGATCGTTTCGATTCTCACACTGCCTGCGCAGCGCCCTTCAGAGATTGCCTATCCGTTACCCGGCATCAGCTGTCGAGGAAGCTCCGCAGCTTGCGCGAGCGGCTCGGGTGCTTGAGCTTGCGCAGCGCCTTGGCTTCGATCTGGCGGATGCGCTCGCGGGTGACCGAGAACTGCTGGCCGACCTCCTCCAGCGTGTGGTCGGTGTTCATGCCGATGCCGAAGCGCATTCTGAGCACGCGCTCTTCACGCGGGGTAAGCGAAGCAAGCACCCGCGTCGTCGTCTCGCGCAGATTGGCCTGGATCGCCGCGTCGATCGGCAGAATCGCCATCTTGTCCTCGATGAAATCGCCGAGATGCGAATCCTCCTCGTCGCCGACCGGCGTTTCGAGCGAAATCGGCTCTTTGGCGATCTTCAGCACCTTGCGCACTTTTTCCAGCGGCATGGCGAGCTTTTCCGCCAGTTCCTCCGGCGTCGGCTCGCGTCCGATCTCGTGCAGCATCTGGCGCGAGGTGCGCACGATCTTGTTGATCGTCTCGATCATGTGCACCGGAATGCGGATGGTGCGCGCCTGGTCGGCGATCGAGCGGGTGATCGCTTGCCGGATCCACCACGTCGCATAGGTCGAGAACTTATAGCCGCGGCGGTATTCGAATTTGTCGACCGCCTTCATCAGGCCGATATTGCCTTCCTGGATCAGATCGAGGAACTGCAGGCCGCGATTGGTGTACTTCTTGGCGATGGAAATGACGAGGCGCAGATTGGCCTCCACCATTTCCTTCTTGGCGATCGCGGCTTCGCGCTCGCCCTTCTGCACCTGGTTGACGATCTTGCGGAATTCCAGGATCGAGATCGCCGTTTCGGTGGCGAGGTTCTGGATCTCGGCGCGCAGGTCGCGGATCGCGTCCTTCTCGTTCTTGGTGAATTCCTTCCAGCCGCGCGACGTCAGATTGCCGATCGAGCGCGTCCAGTTGGGATCGAGTTCCGAGCCCTGATACTCCTTCAGGAATTCCTCGCGGCGCACGCCATAGCTTTCGGCCAGCCGCAACAGCTTGCCTTCGTTCTGCACCAGGCGCTTGTTGATGTCGTAGAGCTGCTCGACCAATGCCTCGATGCGCGCCGTGTTCAAGGACAGCGACTTCACCGCCTTGATCAGCTGATCCTTCAGCTCCTTCAGCCGGCGGTCCTGGCTGGGCGACAGCGTGCCGGCGGCAGCCAGCCGGTTCTCGACCTGCTGGTCCTGCAGCTTGCGCAACTTCTTGTAGGTGTCGGCGATGACGTCGAGCGTCTCCATCACCTGCGGGCGCAGCTCCGCTTCCATCGCCGCCAGCGACAGGCTGGCTTCGTCCTCGTCTTCCTCGTCGTCATCAGTCAGACCGCGCGTGTCGCCGCCGACATTGGTGATGTCGTCCTCGTCCTCGCGCGAACGGCGCGGCTTGTCCTCGGTCTTGGCTTCCTCGATCCGCTCGACCACCGGCGCCTGCTTGGCCTCCGGTCCGGCATAGGTCGCTTCGAGGTCGATGATCTCGCGCAAGAGGATCTTCGATTCGTTGAGCTCGTCACGCCAGATGATGATGGCCTGGAAGGTCAGCGGGCTTTCGCACAGGCCCGCGATCATCGTCTCGCGGCCAGCCTCGATGCGCTTGGCAATCGCGATTTCGCCCTCGCGCGACAGAAGCTCGACCGAGCCCATTTCGCGCAGATACATGCGAACCGGATCGTCGGTGCGATCGGTCGGCTCTTTCTTGGTGGTCGTCGCGGCAACGGCGGTACCGGTCTGCTCGGCCAGTTCGTTGGCGTCTTCCTCGGCGTCGGCAGCCGCGTCGGCGGCTTCGGGCTCCTCGCCCTGCTCGTCGTCCTCGACCACGTTGATCCCCATGTCGGAGAGCATGGCCATCGTGTCCTCGATCTGCTCGGAGGTCACTTCCTCCGAGGGCAGCACTGAATTCAGTTCGTCCATGGTGACATAGCCGCGCTTCTTGGCGGCTTTGATCATCTTCTTGACAGCATCGTCGGAAAGGTCGAGCAGAGGGCCATCGGTGGCGCCTTCACGTTCGGTCTCGACCTCTTCCTTTTCTTTTGTCGCCATTCTTTATTTTCTCCAAGCGGCCAAGTATCAAGCCGCGTAAGCTGCCGTACCGGTTAAATCAGATGCGCTCGCTCTAGAACGCGCTTCCCCGGGCCAGTAACTGCATCTCTCGTTAAGTCCAGATTAACCCTGGTATCTGTGGCAGGCTGACTGCCTGTCCAGTGACCGGTACCTCACATCGCTGCATTTCCCGTCGACGCCGGCACGGGTTAACGTTTCGAATCGTCCTGATTCCGTCATTCTGCCCGAAGGTCAAGCGCCTCTCGCATGATTCGCATGAAAAAAGCGAATCAATTACCCGACTTAAAGCGCCGCGGCTGATTCGACGCGCAAGCACGGTTCTGCACTTTCACTCTTTCGTAAGCTTCGACCTACACCCGCCCGGCCCTGCCCGAAGACACGCCGAACCCTTCGATCAGCGCTTCCGTTGCCTGCACATCACGAAATTGCGCCTGGATCTCGACGAGATGCCGGTAGTTTTCGTCCGTGGGATCGCTGGCGAGCGCCGCTTCCGCCTGTTTCAGCTCCTTATGTAAGGTGCGCGCGCTGCGCTGCAAGTGGAGCGCCTGGCTGAAGGCGTCGCGGGCATCGTCAAGTCCGGCTGTTTCGAGCGCCGGCCATTGCCGCGCCCGTTTGATCAGCGCCACCACGCGCGCCCAGATCTCGCCGCAGCCCGCCCGTTCGATGGTCGCGATCACCGCGTTGCGGTCGTTGGCCATGTCATGCGCCATCGCATCGAGAATGGCCGCATGCAATCGCTTCAGATCGGTGTTGGCGAGGTCGAGGAACTCGACATGTGCGAAATTCTCGTCGATCAGCGCCGGATGATTGACAAGGGCTGCGATGATCGTCGCCTCGCGCACCGACATCCCCTCGCCGCCGCGCTTGACTAGCGCCGAGCGGCCAAGGCTTTCGGTAATCGCGGTGCGTCCACCGGCATTGCCGCCGCGTGCGAACTGTCCGCCAGGAGCTGAGCCCTTGCCCTGAAAGCGCCCGCCGGGCCGGCCATCTTGACGCCCCCCTGGATAGCCTTGGCGCGCGCCACGCTGGGTGCCGAAAAAGCTTAGCACCCGCTCGCGCATTTCCTGTTGGTAGTGATAGCGCAAGCTCTCGTCGCGGATGCGGCTGGTCAGTTCGCGCAGCGTCTTTTCCAGTTCCGCCCGCCGTTCCGGCGTGTCGAAGATGCCGCCGGCCGTTTCGCGCACCCACAAAAGGTCGGCGAGCGGCCGCGCCTCGGAAAGCACGGCGCGAAACGCGTCCGGCCCATCGGCTTTGACCAGATCGTCGGGGTCCTTGCCTTCGGGCAGAAGCGCAAAGCGCACCGAGCGGCCTGCCTGGACCGCCGGCAGCGCCATGTCGGCGGCGCGCCACGCCGCCTTCAGTCCGGCCTGGTCGCCATCGAAGCACAGCACCGGCTCGCCGGCCATCCGCCACAGGAGTTCGAGCTGATTTTCCGTCAGCGCGGTGCCGAGCGGCGCCACCACATTCTCGAAACCGGCCTGCGCCAGCGCGATCACGTCCATATAGCCCTCGACGGCGATGACCGTGCCGCCCTTGGCCAGCGCCCCCTTTGCCAGCGCTTGGCGCGCCCGGGCGAAATTATAGAGCACGTTGCCCTTGTGGAAGAGCTCGGTGTCGGGCGAATTCATGTATTTGGCGAGCGCATCGGCTGCCAGCGCCCGCCCGCCAAAGGCGATTATCTTGCCTCTGGAGTCCGGGATCGGGAACATGATGCGGTCGCGGAACCAATCGTAGGAAACCGGAACGTCGTCGCCATGGCGCACCAGCCCGCATGCCTTGATATCGGCCTTGGGCACGCCCTTGGCGGCAAGATGCTCCTTCAGCGCATTGCGGCTGTCGGGCGCATAGCCGAGCCGGAACGACTGCTGCGTCGCCGGCGTCAGCCCGCGGTCGCGCAGATAGGCGCGGGCTTTTGCGCCTTCCGGCCCTTGCAGCCGCTCCTGGAAGAAGGCGGTCGCCATTTCCATGATTTCGGTCAGGCTGGCGCGTTCCTTTTCGCGCCGTTCCTCCTGGGCATCGCGCACCGGCATCGGCACGCCGGCCATGTCGGCGATCTTCTCGACTGCTTCGGGAAAGCTCATCCCGTCGAGTTCGGTGAGGAATTTGAAGTGGTCGCCCGAAACCGAGCAGCCGAAGCAATGGTAGCGGCCCTTCTTGTCCTCGCAATGGAAGGACGGGCTCTTCTCGCCATGGAAGGGACAGCACGCCCAATAATCACCGCGCGGCGCGTTGGTCTTCTTCCTGTCCCACGCCACGCGCTGGCCGATCACCGATGAAATCGGCACGCGGTCGCGTATCTCGTCGAGGAAGGCAGGTGGAAAGCGCATCGGGAACGGCTCGTTTGTCCTCCATATAATCACGCCGGCGAAACCCGACGACTCCTAATGCGGACCATACCCGGTTTTCACAGGGCAAAAGAAGGCGGCCGTTGCGGGCCGCCTTCTTTCCTATTCCGGCGACGGTCAGTGCGCGGCGATCGCGCCGAAAATGATGCCGGAGACGACGCTGACCAAGAGATAGTCGTTGCCGACGCGGATCCATTCCTGGCCACGGCCCGGACGACGCAGGCCATAGTGGCGATAGTCGCGGATCGGCTGGTGACGCTTCCAGCTCGAATATTTCTGGCCGTTGCGCCAATGGTTCCCCTTCACGATGACTTTCTTCTTCACCACGACGCGCTTCTTCACGTGCCTGTCCGGCTTCTTCCAGTCGACCTGGCTGTGGGTCGACTGCGGCGCGTTCGGTACGTTCAGCGGCGCGGCCTGGCCCTGCAGCGACGTGGCAGCCAGCATCGAGACGGCGACTGCGGAAAGAATGATGCGTTTCATCACGGGTACTCCTTGGTTGTCGATACCCAAGCAATAGGGCCCGAAGAATGAACCGAAACTGAACATGAGAATTACGTTTTTGTAATGATTTCATATATTTATAATAACTAATTCAACACTCCACTCAAACCGGATCTGAAGGTGTCGCCTGCACTGACTGCGCGGTCATCCGGAAGCCGGCCGGCAATGCAACCATTTTGCGATCCATCCATTTCCGACACGCCCTGTCGCGCACCAACAGCCGGCCGAATTGGGCAAAATTTATTATCCGGCTAAAATTAATCGGAGTAGCATCGATCTTTGTAATGCCCTTGATTCGCTCCCTCTTTTGCTCCTTTGCCGTCACGGTGACCGTATCGCTGGCGCCTGTCAGGCTGCGAGCCTGATATGAGCGGTTCGGTCGTTTTGCTGCATCTTGCCGGCGCGGTGGCGCTGATGCTGTTTGCCACCCGGTTGGTGAAGACCGGCGTCGAGCGCGCCTACGGCGATGTGCTGCGCCACAAGCTGCGCGCCACCATGCGCAATCCTTTCATGGCGGTTCTGGCCGGCTGCGGCCTGGCGATCGCGCTGCAAAGTTCCACCGCCGTTACCTTGCTGGTCGGCTCCTTCGCCGGCGCCGGCATTGTCAGCGGCATATCGGGCCAGCTTGCCGTGCGCGGCGCCGAGATCGGCTCGGCGCTGGTGGTCAAGCTGCTCACCTTCGACCTGTCGCTGCTGGTGCCGATCTGTCTTGTCGCCGGCACTGTCATGTTCATGGCCACCGAGCGGCGCGATTGGCGCCAGTTCGGCCGTATCCTGGTCGGCATCGGCCTGCTGGTATTGTCGCTGGAGATGATCGGCCAGGCATCGGAGCCGCTGCGCCAGAGCACGCTGATGCCGGTCATCGTCGATTACTTTTCCAGCGACCCGGTCACCGCCTATCTCCTGGCGGCGCTGGTCACCTGGCTGTTTCATTCCTCGATCGCCGCGGTGCTGCTGATGGTGACGCTGGCCGGTCGCGGCTTCATCCCGCCCGAACTTGGCATCGTGCTGGTGCTCGGCGTCAATCTGGGCTCGTCGATCATCGCACCGCTGCTCACCCGCAACGCAGACCCGGGTGTGCGTGTCGTACCGATCGGCAATCTCCTGATGCGCGGCATGGGCTCTCTGGCCATGCTGATCCTGTTTATGTGGTTGAAGCCGCCGGTCGCCTTTATCGGCGCCACCGTGCCCGACCAGATCGTCAACGCGCATGTTCTGTTCAACATCCTGATCCTGGTTGCCGGCCTGCCACTGGCCGGCCTCGTCTACCGCGTTTCGGAAAAGATCGTGGCGCTCGGCACCAAACCGGCGCCGGCCGATGCGCTCGACGTCGTCGAGCTTTCCGCGCTCAACGACAGCGCCCTGGACGTGCCGAGCCAGGCGCTGGCCAACGCCACCCGCGAGGTGGTGCGGGTCTGCGAGACGGTCGAGATCATGCTGAAGCGCATCATCGAGCTCTATGAGAGCGCCGACGCCGACAAGATCAAGGCGCTGGCCGCGCTCGACGACCGCGTCGACAAGAAACATGCGTCGATAAAGCTCTACCTGGCCAAGGTGACCAGGAACCCGCTGAGCGAGGACGAGGCGCTGCGCTGCCAGGAGTTGATCGGCGCCTGCGTCAAGCTCGAACAGGTCGGCGACATCATCGTGCGCAACATGCTGGTGCATGTCAGAAAGAAGCTCGAGCGCGGGCTGGAGTTCACGCCCGAGGGCTGGCGCGAGCTTAGCGCCTTCCACGCCTCGGTGCTCGCCAACGCACGGCTTGCCTTCAACGTGCTGGTCTCGCGCGATCCGGAGACCGCCCGCCAGCTGGTGCTCGAAAAGGACCGGCTGCGCGACCGCGAGAAGGAGACCAGCGCCAGCCATTTCGTGCGGCTGCGCGACGGCACCGCCAAGAGCGTCGAGACCAGTTCCATCCATCTCGACACCATCCGCGACCTGAAGCAGATCAACTCACTGCTCGCCTCGATGGCCTATCCCGTGCTCGAGGAACGCGGCCTGCTCACCGGTTCGCGGCTGAAGGCGGGATAGACTGGGCCTGCAGGCGGAAGCCAATTGCCCGACCATCAGCGCGGCAATTGCTTCGAGCCAGCCGCGAAAATTAGCCTTTGCTCAACCTCCCGTCTGTCGGCTAGAGCATTTTGCAGCCAGACGCCTTCATTTGGCGTCCGACAGAATGCCTCAACAAAGACGTGGGGCGCGGTTTTGGCTCCACCAAACGCAAAGCGCTCTAAGGATCGGTCAATCCGCCGGGAGAAAAGTAAATGGATACCCACTCGCGCAGTTTCGCCAAGGCGCTTTCCTGGCGCGTCACCGGCACCATCGACACGATGATCATTTCGCTCGTCGTGACAGGCAGCATCAAGCTCGCTGCGGCCATCGGCCTGACCGAAGTCATCACCAAGTCGCTGCTCTATTATTTTCACGAGCGGGCGTGGCTGAAAATTCCCTATGGGAGGAAGACGACCATCTAGCGCTTGCCGGATGCGGCCGGAGCCTGGCTGAACCGATCAAGAAAACCTAAAGCGTCGTCGACAATTTCTGGATTGCTCGCGGCTCTCGCTCGTGATTTGAGGCCATCTCATTCAAGGATCGCCTCCCAGCGCCATGCTTCCCCTTATCGCTCTGTTCATCGCTGCATTCGCATTCGGCACCACCGAGTTCGTCATCGCCGGCGTGCTGCCGCAAGTTGCCGATGGCCTTGGCGTCTCCATCCCAACTGCCGGCTACCTCGTCTCCGGCTACGCCGGTGGGATCGCGATCGGCGGACCGCTGTTGACGCTCGCCACCAAGACGATTTCCCGCAAGGCCTTGCTGGTTGGCCTTGCCGCAGCCTTCACCATCGGCCAGGCCGCCTGCGCCCTTGCACCCGACTTCGCCTCCATGTTGCTGCTGCGGATTGCGGTGGCCGTGGCGCACGGCGCCTATTTCGGCGTCGCGATGGTGGTCGCGGTCGGCCTGGTCCGCCAGGACCAGCGTGGAATGGCCGTGGCGCTCATCCTGTCGGGCCTCACGGTCTCCAATGTCATCGGCGTGCCGGCCGGCACGGCGATCGGCAACATATGGGGTTGGCGCGCGACGTTCTGGGTGATGTGCGCGCTTGGAGTGGCGTCCATCGCTGCCATGACCGTGCTGCTGCCGCGCAAGACGGGATCGTCGCGCCAGTCCGTCAGTTTCGGCAGCGAGGTTCGCGTGCTCGCACGCCAGCAGGTCTGGACGTCGCTGATCCTCATGCTGATGCTGATGATCGGCCAGTTCGGCCTCTTCACCTACATCACACCGACGCTGCTTGAAATCACCGGCCTCGACAAGAGCCTCGTGCCCTGGGTGCTCCTGCTCAACGGTGTCGGCGCGACGATCGGCGTCTTCCTTGGCGGGCGGCTCGCCGACTGGAAACTGATGCCGTCGCTCATCACCATGCTTTTCATGCAGGCGGTGACGCTTGCCGTCATTTACGCCGTCAGCCCGTACCCGGTGCCGATGGTGGTGGCGATCATCATCTGGGGCGGTCTCAGCTTTGCCATCGGCACGCCGATCCAGACCCGTATCCTGACCTGGACGGCGGATGCCTCCAACCTGGCCTCATCGCTCATCCCGGCCGGCTTCAATGTCGGCATCGCGCTGGCCGCCTCGCTCGGCGCTGCCATGCTCAATGCCGGTTATGGCTATCGCAGCCTGCCGGTGGTTGGCGCCATAGCCATGCTGGTCGCCGTGGCGGTCGCGCTTGCCTCGCATGTCTGGGAGTGGCGCCGCAACACGACGCCACCGCTACAGGCTGCAGCCGAGTAGACAGCAGACTCTACAAATCGATCCGGCGTAGGCTTTCGGCGCCGCCATAGGCAGCATCCTCGAAGAAACGCCCGACGAGCCGTCCGCCATTGGCCAGCACCACCTTCTGCGGGGCGAGATTTACGGGTCTGGGCGGAGATCAACAGGATTCGGAAGTTGATCTTCAGGGACGGCTTTCTAAAATCAGATATCATCGACTACACACTACCACTTGGAGTGAACCCAATGGCCGGCAACACGTCCGAGAAATCGGCGAAGGCCGTCGCCGAGCGGGCCGCTACGAAGGCGACCAAACCGCGCAAGGCGACGCCGAAGCCGCAGTCCGGCAAGGCCGCGAAGCCGACCCTCCTCGCAGGCGGCAACCCCCAGATCGCGAAGGCCGAAGGCGACGCTCCCGTGCAGGCCTACATCGCGGCCATGCCGGGCTGGAAAAGCGACATCGGGCGCCGTCTCGACGCGATCATCGAGCGCACCGTGCCGGGCGTGCACAAGGCAGTCAAATGGAACTCGCCGTTTTACGGCATCGAAGGCCAGGGCTGGTTCCTGTCGCTCCACGTCTTCACCCGCTACGTCAAAGTGACCTTCTTCCGAGGCACGTCGCTGCGTCCTCTTCCTCTCGGCGAGTCCAAGCACAAGGAAGTGCGCTATCTCGATATTTATGAGGACCAGCTCGACGAAGCTCAGTTCGCCGCTTGGGTGAAGCAAGCCAGCCAATTGCCAGGCGAACGACTGTGAGATGCATCGCGAATTAGCCAAGGGCATCCGCAAGAACCTCATTCAAGCGTGCAAACGCGGTGGGCTCGTCTGGCGCATGGGCCGGATTAACTTCTGTGACGGTCAGGCCGCGCCATTGCTGCAGGGCGGTTAACTGCTTTAGCACGAAGGCGGCTTGCTCCAGTTTGAGACCGTCGCAACGGCGCACATTCTCAGCAATCGGGAAATCGATAAAGGAGAGCACATCGACATCGAAGTGAATAAGCACGCAGTCAAAGCGCGCCGCCCATTCGGCCGCGCGCGCCGCCGCCGCCTCGATATCACTCAAAGCCTCCTCACGCGATATAACCTTGACCGCATTATCTCTGATGGCGGCGGCTTCGGGCGGAGTGATATTCTCGACGCCGAAATAGAGGAGCTGCTGAGGCACGAGCATCGGACGGGTTGGGCCGAGCCCGGCGAGCGAAGGCTCGCGTCCCGGGATGTCGAGCAGATGAGCGACACCAGTCCAGTCCAAGGCGCCGTCGCTCGTGTCAGGTGTGTTGAGATCGGCGTCAAAGTCTATGTAGACGAGTCCGATCCGCGCGCCGGCCGCGTTCGCTCCAGCGACCGTTCCCAGCTCCACAGTACAATCGCCGCCTAAGACAAGCACGTCTTCCTGCGCTGCAATCGCCGTCGCCACGTGGCTTGCGACCAAGTCACAAGCCCCGCGCACGGCCTCCAGGTTCATGGCCTGCGGCCGCGAGGGATCCGGCCGCCACCGGAACGATGCAACATCGCCATGGTCCCTGACGGCTCTGCCTCGGCTCGCGAGCGCTTCTGCGAGCCCATGTCGCCGAAACGCCGCGGGGGCTCGTTCCTGCCCCGGCGAATAGGCGCCGGCGCTGGTGGCGGCGCCGATAATGTTCAACAGACGCGCCGCCAAAATCGAAGCTCCATTTTCGTATGATCCTCGTTGCAAAACGGGTCTGGAGGGAGGAAGGTTCCTCCTCGACGTCGAGAGTTTGTCGCCCGCGCCGGAACGGCAAACGGCTTGCCGCATTGATGCCGTCGTGAGACGCCGGACGCCGAACGTTCTCAAAGCCACTGGGACCAATCATGACCAAAGCGACAACAGCCATGAAGAAGAGCGGCTCGATGGAAGGAGCAGGAGGAGACACTCCCTCTCAGTTGATAGATGCGAGAATCAACGAGCTGAGCGATTGGCGGGGCGAGATGCTCGCTCGGGTCAGAACCCTCATCAAGCAGGCCGATCCCGAAGTGGTCGAGGAGTGGAAGTGGAGAGGGGTTCCGGTGTGGGAGCACGCCGGAATAATCTGCACCGGTGAGACGTACAAGAATGTCGTCAAGATGACCTTCGCCAAGGGCGCCTCGCTGGAGGATCCTTCAGGCCTCTTCAACTCCAGCCTCGAAGGCAACACCAGGCGCGCTATCGATATCCATGAGGGCGACAAGATCGATGAAGAGGCGTTGAAGGCTCTCATTCGCGGCGCCGTGGCACTGAACATGTCGGGGCGAGCTACCGCCCGCTCTCAGAAACCAAAGGGCGCTTGAGGATCATCAACAACCGGCCAGCGCTGCTCCTTGCAGCCGCCTCCTTCACGGCCTTGAGCATCGCTGCAGCCGGGAAAATCCCTACTGCAGCAGTCCCTTGACGATGCCGCTCGCCTTGGAGAAATCCATCTGGCCCGCGTATTTCTCCTTGAGTGCAGCCATCACCTTGCCCATGTCCTTGACGCCGCTGGCACCGGTCTCGGCGATGGCGGCGCGGATCGCCGTTTCGGTTTCTGCCTGGCCCAGTTGCGTCGGCAGGAAATCGCGGATGATGGCCATCTCGTCGCGCTCCTGCGCGGCAAGCTCCGGCCGCTTGCCGTCGTCGAAAGCCTTGGCCGACTCCTCGCGCTGCTTTACCATCTTGGCCAGGATCTGCAGGATCTCGTCATCGCTGGCCGGTTCTTTGCCGGCGCCGCGATTGGCGATGTCGCGATCGTGAATGGCCGCCTGGATCAGCCGCAATGTCGGCAGCCGGCGCTTGTCCTGCGCCTTCATCGCGCTCTTCAGGGATTCGGCGATTTTGCCGCGCATGATGCTTTCTCCTTCGAATGCGACGAACAATAACCGTGCCGAAACCCCAAGGCAATTCGACGCCGCCCGGCAAACCGCTGATATTGTTCGACGAAATAAATCGCGCCTGCGGGCGTAGCGTCATTGACCGCTCTGGCGCCTTCCCCTATGTACTGGGCCTTGCATGAACTGAATTTTTGTTGCGCGCGCTGGCTGCGAAATCGCCGCTGCGCGCGGTTTGCTGCGCAGAATGGTTCGCCGGACCGATTGAAGGGTGCAGCCTTTTAGGAGTGCCGCCATGGCAACGATGACCGCCGCGTCGACCCCCCCTTGGGCCACCGAGAAGCCGACCGCCTTGCTGGTGCTGGCCGACGGCACCGTCATCGAGGGCCGCGGCCTTGGCGCCACCGGCTCCGCCGTCGCCGAGGTTTGCTTCAACACCGCGCTGACAGGCTATCAGGAAATCCTCACCGACCCGTCCTACGCCGGCCAGATCGTCACCTTCACCTTTCCGCATATCGGCAATATCGGCACCAATGACGAGGACATCGAGGATCTCAATCCGGTTGCCCGCGCCGGCGCTGTCGGCGCCGTGTTCAAGGCCGATGTCACCAACCCGTCCAGCTATCGCGCCGCAGCTGGTCTCGACCAATGGCTGAAGAAACGCGGCATCGTCGCGCTTTCGGGCATCGACACCCGTGCGCTGACCGCGCTGATCCGTGAAAAGGGCATGCCCAACGCCGTCATCGCGCATGCGCCCGACGGCATCTTCGACATCGACGATCTGAAGCGCCGCGCCGCCGCCTGGTCCGGCCTGATCGGGCTTGACCTGGCCAAGGACGTCACTTCCGGCCAGTCCTCGGTCTGGCGCGAGACGCCCTGGGTCTGGGACGAGGGCTTTGGCGAACAGATCGATCCGTCCATGCACGTCGTCGCCATCGACTACGGCGTCAAGCGCAACATATTGCGCCTGCTTGCCGGTCTTGGCGCCAAGGTCACCGTGGTGCCGGCCAACACCGGCGCCGAGGAGATCCTCGCCATGCGGCCCGACGGCATCTTTCTTTCCAACGGTCCCGGCGACCCGGAAGCCACCGGCGACTATGCCGTTCCGGTCATCCAGGACCTGCTGAAGACCGACATCCCGGTCTTCGGCATCTGCCTCGGCCACCAGATGCTGGCGCTGGCGCTGGGCGGCAAGACCGCCAAAATGCATCAGGGCCATCACGGCGCCAACCATCCGGTCAAGGATCACACCACCGGCAAGGTCGAGATCGTCTCGATGAATCATGGCTTTGCCGTCGATGCCGACTCGTTGCCCACGGGAGTCGAAGAAACCCACGTCTCGCTGTTCGACGGCTCGAACTGCGGCATCACGCTGACAGGAAGGCCGGTGTTCTCGGTCCAGCATCATCCCGAAGCCTCGCCCGGCCCGCAGGATTCGCACTATCTGTTCCGCCGCTTCGTCAACCTCATCCGCGAAAAGCGCGGCGAGCCGGCGCTGGCAGAGCGCTGACTATCTGTACGCGAGAAGCCCTGGCAATAATATCGCTTAACTTTCCGCGATAAATCTGCGATATCATCACCGTGAAGACGATCATCCTCTCGGTGTCGGCGGCTCGCGATCTCGACAACCTGCCGGCCGATGTCCGCGAGCAGATCGCCGAAGGCCTGATCTCCTATGCCGTCAGCGGGCGGGGAGATATCAAGCGCCTTGCTGGCAGGGACGGCTACAGACTGCGGATCGGTCGCTACCGCGTCATATTTGATGAAGACCGCACGACGATCCTCGCGATCTATATCGGCAAACGCAAAACGACAACCTACCGTCGGTCATAGCAGGACAGGACACCATGAACGCCCCGCAAATCATAAAGACGCCAACCGGAGAAGAGCTGGTCGTTATCCCAAAGGCGGACTACGAGGCTCTGTTGCATGCGGCCGAAGAGGCTCTTGAAGACGCTGCGGATGTGGCGATTTACGACGAGCGAAAGGCTAGTCTCAAAACGGAAAAACCCCTGCCTGCGGATGTGACCATGGAAATTCTGCGGGGCTCCAGCCGGCTCAAGGCGCTGCGCAACTGGCGGCGCCTGACGCAGGCCGAATTGGCGACCACGGTCGGTGTCAGCCAGGGTTTTCTGTCGGATCTTGAGTCCAATCGCCGTAAGCCATCGGCGCAGACCAGCGCGATGCTGGCGAAGGCACTGGATATTCCGGGCGAATGGATTGAATCCTAGTGCGCATGGCCCTTAGGCCACCGTCGCCGTCGTGACGTTCTTCACCGCGACCGGTCTTTCGACCCTGAGCACAAACGCGATCAGCGACAAAGCAAGAAAAATGCCGCCGAGCACGAAGGGCGCGCCGCCGAACGCCACCGGCGCGCTTGGCCCGGTGAACCAGGCGAAGATTCCGGTATAAAGCAACGGCGTGACGATGCTGGTGATCGAAAACACGCTCGTCATGGCACCCTGCAATTCGCCTTGCGCGGAGGGCGGCACCTTGGCCGCCGCCAGGCTCCGCAGCGGCGGGTCGGCCAGCGCCTCGAGGCAGGTCGCCACGATCACCGCATAGATCATCCAGCCCTTCCATGCTGCGGCATAGCCGAAGGCGGCGAGCGCGGTAAAGGCAAGGCCGATGGCAGCGGTCCGCCATTCGCCGAGCCGTGGAATGACGCGCGGCAGGACAAAACCCATCACCAGTGCGCCGCCGAGGCCAAAGACGCCGAGCGAGAAGCCGATCTGCTGTTCGCTCCAGCCGTAGCGATAGCTGCCGACGAACGACCACACGGCAGGGTACATCATGTGGCCGAGCGTCATCAGGAAGAACACCAGCCCGATCCAGCCGATGCCATGATAGTTGCGCATCTGCTTGAGGGCGCCGAGAGGATTGGCGCGGCGCCATTCGAATCGCCGACGGTGGTGCTGCTCCAGGGTTTCCGGCAGGAAGAACCAGCCAACGATGAAGTTGATGAGAGCAAGCACCGCCGCGCCCCAGAACGGCACCCGCGGCCCGAACTCGCCAAGCAACCCGCCCAGCACCGGGCCGATGATGAAACCGACACCGAAGGCGATGCCAAGCAGGCCGAAATTCTTCGCCCTGTTCTCGTCGGTGCTGACATCGGCGATGAAGGCGGAGGCAGTCGAATAGCTGGCGCCGCTGATGCCGGCCAGCACCCGGCCGATGAACAGGACCGAATACGACCAGGCCACCGCGCAGATCAGATTGTCGATGGCGAAGGTCAGCACCGAGGCCAGTAGGATCGGGCGCCGGCCAAAGCGGTCGCTGAGATTGCCGACCAGCGGCGCGAACAGGAACTGCATGGCCGCGTAGACGAAGAACAGCCAGCCGCCTTCGATTGCCGCTTCGCTGACGCCGACGCCAGTCAGCTCCTGCAGATAGGCCGGCAGCACCGGCATGATGATGCCGATGCCGGTGATGTCGAGCAGCAGCGTGGTGAAAACAAGCGCAAGGCCCCGCCTGGCGGTTTTGGCTTCGATCATGACGGTATCGACTCCTGGAGCCGCCTCGGAGCGAAGGCGGAAGGGCTCGTTATAGGCGAGTCAGCCGCTCAGAACAATAAGGGAACACGCCAGGATTTTTTTATCCTGACATCAACTGTCGACATGAATGCGGCCACAACCCTGCATAACCGCCGGCGCTTCAACGGTCATTCGACAGGAAGGTCCGAGCACCTCAGATCGGAGTTTTGAACGTGTCGCAGTCCGAAAGCTTGCCGCTCCTGTAGCCGCGCGCCAGCCAGGTCTGCCGCTGCTGCGAGGTGCCATGATTGAAGCTTTCCGGCACGACATAGCCCTGCATCTTCTTCTGCATCGTGTCGTCGCCGATCTGCTGGGCGGCGTTCAGCGCCTCGTCCATGTCGCCCTGCTCCAGGATTCCCTTCTGCCCGGTGAAATGCGCCCAGACGCCGGCGAAGCAATCGGCCTGAAGCTCGACCTGCACCGACATGTGGTTGGCCTCGGCCTCGCCCATTTGCTGCCGCATCTGATTGAACTTGGGCAGGATACCGGTGATGTTCTGCACATGGTGGCCGACCTCATGCGCGATCACATAGGCCTGGGCGAAATCGCCCGAGGCGCCGAATTGCTGGTCGAGCTGCTGGAAGAAAGTGGTGTCGAGATAGACCTTGCGGTCGCCGGGGCAGTAAAACGGGCCGGCCGCGGAAGAGGCGAAGCCGCAAGCCGAACGGATTTGCCCGCTGAACAGAACCAGTTTGGGGTCTTCGTAGGTGAGGCCCTCGGCCTTGAAAAGGCCGGTCCAGGTCTCCTCGGTCTCGGCCAGCACCGTCGAGACGAACTGCTTCATCTCGTCGGAGGCCGGCGCGCCGGTGCCACCGCCCTGTTCTCCGCTGTTGTCGGTGATCTGATCGCCGCCTGGCAGCAAGCCGCCACCGCCGCCGGCCAGGATCTGCAGAGGGTCGATGCCAATGGCCTTCAGACCGAAATACAGAACCACGAGAATGACGATAGTCGACAGCGACATTCCGCCGCCGGAACGGCCGCCGATCGGGATGCGGAGACGGCCGGGGCCGCCGCGCGGCAGGTTGAACCCGCCGCCCTGGCCGCGTTGGTCCTCGACATTGTCACTTTGACGACGACCCTTCCAGAGCATGGCAACTCTCCGCGACGCGCGTATCGGTAACCTGCCGATCTCATGGCCCGATCCGACCCAACAAACAATTATCTCAATGGTTGCGCCAAGTCACAGTATTTTTCGTATGAAGGGCCGCAGGCTCTGGGGTGGATCGATGCACGACACCCGCGGCTGAGAAGCCTGCCGGCGCCTTTTTTGGTCCGGACTTGGCGGCTAGCTCAGATCTTCTGCTTGGTACCCGCGCTCTTGCCGTCCGAGCTCTTCGAGCGCTCCTCGAAGCGGGCCTCACCCTTCTTGAGCGGGCGTCCAGTATCCGCTTCGGTCTTGCGTTCGTCCTTCGCCGATGCCTGCTTCAATTCCTTGGCCGCTTGCTTGCCCTTCGCTGTCGGTGCCTGTTCAATGCCCATGGTATCTTCCTCGGCCTCGCGCCAATCGCGTGGCACGATCTCAAACGCAGCGGCAACGCGGCGGTTCCGGCAGGACTGTCGGCAATGGCGGTAGACTTAGCGTGTCGCCGTCATTGCGTTGCGAAACGCTTCTAGCGTCTCGGCCCTGACATGGTGCTCGATGCCCTCGGCACACGCCACGATGGGTAAACGAGCACAACCGTGTCGGCATCTTGGCCACGGTCGGCCGGGCGACGCCGAGCCGCGCCGCGATATCGACCTGGCGCGTCGTTGCCGTCCTCGATCAGGTCGGCGATGAGCTTGACATAATCCTCGACCAGCGCACTGCGACGCGCTTCGCCGGCTTCGGCTGAGGGTTTCTCGGCCGTGCATTGAGTGAGCTCGTGGGGCTAGCGCGACAATTCGGCCGGTTGCGCTATCTTCTGACGCAACATGACCAGAATTGCCGAAGCCCGAAAATTCTACGCACGACTGATGGCTGCCAATGCAGGTTCGGCCGATCCACGTCTCGAAGCAGCTTTCGCCGCGGTGTCGCGCGAAGCTTTTCTCGGGCCCGGGCCGTGGACGGTCGTCGCCGGCAACGGCAAGGTCGAAACGCCGAGTGCCGATCCTGTTCACATCTATCAGAACGTGCTGGTGTCACTCGACGCCGACAAGGGCATCAACAATGGCGAGCCGTTCCTGCACGCCATGTGGATCGGCAAAGTGGCGCCAAAACCCGGCGAGACGGTCACCCATGTCGGCGCCGGCACCGGCTACTACACAGCTCTGCTGGCACAGCTGGTTTCGCCGGACGGCGCAGTCGCCGCCTTCGAACTGGAATCCAGTCTCGCCGACCGCGCGAGAAAGAATCTCGAAGCCTATGGCAATGTGACCGTCATCCATGGCGATGCGGTCATCTGCAGCTTGCCACCGTCCGACATCATCTATGTCAATGCCGGCGTCGCAGCACCACCGGCCGAGTGGCTGAAGGCGCTGAAGCCCGGCGCCCGCATGGTCTTTCCGTGGCGTCCGGCCGAGCGCGTTGGCCTGGCGGTGATGGTAACCCGCACCGAGCAGGGTTTTGCCTGCGACCCGTTCATGCGGTCATGGTTCATCCCTTGCATCGGTGCCTCGGCGGCAACTCCCGCACTGAAGATCCTCGACCGCGATAAGGCGGCACGCAGCCGTTCGATCTGGCTGACGGCCGACAAGGCACCGAACCGCACCGTCATTGCCATCATCGGCGACGTCTGGTTCTCGTCGCAAGATGTTGGCGGCAGGCGGTCGCAATGACGTCGCCGAGGCGAGGCATCCGATGCTTGCCCGTCGCCCGCGGCAGCGCAGGAACTTTTTTCCGGCCCTGTCGGACCGGCGTCCGCTCGCACGTCCTTTGGCCGAAATCCGGCACCGACGGCCCGGATAATGAAAAGGGAGAATCCAATGAGGAAGATCATCACTGCGACATTCGTCAGCCTCGACGGCGTCATGCAGGCGCCTGGCGGGCCGGAAGAAGACCCGGTCGGCGGCTTCGAATTCGGTGGCTGGACGTTCCATTACTGGGATGACGTCGGGGGCGCCTTTATCGGTGAGATCTTCGCAAAACCCTTCGCGCTGCTCCTCGGCCGCAAGACCTACGACATCTTCGCCGCGCATTGGCCGTACCAGAAGAGCGGTCCGATCGCCGACAGCTTCAACGCCGCCACCAAATATGTGGCCACTCACCGGCCCGATACGCTGTCGTGGCAAAACAGCCAGTCGCTGGGCGACGACGTCGTGGCCGCACTGCGCCAGCTCAAGCAGGAGGACGGCCCCGACCTGCTCGTCCAGGGTTCGAGCGAGCTGATCCAGACCTTGCTCGCCAATGACTTGATCGACCAGATCAGCCTGCTGACCTTCCCGCTGGTGCTGGGCAAGGGCAAGCGGCTGTTCGGCAGCGGCGCAATCCCGGCGGCTTTCAAGCTGAACCGCTCACAGGCATCGACCACCGGCGTCATCATGGCGACCTATGAACGTGGCGGTGAGATCAAGACTGGGTCCTTCGCCCAACAACAGCCTTCAGAGGCCGAAATCGAGAGGCGCAAGAACTGGAAATAGGCGACCGCGCATTGCGTTAACAGGGGATGGCCGGGCACCAGCTGTCCCCTTGCTATTTTGCCGATCACGCCGCCTGTTGCCGCCGGGCCAGTCCGTCGCGGATACACGCGGCAAATTCCCGCGCCGCCGGCCCGACACCATGCTTCGGCAGGTGCAGATTGATCGAGAAATTCGGCAAGGCTGGAAGCTCCGGATCGGCGGCCAGAATATCAAGGTCGGCCGGCACGGTGGAGGCCAGCCAGGTGGTGACGGCCAGGTCCGAACGCACCGTCGCCGTCGTTGCGTCGAGGTTGCCGTTCTCGAACACGGTCCGCCATTCCAGCCCATGCTCGTTGAGCGCCGCCAGCACCGCTGGGCGGAAGGCGCAGGTGTCGGCCACCATCGAAACCGGCAAAGGCCGCTTGCGCCGGGCTATGCCGCCTTTGGCGCCGACCCAGACCAGCCGGTCGATGGCGAGACATTCGCCGGCGGACGGACCGACCGGTTCCTCGATTACGGCAAGGTCTATCGTGCCAGCTGCCAGGGCCGCCGTAAGCTCCGGCGACGAGGCGCAGACCAGCGAAATCTCGACCTGCGAATAGGTCTCGGCATAGGTCTTCAGCACTGGCGCAAGCATTGTGCCGACAAGGTCGTATGGCACGCCCAACCGCACCTCACCCGCGACCGCACTGGTCGCCATCTCGGCCCAGATCTCGTCATTCAGGGAGAGCAGGCGCTTGCCCTTACCGAACAGTCGCTCCCCGGAACGGGTCAGTCTCAGGCCGCGCCGGTCGCGCTCGAATAGGCTGCAGCCGAGAACCTCCTCCAGCCGCCTGATCTGCTGGCTGACGGCGCCCTGCGTCAGGTGCAGCGCGTTCGCCGCCGCCGTCATGCTGGCCGTGTCGGCGACGGTGACGAAGGTCCGGATCAGGGCCGTGTCGAGATTGCGGATCATGGCTTGTATTATATTCTCTAATGCCAAATATGACAAACATTGCATTTACTGATGCACGCTCATGCTTAGCATGCTGGTTCCCAACAGAGGAAACGGCATGTTTGAGACCATCTTTCCGCTCGTCCTGTTTGCGCTGGTCTCGACTTCCACGCCCGGCATGGCCACGACCTTGTCGACGGCGTCCGGGGCACAGTTCGGCTTTCGCCGCTCTGTTCCGCTGATGGCCGGAAGTGCGGCCGGCCTGGCCACGGTGGCCGCGGCAGGTGCGGCCGGGCTCGCCGGCCTATTGGCGGCGGCTCCGTCCCTGCAGCTGGCGATGAAGATAGCCGGATCGCTCTATCTGATCTGGCTCGCATGGAAGATCGGCCGCAGCGGTCCACCCAATCTGGACGTGGCCATGTCCAAGCCGAACAGCTTTTTCAGTGGCGCGGGCCTGCAATGGATGAACCCCAAGGGTTGGGCCATGGGTCTGGGAGCGGCGGCATCCTTTGCCGCCCTCGCCAACGGACCGCTGCAGCTCGCCTTTCTGCTCGGCACGGTCTTCGGCCTGGCAGCCGCGCTGTCACTGTCGGGGTGGTGCGTGGCGGGCACGCTGCTCGCGCGGTTGCTCAGAACCGAGCGGCAGTGGCGCGTGCTCAACGCCGTGCTTGGGCTGCTGCTGGCCGCCTCGATCATTCCGATGTGGCAGCCAGCATAGATGCTGATGTTCAGGCGGCGTAGCCCAGCAGCGTTTCGAGGACATGGTCGACAAGGAGCAGGCGGCAAGGCTGCGCGCGGCGCTGGATAACATCGCCGCGCTGGATTTTGGTATACCGCCGGCAGCGCCCTGAGGTCTCGGACGGCCGGCGGTAGTCAGACTTACTCCGCCGGCATGGCAATCGCCCGCGCCGCCCGGTGGCCGGCCAGCATGACGCCAAGACCCAGGATCGGGAACACTGCTGCGACCAGGCCGAGATCGGCTGGCGCGCCATAGCGCAAAACTGCGCCGCCGACGACGGCGCCCAGCGCCACGCCGAGATAGAGCGCCGAACCGTTGAGCGACAGCACGATGGGCGCGGCGTCGGGCGCCAGCCTGATGATGCGGCTGGCCTGCGCCGGCGGGAAGGCCCAGCCGACGATGCCCCACGGCACCATCATGGCCATCAGCGCCGGCCCGGCGATGCTTTGCGGCAGGAATGCCGGGATGACCGAAAGCATGACCAGCATGACCGCACTCAGCGCCAGCGACCAGCTGACGGTGCGCGTCGCGCCGAAGCGATCGGCAGCCTGCCCGCCGGCGATGTTGCCGATAACGGCGCCGACGCCGAAGGCAAGCAGCATGCCGGGCAGCGCGATCGGGCTCAAGCCGCCGCCTTCGATGGCTAGCGGCGCGACAAAGGCAAAGACCGTGAAGGCGCCGGTGAGCGCCAGCAGCGTGGTCAGCAGGATCGATGGCACGCCGGGGCGAAGGATTGCGGCCAGCCGCTGCCTGAGCGGCAGCTTGGTGCCGACAATGCCGCGCGGCAGCCGGTACCACAGGATTGCGCCGGCCAGCGCGCCGAGCCCGGCGATGGCAAAGAACGTGCCGCGCCAGCCGGCAACGGTCGCGACAAGCGCGCCGAGCGGTGCGCCGACCGCCACCGCCACCGTAGTGCCGCCGACGACGACGGCAATGGCGCGGGCGCGGTGATGATCATCGACAAGCGCCACGGCCGTCCCCTGCGCCGTCGCCGCAAACAGGCCGGACGACAGCGCCATGACGATGCGCGCGATCAGCAGCAATTCGAAAGAGGAACTCAGCGCCGCCGCCAGATTGCCCAGCACGAAAAACACCAGCGTCCATAAGATGACGCGCCGCCGGTCCCATTCGCCGGTCAGCGTCGCCAGGATCGGCGTGCCGAGCGCATAGGCGAGCGCGAAGGCGGTGATCAGCGCGCCGGCGAGTGGAACGGAGATGGCGGCATCGGCCGCGATGTCCGGCAACAGGCTTGAAATGACGAAACCTTCGGTCGCGATCGTGAAAGACCCGAGCGCAAGCCAGATGAGGCGCTTGTCCATAGCGGCAAATCCTTAGTTCAAAAGTTATTGAACAATTGTACATAATGGGGCATGGTGTCAATGAAGCCACCCGAGAATAGCGGAACTCTCCTGACAGCTCTATGTCAGGACAAGGTGGCAGCAGGTAGAAACTGCGTGCATCCGCCAAGGAGGAGATGCGTTGAAATCGGTCCTGATTGCGCTTAGTTCTCCGGCATGACACTGCCCCACCCCGCCGCCGACCAAATCAGCCTGTCGAACGTTCTTGCCGTGCTCGGCGATCCCACCCGGCTGGCCATTGTGCGCTATCTCGCCAGCAAGGAAGGCGTGCCGCTGAATTGCAGCCAGTTCCTCGATCTCGGTTCGAAGACCAATCTCAGCTACCATCTGGCCAAATTGCGCGAAGCCGGTGTCACCCGCACCGAGGTGGTCGGCACCAGCCGGCTGATCACGCTGCGCCGCGACGATCTCGATGCCCGCTTTCCGGGGCTGCTCGATAGCGTCATTGCCGCTGCCGCCAACGATATGGCGCTGCCCGCGGTAGGCGCCCCCGAGATCGAAGTCCGCGCCTGAGGCCGTAACTCGCCCCCGTGTAACAGGCAGGGCAACCGCGTTTGGATTCTTGCGAAGGTGGACCCCCACCCTAACCCTCCCCACAAGGGGGAGGGAACGCCGCGCGGCGGACACGCCAACGTCACCGCTGAATGCCACGCCAGCAGAAGACACACACACGACTATCAGCGCCAACGGAAGTCTCCCTCCCCCTTGTGGGGAGGGGTTAGGGGTGGGGTACATCGTAGAGCGAAAGCCTCGGCTTTCCAGCTGCGGTAGCCCTGGTGTAACAGGGGAGAGGAACCAAAGTCTGCCAGGCCCGCCCTTCCCGACCAGTCATTCGTCGACCCAACGGAGCTACCCATATGCGCATTGCCGTCCTCGCCGATATTCACGGCAATATCGTCGCCCTGGACGCCGTGCTCGACGATCTCAGGCAGCGCGGCAGTGCTGACCTCATCGTCAATCTCGGGGACTGCGTCTCCGGCCCGCTCTGGCCGCGCGAAACCATGGAGCGGCTTGAAGCGCTCGCCTTGCCGACGGTGCGCGGCAATCACGACCGCCGCGTCGCCCGCGACGCCGCCGATGAAGCCATGTGGCCGTCCGACCGCTATGCGCAGGAACGGCTGACATCGGCGCAGCGCGAGGCGCTGTTCGCCTTGCCTCTCACGCTGGAGATCGCGCCGGGGGTGACCGCCTTCCATGCCCAGCCCGACCACGACGAAAAATATCTGTCCGACACGATAGAAGATGGCCGGCTGGTGCGAGCACCACTAGCCGCCATCAAGCGACGGCTGGCCGCGCTCGATCCGGCTTGCCGCATAGTGCTGTGCGGTCACAGTCACCGCAGCGAGCTGATCCGAATCCCAGGCGGCCCGGTCGTCTTCAATCCGGGCAGCATCGGCTGTCCCGCTTATGGCGATTCGACACCGCCGGCGCATGTCTCCGAGCAAGGCTCCCCACATGCACGCTACGGAATCGTCGAACTGGGTGAGCCGGGCCGCCCCGACCGCTTCGAGGCCATTGCCGTCGACTATGATCACGAGGCGGCGGCGCGGCAAGCCGAACAGGCGGGGCGGCCGGAATGGGCCCACGCGCTGCGCACCGGATTTATGTCCGGCTGAACGCAACGCGTTCATGTCCGGCTGAACGCGGAAACGCGTTCATGCCGCACGCTGAGCTTGCTCATGCCGCACACTGAACACGTTGACGTCGCAGCCGCATTTTCGGGCTTACATAGTGCCATGTCGTCCCTTATAAAATCGACTTGGCCTGCGGTGGCGTTTCCGTGCCTGGCCGCGCCTTCGGTAATGAATCTATCGCCACGGCCAACATAATGAGGCGCACAGTTACGCTCCGAACGACACTGTACGCGCTCACTGCCGCCCCTCTCCTGTTGACGGCGCTGCTGCCGGCCAGGGCCGAGGAGGCGCCGGTCGTGTCCATCGTGACCGACCTCGCTCCAGGCGATCTCCTGAACGTCCGCGCCACGGCATCGGCGATGGGCAAGATCAAGGCTCGGCTGCCGAATGGTACGAGCGTGAACAATCTCGGCTGCAACGACGTCAATGGCTACCGCTGGTGCAAGGTTGCAGAAATCGAAAACCCGCAGCTGGCCGGATGGGCTCCTGCGCGCTACCTGAACCCCGAGAATCCGGTGGCCGTTTCGGATGCGGATACTGATCCGACCGCAGACCAGCCGCTGCCCGACCTGACAGCGCGCCTGGGCGCGACCGATCCCGAAACCACAATGACAGCCGCTGAGGCAATCGGCAGGGCCGCCATCGAGGACGCTTACCGCCTGGCGCTCGCTGCCAGCGGAAATCCTTCGACCGGGGAGATGCAGACGCCCGCGGCGGCGAAAGCGAGCCAAAATCGCGCCGCCAATGCAGCGGCTCCGGCCAATGCACAAACCGTTGCGCGGCTGCAGCCGCCAGGGCGGCCCGCGCCGGCGCTGGGTGCCCGCAACGAGATTCCCTGTGCCCGCTATGTCGGCCAGCCGATGACCAGCTGCAAGGCGGGCGTTGTCCACACGGGCGACAAAGCCGAGGTGACCGTGACCTGGCCCGATGGCGGCACCCGCGTCATCAGCTTCCAGGCCGGTCGGCCCGCCGGTTCGAATGCATCAGGCGAATTCCGCTACACCCGCGAGGGCAGCCTGAACCTGATCCGTGTCGGCGTTTCCGAACGCTTCGAGATTACCGACGACCTGGCGCTGGGGGATGAGTGGCTAAGGGGAATAAGGCAGTAAGGCAGTAGGGCAATATGTTTAAAAGGCGCTCGAACCACTGCCCTACTGCCCTACTGCCCTACTCGCATTTTAGGGGGTTACATCAGGCAAAACTCTTCCCTATAAGGCCCTCCTAGCCTGATACCAGAATCGCGAGCACAACCGGCCGGGTCTTCCCGTCCGGTTTTTCGTGCAAGCCGCCTGCCGAACGGACCCTCGATATGCCAAGACGCACCGACATCAAGTCGATCCTGATCATCGGGGCCGGCCCCATCGTCATCGGTCAGGCCTGCGAGTTCGACTATTCCGGCACCCAGGCCTGCAAGGCGCTCAAGGAAGAGGGTTTTCGCGTCATCCTGGTCAATTCCAACCCGGCCACCATCATGACCGACCCGGAACTGGCCGACGCCACCTATATCGAGCCGATCACGCCCGAAGTGGTGGCCAAGATCATCGCCAAGGAGCGGCCGGACGCGCTGCTGCCGACCATGGGCGGCCAGACCGCGCTCAACACCGCACTGTCGCTGCGCCGCATGGGCGTTCTCGAGCGCTACAATGTCGAGATGATCGGTGCCGACGCCACGGCAATAGACAAGGCCGAGGACCGCGCTTTGTTTCGCGAGGCGATGAGGAAGATCGGCCTGGAAACGCCGAAGTCGATGCTGGCCAACGCCACCGACGTCAAGAACGCCGACCGCAAGACGCACGAGGCCGAACGCGCCGCGCTGAAGGCCGAGAAGCCCGAAAACCTCGACGCCGCGCTCGACGCGCTGGAAACGCGCTGGAACCTCGGCGAGGGCGACCGCAAGCAGCGCTACATCAGCCACGGCATGGCGATCGCCGCACAGGCGCTCGACCATGTCGGCCTTCCCGCCATCATCCGCCCGTCCTTCACCATGGGCGGCACCGGCGGCGGCATCGCCTACAACCGCGCCGAATTCTACGAGATCGTCCAGTCCGGCCTCGACGCCTCGCCGACCACCGAAGTGCTGATCGAGGAAAGCGTGCTCGGCTGGAAGGAGTACGAGATGGAGGTTGTCCGCGACAAGGCCGACAACTGCATCATCATCTGCTCGATCGAGAACATCGACCCGATGGGCGTGCACACCGGCGATTCGATCACCGTCGCCCCTGCCCTGACCTTGACCGACAAAGAATACCAGATGATGCGCAACGCCTCGATCGCGGTGCTGCGCGAGATCGGCGTCGAGACCGGCGGCTCCAACGTTCAGTTCGCCGTCAACCCGGCCGACGGCCGCCTGGTGGTCATCGAGATGAACCCGCGCGTCTCCCGCTCGTCGGCTCTCGCCTCCAAGGCGACCGGCTTTCCCATCGCCAAGATCGCGGCAAAGCTCGCCGTCGGCTACACGCTGGACGAGCTGGAGAACGATATCACCGGCGGCGCCACGCCAGCTTCGTTCGAGCCGTCGATCGACTACGTCGTCACCAAGATTCCGCGCTTTGCCTTCGAGAAATTCCCCGGCGCCGAGCCGGTGCTGACCACGGCGATGAAGTCGGTCGGCGAGGTCATGGCCATCGGCCGCACTTTTCAGGAATCGCTACAGAAGGCGCTGCGCGGACTGGAAACCGGCCTCACCGGCCTCGACGAGATCGAGATCCCCGGCATCGCGCACGGCGCAGCCAGCCACGCCGACGACCGCAACGCCATCCGCGCCGCGCTGGGCACGCCGACGCCCGACCGGCTGCGCATGGTGGCGCAGGCCATCCGCATGGGCACCTCGCTCGAAGACGTCCACGCCATGTGCAAGATCGACCCGTGGTTCCTCGAGCAGATCGCCGGCATCCTGGCCATGGAAGACCGCATCCGCGAGCACGGCATTCCCGAGGACGCCGCCAATCTGCGCATGCTGAAGGCGATGGGTTTCTCCGATGCCCGCCTCGCGTCGCTGGTCCGGAAAGACGTCGAAGATGTACAAAGGATACGCGAAAAGCTCGACGTTCATCCGGTTTACAAGCGCATCGACACCTGTGCCGCCGAGTTCGCCTCGCCCACCGCCTACATGTATTCGACCTATGAGACGCCCTTCGCCGGCACGCTCGCCAACGAGGCGCAGGTCTCGTCGCGCAAGAAGGTCGTCATCCTCGGCGGCGGCCCGAACCGCATCGGCCAGGGCATCGAGTTCGACTATTGCTGCTGCCACGCGGCTTTCGCGCTGCGCGATGCCGGGTTCGAGGCGATCATGGTCAACTGCAATCCGGAGACCGTCTCGACCGATTACGACACGTCGGACCGGCTCTATTTCGAACCGTTGACGCCGGAGGACGTGCTGGAGATCCTGCGCGCCGAGCAGGCGTCGGGCGAGCTGGTCGGCGTCATCGTCCAGTTCGGCGGTCAGACGCCGCTGAAGCTGGCGGATGCGCTGGAGAAGGCCGGCATCCCGATCCTCGGCACCTCGCCCGACATGATCGATCTCGCCGAAGACCGCGACCGCTTCCAGAAGCTGCTGCACAAGCTTGGCCTCAGCCAGCCAAAGAACGGCATCGCCTATTCGGTCGAGCAGGCCCGCCTCGTCGCCGGCGAGCTCGGCTTCCCGCTGGTGGTGCGCCCGTCCTATGTGCTCGGCGGCCGCGCCATGCAGATCATCCACGACGAAAGCATGCTGCAGACCTACCTGCTCGACACCGTGCCCGGCCTGGTGCCGGAGGACATCAAGCAGAAATACCCCAACGACAAGACCGGCCAGATCAACACGCTCCTGGGCAAGAACCCGCTGCTGTTCGACACCTACCTCTCGGGCGCCATCGAGGTCGATGTCGACTGCCTGTGCGACGGCAAGTCGACCTTCGTCTCCGGCATCCTGGAGCACATCGAGGAGGCCGGCATCCATTCGGGCGACAGCGCCTGCTCGCTGCCGGTGCACGCCCTGCCTTCCGACCTCGTCGACGAACTGGAGCGTCAGACGGCGGCCCTCGCCCGCGCGCTCAATGTCGGCGGGTTGATGAACGTGCAGTATGCAATCAAGGACGGCACGGTCTATGTGCTGGAGGTCAATCCGCGGGCGTCGCGCACAGTGCCCTTCGTCGCCAAGACCATCGGCCGTCCCATAGCGAAAATTGCCGCCCGCATCATGGCCGGCGAGAGCCTGGAAGACGCCTTCGCCCACTACGGCGCCATGCCCGACCCACGCGATCCCGGCCACATCGCGGTCAAGGAAGCGGTGTTCCCGTTCGCCCGCTTCCCGGGCGTCGACATATTGCTCGGGCCGGAAATGCGCTCGACCGGCGAGGTGATGGGCCTCGACCGCGACTTCGCGCTGGCCTTCGCCAAGAGCCAGCTCGGGGCGGGTGTTGATCTCCCCCGCGCGGGCACGCTGTTCGTCTCGGTGCGCGACGACGACAAGAAGGGCATCTTGCCAGCGGTCAAGCGCCTCGCCGGCCAAGGCTTCAAGGTGATGGCTACCTCGGGCACTGCGCGCTTCCTCGCCGAAAACGGCGTTGTGGCGGAGAAAATAAACAAGGTGCTGGAAGGACGCCCGCACATCGAGGACGCCATCCGCAACCGCCAGGTGCAGATCGTCTTCAACACCACGGACGGCCAGAAGGCGGTGTCGGACTCAAAGTCGCTGCGCCGCGCCACGCTGATGCAGAAAGTGCCGTATTACACGACGCTGTCGGGTGCGGCTGCGGTGGCTGAGGCTATTGCGGCGCTGAGGGCGGGGAGCCTGGAGGTCAGGCCGCTGCAGGAGTATTTTGCCTGAGCTTGTCAGACAACGAACTATAACGCGAGTATGTCTCCTCCAGTCCCGCGAGAGTGTCTGCGGCTACGTGTGATCTCGTCTATCTTTCGCTTAACGAAAGCGACTCTCGCTTTCAGTTTTTCGGCAGATGTTATTATTATAGGTAAGCTTTTATACCACTGTCGTTCCTCAAAAGAAAGTATTACCGGTGACGCTCCGCTGTCATGGTAACATTAATATCGGATCGAAGCAGAACAACTCGCTTTTCAAAATCAAATTTGGCTTCAAATTCCATTTCTCGGCCTCTTTTCGTCATACCTCTCTTGGCCAAATATCTTCCGATTGCTGATGTAGAATCTAATACCGGCTTCATAGTTGTTGGATAATCCAGCTCCCTAGGAGCTTCAGGCTTGAACATCAAATAAACCGAATTGATGAAATTTTCTACGCCCGAGTCGGCGTAGGAACCATACATGTAGGTAGAGGCGTGAGTTCCCTTGAGGGTAAATCCAATTTGAATATTATGGTCATTTAACTTCAGTATTTCTACGGGATCTCTTTCTCGCAGTATCTCCCTTATCACCCTTGCCCAATAATTGAACTCGGGTATTGTGTACAAATCATCGACTAAGGTAGGATTTATGGCCCTGATCATCGCAAAGACAGAATCTGTCTCGCGGAGTGGAACTATCTTGATTGCCTCCCTCAAGCTGGGCACAAAGTAGTGAGTAAGGGAGTAAGCCGTGAAATACTCTTGAAAAGTTCTGTGTATAAACGAGTATTGATCACCGTCTTTAAAAAGCATATTGACGGACTCTGTCGCATCCACCAAGAAGTCCCTGGAGTCGAACGTTTGGTTCGCTCGTCTTTTCGCACGGTCAATATATTCTAGGCATTTCTGCTCCGTGAACGTATGCTCCATTTCAACATAAGTTGAAATACAGAAGTAAGAAAAAATCTCAATAAACTCCTGCTCACCTAGAGAAAGGCGTCTTTTCCTCTGGAACCCTTGCTTGCTGGCATCGTGCAGAGTAAATAGAGTTTGGAAAGCATACCTATAAAATACGTGAATATTATCAGGAATGTGCCTTATCTGCAGGTACGTCATCAACATCATCAGAGTCAAAAGCGGAGTAGAAAAAAATCCTTTGTATTCGGCGTAGCGCTTATTAAGTATATTTTGAATAAACTCTTTTTTCGTATCCGAATCAAATTCGGTTTTGGTTATCACTTCTAGTGTTTGATCTTTTTCAAAAGCCAGCGCCTGGAAAAGGAAAAACTGCTGCCAAGATGAGAACCGGTCGTCATTTCTACTCGAAACTACGATACCGCAGTTCGGATACAGGTGTCCCAGCTCTAGTATTTGGCGCTGTATATCGTTCCTAAACTCATCGGGGATCTCGTCAAATCCGTCGAGTATAAATATAAACCTTCCATCTTCCATCATGGCCTTAAAAACATCTTCAGAAACCACGTCTCCCTCGGCGGACGAAGAGACATGCATTATAGCTAAAAGATTCTTCTGCGAAATTTCGTTCAGTCGCCTCAATTCCAGAAATATGGGTATCTTCCCGCCAGGGTTCTGAAAAACACTCATGAACAAATACTTACAAAATATCGTTTTGCCAATTCCCCCAAACCCAGTAACGACAATTCTTTTGTTGTCTCTTATTTCTTGGCAAAGACTGTCGTCGTCCACAACTTCGTTGTCGCATCTAAATTTTGTCTTTACATATATCTCGCCTATCTTAACAGGCCTCTCTTTATTAACAATAGTTTTTACACTGCTGCACGTAGTGTACATTTTTTCCAAATATGGAGCGAAATTCGAAAAATATTTCGCATATTTCTTGCTTATTGTTCTAGTAACAGATTCAGAAAGATTCCTGAGAAAATCTTTTACGAGAGCTGTCCCTACTCCAATAGCAATCTTGTTCGGATCCAGATCTGACATTAAAGCCCCCACACATGTTTGCCCCTTGACGAATTATCATTAAATAATACGATTCATCCAGAGGGACTCTCGATCTACACACAATTTTCCTGCGCCCTTAGGCCCATTCAGCCCAGGCTCGAAGTCTTTCAAGTGCACCTCTTAATACCCAAGTGAACGAAACAACAGGATTTTAAACCGGCAATCGCTCGAGCTAGTTACCCTGGAATTTTACGGCGGCCCCGGACGTTCTAAGGTCGCTTCATACCTAAAAGCCTCCTGTCGTTTCTTTACGCGCTTTCACGTGCTTTCGTGCATCTTGGGGAGGCGGCAGCGCTTTCTTGGCAAATTTCTCGTAGCCGAGTCGTCGCTAATTGACTTCATCATCCCGCTTGCGAAGGTCATGCCAACGCCCTGTTCAGTTAAAGAAACCCAATGAACCGTCCGGCGAAAAGCACGGATGTCCACAGCACCAGCGACAACACAGCCAGGATGGTTGCGGTCCCACCAGCCGGCTCGTCACCGCCTTTTGCGCGGCGCATGAAGACGAGGAAGTTGGCGCCGGCGAGAAGGATGAGTGTCATCTTGGTGAGGAAAATCGGCATCGCCGCGTACTCGCTCGCCCTGACTGAAAAGAGCAGCGAGCCCGTGACAAGCGCGCCGGCGAACGCGGCAAATGCAGTGCGGCGCAGCAGCGCAATGAACGCCGCGTAGGGCAGCGAACGGAAGGCGCCGAGGATCCTGAGGTCCATCAGCCAGACGCTGGTCAGCAGCGCGCCGATCGACATGATGTGCAGCGCGTTGACTATGGGATAGGCGACGAAGGAGGCCTTCAATGCCCGCACCAAGGCGAGTTGCTCGATGCCGGCGAGGAGCTCGTCCATTCAGGCCGGCGGCACGCGGTCGGGATAAACATCATAAGTCTTGCCATTGACGATGATGCGGGATGCTTTCATCCACTTCTCGGTCTCGTCGCGCGAGCGGTGGCCGATCGCGGTCACCTCGTCGCCGACTTTGGCGACCTCCTCGGTGAAGCCGGCGGCGATCGTACGGGACGGCGGCGCCAAATCCACCCGCCAGACCTCGCCCTCTGCGTCGACATCCAGCGTGGCATGCGGATTGCCGATATAGATGGCCGTGATCTTGCCCCGGAGTTCGAAGAAACCTTCCTCGGTCCACGACCAGCCGTGATGGGCATAGGCTGCGGTGGCGGCGGCAAGCATCACTGCTGCTGTCAGCGCGACGCTCCGAATCCCGTTGAAAGGTGACTGCATCGCTCGTCTCCTCGGCTCATGCCGTCAGTATTCGAGAGTAGGTCACGGCGCGGCAACGTCAAATCACATCGGTGCGAAGGCCTTCCGCGACGGCCGCCATGTGCCGTTCGTCCAGGCGCCGCCCGATTAGTCACCGGCCCGATCAATCACTGGAATGAACGGCCCGGTCTTGCTTATGACATCTATGCACGCCATGTTCGGCCCCTACCCGCCGCTCTTCTTCTCCATCGGATGAAGGTCGGAGACTCACACCTGAACGAGGCAAATTATGAGCAGTATGAGAGACCGTCAGGAAGGCTTCGAAAAGAAGTTTGCGATGGACGAGGACACGAAGTTCAGGGCCATGGCGCGCCGTAACAAGCTGCTCGGCCTATGGGCCGCCGAAAAACTCGGAAAAACCGGTGCGGACGCCGACGCCTATGCGAAAGAGGTGGTGCGCGCGGACTTCGAAGAGGCCGGGGACGACGATGTGCTCCGCAAGATACGCGCCGATTTCGACGCGGCGGGCGTCGCCCAGTCGGATGTTCAGATTCGCGGCGTCATGGACGACCTGCTGGCGACGGCGGTCGAGCAGATCAAAAACACCTGAGGGCGCCAACGTAAAGCGCGTCGCGACGCGCTTTACGTTTCTTGTTTTTGTCGCCCAAAACCGCTGCGCACCCTCGGGTCAGGCCCAGGGTCAGGCCCGAGGACATGCTTTTGGGCGACATGCATTAGCTGTGGGCGGCCACCAGATCCTTTATGCGCTCTTCGTGCATCCGCAGCGTCGGTAGTGTCTTCTTGGCGAATTCCTTCAGCGCCGGGTCTTCGCCCGACTGCGCATAGGTGGAAAATAGCGCCAACGCCTGCTTGTGCGCCTCCGTCTGCAGGACGATGTATTTCGCCTGGAAAGCATCGCCGTCGAGCTTCTTGAGCTCGTCCAGCGTCGCCTGATCCTTCGACAACAGGGCGGGGCCGCTCGCTGTCACCGAGGCCGTGGTCTGGCTCTGTTCGAGAGCTGCCCTGAAATCCTCGCCAGCCTTGGTGTGATCCCTAATCATCAGCGAGGCGAAATCCTTCACATCGGCGGCGACATTCTTTTGTTCGGCCAGCTTGCTGCTTTCAATCTCGAACCGGTTGGCGCTGGGGACCGTTTTGGTGAAGGTCTCGGTCTCGATCTTGGTTTGGCCGACAGCAGGTATATCGGCCGGCGTGGCGGATTGGGCGAAGGCCGCCGGCGCGCCGGCCAGCAAAGCGACCATGGCAAGCGTGAGATGCGTTTTCACAGGAAATCTCCGGGTTTGTGATCCTCGGAGAGTTCAACGCGACACAAGCAGCGAAGTTGCGCGACGGGGACAGGAATGAGGTGTCGGCGATCCTGCCAACACCCCCCGCTCGGCGCCGATACGCCGGAAATATGCTTGGCAAAGGTCAGTGGCAGCAGGCGCCGGCATATTGCAGCTGTTCGTTCCAGTCCGGCCGGCCCTCCGGCGTGAAATCCATCAGGTTCCACAGGTTCTCGCAGGTGCCGACGGCGCGCGGATCCTGGCCGGGTTCGGACGGCGCGAAGCCAAGCTCCGAACTCCAGAAATGCCGGATGCCGTCAGCGTCGCGATGGAACACCGACAGCATCGGAAGTTGTGCGCCGTCGTCGGCCTCGGCGTGGTAGTCGCGCTTGAAGCTGTTGCCGGCCGAGGAGACCAGCCGCATGTTCGTCCAGCCGCGATCGCGGCCAAGCGTGATCAGGTTTTCGAGCGCGGTCTTGCCCACCACCGCGAAATTGAAGCCGGCGGCCTCAAGATGGCCAATGGCGCCGTCGAACTGGTCGAGCAGCGCCGTGCAGGACGGGCATGGCTGGTCCGGCCGTGCGAGCTTCGCCGTGCCGCCGCTTGTCGCCACGTCGCGCGTCTCCTGGGGATGGCGCGGAAACATCATCGAGTAGACGATCAGCGTGTCCTTGCCGGGCGAAAACAGCTCCGACAGTTTTATGCGGGCCGGCTTGTCGTCGGGGCCAAGCCCGTCGAACACATAGTCCTCAGGCACCAGCCCGCCCGGCGGCAGCGCACGGCGGGCGACAGCCACATCCTCCATGACGCGGCGCAGCTCGATCTCCTTCTGCAAGAGGGTTTCGCGGGCGGCACGATATTCAGCGGATTCATTGGGAAAGGTGATCATCGTCATCTCCATCAGCCGTGCTTGTGGCGGCGCTCCCCGTACGGCAACGCGCCTTTGCCTCTCAAGGACGCATCGCGAAGGAGGGTTCCGACATTTTTGCGCACACAGGCGGCAGAAGACCCCCTCACCCAGCCTCCGCTTCGCTCGGCTGACCTCTTCCTTCAAGGGAGAGGAGACTATCAACGCCGGCGCCAACCTCTTCTCCCCGCCGGGGAGAAGGTGGCCGCGAAGCGGCCGGATGAGGGGGACCTCACATGGGATAGCGGGACAACGAAGCTACTGCGGCGGCACCGGACAGCTCGTGTCGCCCTCCTGGCAGTTGAGATAGCCCTGAAAATCCTTCAGCCTGATGTTGGTGAGGCTCTCCTTGCAGTCGGCGATAACCATCGGATACATGCTGCCTGCCATATCGGTCGGGCCACCCTGGAAAGCGCATTCGGCATCGCGGAAGGCGACCCAGGCGCGCTGCGCACTTACCAGCAGCTTCTTCGTCGCCGCATCGTCCTTCAGCCGGCCCTCGATCTGCTTGTAGACGTAGTTGAGCTTCTTGTCGGCTTCGGTGAACGACTTGGTGGCGCATTCGTTCATGGTCGCCTGGTCCTGCGCGTTGGCGCAATCGTCGGCGCGCGCAACACCTGCAGCAAGCGGAATGGCGAGGATCAAGGTGGCGAGGCCCGTTTTGGCCAGACCCGTTTTGGAAAGCAAAAGCCGCATCGTGTTTCTCCGGTTTCGGTCGAGACCCCGCCCGCGGCACGAAAGCCGCAGGATCGCAGCTTAACGCCCGAGCGGTTGCCGGCAAGATGCAGCCCGCCGCCTTGGTGGACACTTCCTTTCCCCACTTTGCCCCTCGGCCGCTCGCTCGCTGATCGGCTTCGCCGACCGCCCCTCATCCCGCCCAATCGACTTCGAACATCCCCAGCCGCTCGTAGAGCCTGACGGCGGCGGCGTTCTCCACCGTGCTGGTTTTGAGATCGACATGCTCAGCGCCCCGTGCGCGAAAGGCGGCGAAGACGTGCCACATCAGCGCTTCGGCGATGCCTCGGCCGCGCGCCTCGGGGTGGACGGCAAGGTCTTTGACGAACGCCCTCGTCCAGCACAGTGCCGCGCCCGCCAGCCGACCCTTGCTGTCGATAACCAGGAAACACAAAGCGGGGTCGAATTCCGCGTCGCTTGAAATGCGCGGCCACCATTCCTCGAACGGCCCATCGGCGCCATCGTCGAAGACAGTGGTCAGCAGCGCATGCAAAGCGAGCGCGTCGGCGGCCTCGAAGCCGCGCATGACAAAACCTTCCGGCCAGCGCGGCGGAGCAAGCGTGTCATCGAGGATCTTGCGCAGCCTTATGTCGTTCGGCGCCGGCGGTCGCGGCTCAGGCATGGTGTTCAGGCATCGGGCTGCAGGCGATGCCGACCGCGGTCGCGGCCTAGGCCGGTTTGTTCCAGCATGCCCCTGCGCTTGGCGTCGTAATAATAGCCGCTCTGGTAGAGCCGGTCGGCGCGCTTGGCGTTGCCGCCGGCCACCAGCCAAGCGCCGCGCAGATATTTCACCGCATATTTCAGATTGGTCTCGGCGTCGAACAACCCGCTCGCCGGCCCGTCATAGCCCATGCCGCGCGCCGTCGCATGCTTGATCTGCATCAGCCCCCAATGGCCGCGATGGTAAGCCTTGGGATTGAAGGTGCTCTCGCGCCTGACGACACGGCGCACCAGATCGACCGGCACCTCATAGAGGACGGCATATTTCTCGATCAGCCGCTCGATCTCGCCGCGCGGGCCCGCCGAATACTCCTTGGCAGGGCTGGTCGAAAGCAGGGCGGACGGATTCTCAGGCACGACATAGGCGGCCTGCTGAACGCCGGGCATCGTCTTGCCTGTCTCGCCGGTGACCGGCATGGCGACAGCGGCCGTCGCATAGACAGGTGCTGCGCCGGCTGGCGCGGCATCGGCCGTCATGGCTGCAGGTGCAGTTGCGGCCAGCGGAGTCGGGCCGGCAAAGGCGGACGGCTGGGCAGGCATCGCGGTGGGGTCGACAGCCAGCGCCGCCGTCTGGACAGGGGCGATGCCGGACGATTCGGGCAGCACCGAAACCGTGTCGGGCAGCGCCAGCGTAAAGCCGGCATCAGCGCCCGCGGCGGTGGTTTCAGTCAGGGAAGGCACGGCCTTCGTCTGCGAGGTCGAAGTGCAGCCGCTGAGACCGGCCGCAGCGAGCATCACGCCGATCGCGGGAAAGATGATTTTTGCTGGCAAGCCGCGCTCGGGTCCGGTTCGTCTGTTAAGAAAGTCCTTACACCAGCGCCTTTGCCCCGGCAATCCGCAGCCAGTTGGGACCTCGAATGGTTTTCGGGTGGCAGCAGATCCCTGAAAATGCGATATCTCGTTCTCGATATGTACTGGATTCCCATCCGTTTCTGCGGAAAGGAGCACATCATGGAAAGCACCTCTCAAGCCGTCGCCGGCCACGCGGTCTTCGAAACCGTGATCGGCTTCATGGGCATCGCCTGGAGCGAGGCCGGATTGACCCGGCTCTGCCTGCCCCAGCGCAACCGCGACGCCGTGGAACGCCGGCTTTTTCGACATGCCGGCAGTGCCGCTTCGAGCGCCCAACCGCAATGGATTAGCGAGCTGATTCTGTCGATACAGGCCTATGCAGCCGGCAAGGACGTCGATTTCTCCGGTGTGCCGGTCGATCTCACCGGCGTCGACGATTTCCGCCTCGCCATCTACGACGCGGCGCGAAAGCTCGCCTTCGGCGAGACCACCACCTATGGCGAACTGGCCAAGCGCGCCGGCCATGCCGGGCTGGCGCGTGAGACGGGCGCGGCGCTCGGCGCCAACCCGGTGCCGCTGGTCATCCCATGCCACCGCATTCTTGCCGCCGGCGGCAAGATCGGCGGTTTTTCTGCGCCCGGCGGCTCGACCACCAAGGAAAAGATGCTGGCGATGGAAGGCGTGCGCGTCGGTCCGCCGCCTCCGGCGCAGGTCTCGTTCGGCTTCTAGGGTATGTTGATTTTCAGGTGCTGCCGGCCTGCAAACGGCGGCTTCCTGCGCTTCCGGTGCTCACGTACCCAAAAGTACGCTCCGCTCCGGTTCTCGGAACCCGCCGCTTTCGGCTCGGCCTGACGTAAATCTCAACACACCCCGGCGCAGATCTCGAAGACCTAGTTCGGAAAGATGCGCCGGCGGAAATGCCGGTCTGTTTCCACGCGCTTGCACTTGTAGACGATGCAGGACGTGGTATCGGCGCTCGGCACCGAGGCGCGTGCCCTGACCTCCCCCATGTTGCAGAAACGCTGGCTTCGCACATAGCGGTCGTAGAGCGGCAGCCCCGGCGTGCGCGTCAACTGGTAACGCAGGATGACGGCGCCTTCACGCGGGATCGTCGCCCGCACCGTACCGCAACTCATGCGGCTCGGGTCGTAGCGCGAGATCGCCTGCGCCTCGGCGGCCACCAGCGTCAGGCAGGCGGCAAGCAGAACAGTTTTCATGGTCCTCTCCCCAAACAGGACCGGGCGCTCGAAGGCGGCGCGATCCTTCCCCGCAACGTGCGCGATAGGGATTCGACCCTCCGCAACGCGCGACTTTGCAAGGCTTTCAGGCGATTGGGGCGGCCATTGGGCAGCGCCGCATCAGCACCTTTTTTCGTGCAGTCTTGTTTTTTGCGGAGAAGCAGACTATATGAGGTCCATTGATATTTCGGCCGATCGATCCGGGCCTCGCGATATTCGCGTTTGCTGACGTCTATCCCCAAAATCTCGATACAAACCGGCTGGACTTAGGTTCGGTCAAGCTAAAGCAAACGTATAAGGACTATCGAAATGGCAACAGGTACGGTCAAGTGGTTTAATTCCACCAAGGGTTTCGGCTTCATCCAGCCTGACAGCGGCGGCGCGGACGTTTTCGTCCACATCTCTGCAGTCGAGCGCGCTGGGCTGTCGACCCTGGTCGAAGGCCAGAAGATCAACTTCGAGATCGAGCAGGACCGCCGCACTGGCAAGTCGTCCGCTGGGTCTCTGAGCAAGGCAGCCTGATTTTGCGAATGGCGCGCGCCGGGCGACAGCTCGGGGCGCGCGGCAAGTCACGGATGTACTGACGGTCGCGCGAGAAGCGCACCGGAGCGGAAAGACACCGACAAGCCGAAGCAGCAGATTGCTGTCGGCCCGGACCAAACGCTCCCGATCAGGCTACCAAGCATGGGAAGGCGGGATTATGTCCCGCCTTTTTGCTGTCCGAATTTCCAATGAAACAGCCACCTTGGCCTGTATCAATCATGGTATTTTTAGCCGATGAGCAAGCTCGAACAGATCGAAAAATCCGTTGCCGAACTGAGCCCTGAGGAGTTGAAGGCGTTTGCCGCCTGGTTCGAGGCGCTGCAAGCGGACGCGTGGGATCGGCAGATGTTAGCCGACGCCAAGGCTGGCAGGCTGGGCAAATTTGCCGAGCAGGCATTGGCTGACCATCGCGCCGGCCAGACCCGCCCCTTCTGAATCACACGGCTACGCCTCATCACACAATCCGAAATACGCGCCACGGCCGAAGGCCGCAAGCCCGACCGGGCGTCGCGCCGGCTACAGCGCCCCGCGCGTCCTTTTGGACGCGCAAAGGACGCGTAGCACTTTGATCTTGCGCACAATCCTTACCGAAAATCATTTCCGATTTTCGGGGTGCGCTAGCGCCCCGTCCGGAGCGAGCCGCGAAGCGGCGACGAGCCTGAGGACAGAACTAAGGCAGCCATTCGATCGGCACGTGCCTCGGATCGACCTCGACCCGTTTCAGCCAGGCCGCCACCGCCGGATAGGCATCGAGCTGAAATCCGCCCATCTCGGCCGTATGCGTATAGGCATAGAGCGCGATATCGGCGACGCTCAATGCCGCACCGGCAAAGAACGCACTGCCCGCCAGATGCTTGTTCATCACGCCGAGCGCCTTGTTGCCGCGCTCCAGCGTCACCGCCAGCCGTTCCGGCGTCGCATCCTTGGCCCGTTCGGGAAAGGTCAGCAGCGCCTTGCGCACCGCGATATAGGGTTCGTGGCTGTACTGCTCGAAGAACAGCCATTGATAGGCCAGCGCCCGCTCGTATCTGTCGGCCGGCAGGAACCGCGTGCCTTCGGCGAGATAGAGCAGGATGGCATTGGATTCGGCAAGCCGCCGGCCGTCGTCGAGTTCGAGCAGCGGCACCATGGCGTTCGGGTTCTTGGCGATATAGTCCGGCCTGCGCGTGTCGCCGGTGTGCGAACTGACCTCGACATTGGTGAAGGCCATGCCCAGCTTGGCCATCAACAGTCGCGGCTTGTAGCAATTGCCGCTGTCGATCATTCCGTAGAGTATGGTCATTGGCGCTCCGCTCGCTTGTGCAACGACAGCCCTTTGGGCCCTGAGTCCGGTCTCAGGGCTCTATCCCGGCAGCAACGGCTTCATCCAGTGATTTGTTTTGGCGCAACCATCAGCGCCGCTGATGGATCACCCAAACAGCGGCACGACGTTGTTGTCCCTGCCAAGCAGCCTGTCGATCGATAGCGGTTCCTCGTCGAACAGCGTGCCGGCCAGCGCCGGCCGGGCAAGGTAAAAACCCTGCAAAAGATCGACGCCGCCGTCCAGCGCGACGCGCAGATGCGTGGATTGCTCGATGCCTTCGACCAGCACCTTGGTGTCGCGGTCGTGCAGCGCAGAGACCAGCGGCCGGAAAAACCGCTCGGCGGCGGCATGGCGGCAGAATTCCGCGAACCAGGTGCCGTCGATCTTGACGATGTCGGGCTGGACAAGCGCGACCCGTTCTTCCGTCGAATGCCCGGTGCCGAAATCATCGATGGCGATGCGGATGCCGTCACGCCGCATCTCGCGCGCCAGGCTGACGAGCACCTTGTCGTCGGCCGCCTGTTCGGTGATTTCGCAGACCAGCATGCCGGGGTAGAGATCGAACTCGGCGAGATGCCTGGTCATCAGCCTGATCTCAGCCAGCGCTCGCCCGGGGTCATCGTTGATCAGCGGATTGTAGTTGAAGAATAGGTCGAGCCCATCGACGCCGATGTTGCGGAAGTTCCGGAGATGCAGCACCCGGCACATCGTCTCGACGAACAGGCGATCCGCCACGGGGACGCCCTCGAAAAATACGCGCGGCGCGACCGACCTGCCGGCGCGGTGCGGCTCGATCAGGCCCTCGACCGCGACGGCCTTCAAAAACCTGCCGCGCGGGGCAAAAATCGGCTGATAGGCGCTTCTCAACCGGAACGCGCCATAGACGCCGTATTCGATACCGACCTCATCGGTAAAGATTGCTTCGCCGACATTGCGCCGCCTGTCCGGCCGCCCGGTCATGGCACCGCCTTGCGCCCGAAAGCCCGTTTCGGCCGCGGCGAAGGCGAGACAGTCGCAGGCGCCTCGCCGGCATCTGGCACTGTCACCGGCATCTGCCTGTCCTTGCCGAAGGCGTGAAAGCTGGTCGGTGCAAGCTCGGGGCGCGCCAGTGCGAATCCCTGCACCATCGAGGCTCCCGATTTCTCGGCCAGTTCAAGCTGCCAGCCCTCCTCTATGCCCTCGAACACGGTGCGGATGCCTTGCTGTTCGAAACTTGCCACCATGGCGGTCAGCAGTGCGAAACCGGCGCCGGACTCCATCAGCTGCATGACCCAGCGGGCATCGAATTTGACGATGTCCGGCCGGAGCTCCTTGATGCGGTTGATGTCGGACTCGTCGGCGCCGTAGTCGTCGACGGCTATGCGAAACCCGTTGGCCCTGAGTGCCTCGACGAAATTGTAGAGCGTTTCCTGCGACGCTGATTTTTGCTCGGTCACCTCGCAGACGACGCGGTTCGCATCGATCTCAGCCTCATGCAGCACCAGCCGCATGTCGCGCAGCGCCTTGTCGGCGATGCTGCGGTCGGTGAACACCGACGGATCGAAGTTGATGAAGATGGATGCCTCTTGCGGCAGGCAAGCGCCGGCGTTCAAAAGATGCAGCGTCCTTGTCAGCGCCTCGATATGCAGGCGGTCGACCGTCGGACAGGTGTTGAAAAAGCTCACCGGCGACTGCGGCTCGCCGTCGCGGAACGGCCGGATCAGCCCCTCGAATCCGGTGACGGACAATTTGCCGTTGCTGAAGGCGAAGATCGGCTGGAAAGCGCTCTGCAGCGTATAGATGCCCCAGACACCGCTGGCGGTGCCGTCGTCATGACGGACGATATGGGCATGCTCGATGCTGCGCGACACGGTTCCTCGCTCTGCGAGACTGGCGGAATGGGTCGTGGATCCAGCCACTCGGGGTTTTACCGCCTGTAGGTGAATTTATTGTTGCCGGATTTGCCGGGGTTTGTGATCTGGCTCATCCGACAATGCTTGCGCTTGGCGGAATGATGCGACATGAGAAGCGCCGCGGTTGGATGGACCGCCTGCATCCCCAAGGAGATAACATCGTCATGGCCTTTCTTGCTGACGTCCTTTCCCGCGTAAAGCCTTCCGCGACCATCGCGGTGACGCAGAAAGCGCGCGAGCTGAAAAACGCCGGCCGTGACGTGATTGGGTTGGGTGCCGGCGAACCGGACTTCGACACGCCGGACAACATCAAGAACGCTGCGATCGAGGCCATCCGCCGCGGCGAAACGAAATATCCTCCTGTTTCCGGCATCGTGCCGCTGCGCGAGGCGATCGCCAAAAAATTCAAGCGAGAAAACAATCTCGACTACCGGCCGGAGCAGACCATCGTCGGCACCGGCGGCAAGCAGATCCTGTTCAATGCCTTTATGGCGACGCTGAATCCCGGCGACGAGGTCATCATTCCGAGGCCGTACTGGGTCAGCTATCCCGAGATGGTGGCGATCTGCGGCGGCACCCCGGCATTTGCCGACACCTCCATCGACAACGGCTTCAAGCTGACGGCGGCGGCGTTGGAAAAGGCGATCACGCCGCGCACCAAATGGCTGTTGATGAACTCACCGTCGAACCCGTCGGGCGCCGCCTACACCGAGGCTGAATTGCGCGCGCTGGCCGACGTGCTGCTCGAACATCCCCATGTCTGGGTGCTGACCGACGACATGTACGAGCACCTGATCTACGGCGATTTCGTCTTCAGGACCATCGCCGAGGTCGAGCCGAAGCTTTATGAGCGCACGCTGACGATGAACGGCGTGTCGAAGGCCTATGCCATGACCGGCTGGCGCATCGGCTATGCGGCCGGGCCCGTGGCGCTGATCAAGGCGATGGATATGATCCAGGGCCAGCAGACCTCCGGCGCCTGCACCATTGCCCAGTGGGCATCGGTGGAGGCGCTGAACGGTCCGCAGGATTTCATTGCGAAAAACAAGGCGATCTTCCAGGCTCGGCGCGATCTCGTCGTGTCGATGCTCAACCAGGCGCGCGGCATTACATGTCCCTCGCCGGAAGGCGCCTTCTATGTCTATCCGTCCTGTGCCCAGTTGATCGGCAAGAAGACCAAAGCCGGCAAGGTGATCGACAGCGACGAAGCCTTCTGCTCGGAGCTGCTCGAGGCCGAGGGCGTCGCGGTCGTGTTCGGCTCGGCCTTCGGCCTCGGCCCGAACTTCCGCATCTCCTACGCCACATCGGAGGCGTTGCTCGAAGAGGCCTGCACACGAATCCAGCGCTTCACCGCCTCGCTGATCTGATCAGGCGCATCTCAAACACCAAAACCCTGCCGCGAGCCGGGTTTTCATCACGATAGGCACCAGCCTCATCCCCGCTGATTGGTTTCGCGTGCCGAACGTGCCTCGGCCGGCGCCAGAACGGTGACCAGAAGCCCGGCCGTGACGAACGAAACGATGGCCGCCGTCAGCATCGCCGCATGGAAACCGCCGGCATAAGCGGCTGCGAACAGATCGCGCAGGCTCTCCTCGCCCATCGCCGCATCGGCTGCGAAATCGTACCTTGAAACGGCGGCGCGGGCCACCGCTCCGGCATTGGCGACACCGGCATTTTCAAGATGCGCCGTCAGCAGGGCTGTTGCCCGCATGCTCATCAAGGCGCCCAGCAGGGCGATGCCGATGGCGGTGCCGCCCTGGCGGGTTGCGTTGATCACCGCCGACACCATGCCCGAACGCTCGCGCGGCGCAAACGACATCGCGGCAGCGCTGCCGGTCGGGATGGACAGCGCATTGCCGAGGCCGCCGACGGCAAACAGCAGGCCGATCGTCACATAGGTTGTCGAGGGTCCAACCCAGCACATTCCCAGCATGGAAAGACCGCTCGAAAGATAGCCCGATGTCATCAGCGCCGAGTGTCCGTAGCGCTGACTGAGCCTGCCGATCGCCGGCGACACGACCATTTGGACAAGGAACAGCGGCGCCATGCGCAGGCCGGTCTGTGTCGGCGACCAGCCCTGCGCCTGCTGCAGGAACATCGAATAGAGGAAGACGCTGGTGTAGGAGGTGAGGCCGAGCGCGAACGAGGCGACATTGGCGACGGCAAAGCGAATGTCGCGGAACAGGCCAAGCGGCAGCATCGGCCGCGGCGTGCGTGCCTCGAAGACAAGGAATGCCACTAGGCCGGCGAAGCCGACGACAAGGGCGATAACAGCCTCTCGATCGCCCCACCCTTTTTCGCCTGCCGATATCAGGCCGAAGGTTAAGGCGCCCAGCCACAGAATGCTAAGCGCCAGGCCGACAAGGTCGAGATGGGCATGCTCGGGGTGTGAAGTCTCTACGATCGAAGCCGCACCGAGCACGATCGTGACCAGGCCGAGCGGCAGGTTGATCAGGAAAATGCTCTGCCATCCGGCGGTTTCGATCAGGATGCCGCCGAGGACCGGGCCGGCGAGCAGCGAGACAGCTGCGAACGACGCCCAGCCGCCGATGACGCCGGCACGCTCGCGACCGTCGGGAAACGCCTGCGTAAGAATCGACAGCGCACCCGGAATGATCAGCGATCCGGCTATCCCTTGCACCACCCGGCCGACCAGCAGCACCGGCAGGTTGGGCGCGATTGCACAGATGGCGGAACCGGCCACGAAAATGCCGATCCCTGCCAGCCAGGAGCGCTTGCGCCCGTAGCGGTCAGCGATCAGGCCTGCCGACAGCATGAAGGCCGACAGGCAAAGCGTGTAGGCGTCGATCACCCATTGCAGCCCTGCGAAATCGATGCCGAGCGCAAGCTGGATCGTCGGCAGGGCGACGTTGACGATGCTGATGTCGAGCAGTGCGACGAATGTGCCGAGATAGACGGCGGCAACAAGAGGCAAGCGACGCTTCGACATGTCGACTCCAAACCTGAGTATGGAAAATCACCTATAATGATCGGACGCGACGCGCTTTTAGGTCCGATCAACGCCGCCATACTGCTCGTCTGTCACCTTCTCCAGCCAGTCGGCATGGACGCCGTCGAGCGCCTCCTGCATGGCGATATGCGCCATCGCCGATTTCGGGCCGGCGCCATGCCAGTGCTTTTCCTCAGGCGCGAACGAAATGACGTCGCCGGCCCTGATCGCCTGTACCGGCTCGCCCCAGCTTTGCGCGAGGCCGGCGCCTGATATGACATAGAGCGTCTGGCCCAGCGGATGCGTATGCCAGTGGGTACGCGCGCCGGGCTCGAAACTGACGATGATGGCGCGCAGCCGCGCTGGCGCTTCCTTCTCGATGATCGGCGTCTGCCACACACGTCCGGTGAAGTACTTTTCCGGCGCAATGACGGTCGGCACGCTGCCGCAGGCAATGATCTTCATCGTCGCGAGGCCTCAAGCTGATGGCGGATCGGTCGGCGACGGCCGTTCCTTTTTGTCGCAAGAAGCGGGCAGTTTCGTCCGATAACCATTATGGCGCAACCGCTTTTGCGGCTGTTCGGCGACAGGCTTTGTCGCGGGATTTGATGGGAGGCTAGGCTCGCATCCGACGGGTTCGCCGATGATGGCTCAACATCCGCGACATCAGGCGATCCTCAAATCCCCGATTCTCAAATCACTTGCCCTCCCGGCTAACCCGTGGGACGATGCCTTTGGGTAGGTGGCAAACTGAAAAAAGCCCGCCCGCGACGGTCGACAGGCCGGCCGCCGCTCCCAGGGAAACGCCTGAGTGGAGGTCAGTCATGGGAACTCGCGCCGGAGGACGACGCACGGGACCGAAATGCATTGCCATAGTCGGTCCCTTTGCAAGCGGTAAGACGACACTTCTCGAAGCCATATTGGCCCGCACGGGCGCCATTCCCCGCCAGAATCCCGTTTCCTCGGGAAATACCGTTTCCGATCATTCGCCCGAGGCACGCGCCCACGCCATGAGCGTCGAGGCGACCTTTGCGACCACCGAATTCATGGACGAGCAACTCACCTTCGTCGATTGTCCCGGTTCCATCGAATTCTCTTTCGAGGCAGAGCCGGTGCTTGCCGCCTGCGACATCGCCGTGGTCGTCGCTGAAGCCGACGCGAAGAAAATCCCTGCCCTGCAGCTGATCATGCGCAAGCTCGACGATCTCGGCGTGCCGCGCATCATGTTCCTCAACAAGGTCGATAAGGCGATATCAGGCGTGCGCGACACGCTGAAGATGCTGCAGCCGGCAAGCTCGGCGCCGTTGCTGCTGCGCCAGATTCCGCTGCGCAAGAACGGTGTCGTCATCGGCTCGATCGATCTCGCTCTGGAGCGCGCCTACATTTATCGCGAATATGCCGAAAGCGAGGTCGCCCAGATTCCCAGCGACGACAAGGCGCGCGAGCTGGAGGCGCGCTTTTCCATGCTGGAGACGCTTGCCGACCATGACGACCAGTTGATGGAGCAGCTCCTCGAAGAGATCGAGCCGCCGAAGGACGCGATCTTCGACGACCTCGCCGCCGACCTGCGTGACGGCGCGGTGACGCCGGTGCTGATCGGCACCGCCGAGAAGGGCAATGGTGTGCTGCGGCTTCTAAAGACGATCCGCCACGACGCGCCTGATGTTGAAGCAACGCGCAAGCGCCTCGGTGCACCTGACGGCAATACGACCGTAGTCCAGGTGATGAAGACCATCCATACTGCGCATGGCGGCAAGCTGTCGGTCTCGCGCATCCTGTCCGGCCAGCTTGCCGACGCCTCCGAGCTGTTCCTTTCGAATGGCGCCACGGCAAAGGTCTCCGGCATCTACAGGATGCTCGGCAAGGACCAGACCAAGCTCACCTCGGCCAAGGCCGGCGACACGGTCGCGCTCGGCAAGCTGGACGACGTCACGACCGGTCAGACGCTGAGCTCGGCCAAGGGCGGCATCAAGCCGCTGGTGACGCTGGCGCCGCCGCAACCGGTCTTCGCCTTCGCGCTGCGGCCGAAGGAACGCAAGGACGAGGTGAAGATGTCCGCGGCCATCCAGCGCCTTGCCGAAGAAGATCCCTCGCTCAGCCTGCGCCACAATCAGGATTCGGCCGAAACCGTGCTGTCGGGCCATGGCGAGATGCATCTGCGCGTCGTGCGCGAGCGGCTGGAAGGCAAGAACCAGATCCCGGTCGAAGGCCATCCGCCGGCCGTGCCTTATCGCGAGACGATCCGCAAAACCGCGCAGCAGCGTGGCCGCCACAAGAAGCAGTCGGGCGGCCATGGCCAGTTCGGCGACGTGGTCATCGAGATCAAGCCGCTGCCGCGCGGCTCCGGCTTCCAGTTCACCGACACCATCACCGGCGGCGCCGTGCCGAAAACCTATATCCAGTCGGTCGAGACCGGCGTGCGTGATTATCTGAAATCCGGCCCGCTCGGCTTTCCGGTGGTCGATGTCGCGGTCAACCTGTCCGACGGCTCCTATCATGCCGTCGATTCGTCGGACATGGCCTTCCAGATGGCGGCGAAGCTGGCGATGAAGGAAGGCATGGCCGCCTGCTCGCCAGTGCTGCTCGAACCTATCATGAAGGTCGAGATCGTCACGCCGTCCGACGCCACGTCGAGGATCATCGCCCTGATCCCGCAGCGGCGCGGCCAGATCCTCGGCTACGATGCGCGGCCCGGCTGGCCGGGATGGGATGTCGTCGAGGCGACCATGCCGCAGGCCGAGATCGGCGACCTGATCATCGAGTTGCGTTCGGCCACCGCGGGCGTTGCCAGCTATCGTGCCACCTTCGACCATATGGCCGAACTCACCGGTCGCCTGGCCGATGAGGCGTTGAACGCCAATGGCAAGGCCGCCTGATACTGGATTTTGACGCCAGTATCGCAGGCTGCAGAACACAGGGAAACGGCGTCCGGAGTGATCCGGACGCCGTTTCCTTGCGGACCGTCTTCGTGGGAGGCGAAAACGGCAGGTCCGCCGCACATGCCGCCAGCCGCCTGACGGCCTCAGCGGAAGAATGGTTCGGACGCGGTAGCCGCCTGAGCCCGGATCGTCCGAGTGATGCCCCCATCTCCCGCACGAACCACACCGCGTCCTATGATCTGCTTAGTCGATGATAGGCGCCTAGGATATGTTACCTGAGGTTACATGTCACTGTTACGTGACAATTTCGGTCGGCTTTCCCTGGGCGCCAGCAGGTTTCAGGCAACAAAAAAGCCGGATCAATGAAGATCCGGCTGAGTTTGATTGGAAGTGCCTGTTAAGGCTAACCTCCAGAGGGGAACACTCGAGGGCGCTAATGGGAGGAGAACGCGCCCAGGAGATGATCTATATATGTGCTCATCATGCCCAAGAAACAAGCATCTATTTTGCAACACACGCATGCAAAATGACACAGGCTGTGGTCTAACCCATTCCTTGGCCCCGTAGGACCAGCAGAATCGTCGAAATGCGGTGCACAGCCAGGCACAAACCATCGCGAAATAGCGAATCAGAGCCAATTCTCGGCCCGGAATGCAGAAACAACGAATGACGTCGAATCAGGCAGCACGCGTTTATTTTTGCAGCAGCCGCGCATCGGCCCGAAAATTGGCATCGATGTTCGGAAAGCACGGTGCGCAGATCCAAAGTGCTAAAGCGTATTTGTGCGTCCAAGCGGGCGCACGCCGCTCTAATGCATGTCGCCCAAAAGCATGCCCTCGGGCCCGACCCGAGGGTGCGCAGCGGTTTTGGGACAACGACGTGCATAAAAACAAGAACTGAAAGCGCGTCGCATGAATCCCTTTGAATCCTTCAGACGCGACGCGCTTTAGAAGGAAGCCTCAATGAGGACACATCAGGCGATCGTCGGCAGCGCGCTATTCTTCATCGCAGCGCCCGGCGTGGTCGCGGGATTGCTGCCCTGGCTGTTGACCGATCGCTATCGTCTGCCATGGTCGACCCGGCCCGGCTTGGTCCCCGTCGGCTGGGTCCTGATTGTCGTCGCAGCGGCCTTGCTGCTTCATGCTTTCGCCCGTTTTTCCCTCGAAGGCCGGGGCACGCCCGCCCCGGTCGCGCCAACCGAGCGACTGGTTGTCGGCGGCATCTACCGCCATGTCCGCAACCCGATGTATGTGGCGGTGCTGGCGATCATCCTTGGCCAGGCGCTGCTGTTTTCGAGCTGGGCTCTCGTCGCCTATGCCGCTATCGCCGCCATCGCCATGGTCTCCTTCGTGAAGTTCTATGAGGAACCGACGCTTGCTCGGCGCTATGGCGCCGACTACGAGGCCTACCGCCGCGCCGTCCCCGGCTGGCTGCCCCGCCTGACGCCATGGCGCGGGTGAGCCGGAAAGCGGAGATGGCGCCGTTTCAGGGTGTGTTCAGGTCAGGCCGAGTCGAGAATGGTGGGTTCCGAGAAACGGAACGGAGCGGACAAGGGTCCGTAAGTACCGGAAGCGCAGGTATCAGCCGTTCGCAGGCCGGCATCACCTGAATATCGACATACCCTAATGCGTGTCGCCCAAAAGCTTGCCCTCGGGCTTGACCCAGGGCTTGACCCGAGGGGCGCAGCGGTTTTGGGATAACGACATGCATAATGACAAGAACCTAAGCGCGTCGCATGTATCCGTTCAAACGCGACGCGCTTTAGAACGACCAGCTGCGCGCCTTGGCGATGATAAAATCGCGGAAGACGTGCAGTTTCGCCTGGTTCTTCATCGCATCGGGATAAGCGAAATAGGTGTCGAAGGACGGCACTTCGGTCTCCGGCAGCAACTGCACCAGCCCTGAGTCCTTGCTGACCACATAGTCGGGCAGCATGGCGATGCCGGCACCACCCTGAACCGCGCGCTTGATCGACAATATGTCGTTGATCTGCAGCGTCGGCACCCTTTGCCCGCCTTCGAAATCGCCGACCGTTTCCAGCCAGTTCAATTCCGACAAATGCGCCGGCACCGGCACGCCGAAGGTGACGATGCGATGGCTCTTCAACTCGGCGATCGACGCCGGCTTGCCATACTTGTTGACGTAAGAAGGAGCGGCGTAGAGATGGAAATGCACGGTGAACAGGCGGCGCTGGATGAGATCGGGCTGCTGCGGCTGGCGCAGCCGGATCGCGCAATCCGCTCGGCGCATGGTGAGGTCGAGTTCCTCGTTCGCCAGGATCAACTGCAGGCTAATCTCAGGATAGAGCTCGATGAATTCCTGCACGCGCTCGGTCAGCCAGCCGGCACCGAGCCCCACCGTGGTCGTCACCCTGAGCACGCCGGAGGGCCGGTCCTTGGCCTCGGTCAGCCGCGATTTGATCGTCTCCAGCTTCATCAGCACGTCATGCGCCGTGCGGAACAGCATCTCACCCTGCTCGGTCAACACCAGGCCGCGGGCATGGCGATTGAACAGCGGCACGCCGACGTCATGTTCGAGCGCGCTGACCTGCCGCGAGATCGCCGATTGCGACAGATGCAGTGTCTCGGCGGCATGGGTGAACGACCCAGCTTCCGCCGCAGCGTGAAACACGCGTAGCTTGTCCCAGTCCAACGCCATGATGCCCCCGTTCTGTTTTCTGGCGTCTGAATGAAAAATCAGGCTTTTGCGCGGCTTTTCTCGGCCGCTTCCTTACTCCGCCGCTTCGCGGTGAACTTCGATCCCGGCGAGGTACTTTTCCGCCTCGAGCGCGGCCATGCAGCCGAGCCCCGCCGCCGTCACCGCCTGGCGGTAGATGTCGTCGGTCACGTCGCCGGCGGCGAACACGCCCGGCACGTCGGTGCAGGTCGAATCCGGCGCCGTCCACAGATAGCCGTTCGGCTTCTGCTTCAGCTTGCCGGCGAACAGCTCGACCGCCGGCGCATGGCCGATCGCCACGAACACCCCGTCGACCGTCAGATGCATCTCCTGGCCGGTCACCACATTGCGCAGCTTCAGCCCTTCCACCGACGGCGGCAGCGGCGTCTTGCCGGACTGGCCGGTGATCTCGTCGACGACGGTGTCCCAGATGACGCGGATATTGTCCTTCTTGAACAGCCGCTCGCTAAGGATGCGCTCGGCGCGGAAGTCGCTGCGCCGGTGGATGACCGTCACGCTCTTTGCCAGGTTGGAAAGGTAGAGCGCCTCCTCCACCGCCGAATTGCCGCCGCCGATCACCGCGACATCCTTGCCGCGATAGAAGAAGCCGTCGCAGGTGGCGCAGGCCGATACGCCGAAGCCCATGAAGGTCTGTTCGCTCGGGATGCCCAGCCATTTCGCCTGCGCACCGGTGGCGATGATCAGCGCGTCGGCGGTATAGGTGGTGCCGGAATCGCCCTTGGCACGGAACGGCCGCACATTGAGGTCGACTTCGGTGATGATGTCATTGATGACGTCGGTGCCGACATGCTCGGCCTGCTTCAACATTTGTTCCATCAGCCACGGACCCTGGATCGGATCGGCGAAGCCCGGATAGTTTTCGACGTCGGTGGTGATCACCAGCTGGCCGCCCTGCTGCAGCCCGGCGACCAGCATCGGCTTCAGCATGGCGCGGGCGGCGTAGATTGCCGCCGTATAGCCGGCGGGGCCGGAACCGATGATGAGAACGGGTGCGTGCTTGGTGATCATGGACGGGCTTTCACAAAACCGGACGCGAATGAAGCGTCCGGCACAGGGTTCGATATCGGCCCTAATCTAGGTGTTGCAGGCGACGCCAGCAAGACGACCTGGCCTTCGTCCCCGGAAAGCTTGCCCGCAAACAGACGATCCATGAACATCTTGCGCGGCGACTGTCCGAAAATCAGCGACTGAAGGGATGGAATGGACACCAAAGTCGTTTAATTACAAAATTACGAAAGATTCTTGCGTGAAGCGCCGAAGGTATCCATGCCGCTCAAAGCCGATCTCGATGCAATCGACTGGAAAATCCTGCGCGAGCTGCAGCAAGACGGGCGCATGACCAATGTCGAGCTGTCCGGCCGCGTCGGCATTTCGGCGCCGCCATGCCTGCGTCGCGTCAGGCGGTTGGAAGAGACCGGCATCATCCGCGGCTATCGCGCCTTGCTCAATGCGCCGGCGCTCGGCCTGGATGTCGTCGCCTTCTGCCTTATCGGCCTGCATCACCAGGCCGACGCGGAGCTGAAAACCTTCGCCGAACGCACCCGCGGTTGGCCGATCGTTCGCGACGCCTGGATGGTGTCGGGCGAATCCGACTTTTTGCTGCATTGCGTGGCGAGCGACCTCGGCGCCTTCCAGACCTTCGTCATCGAGGAACTGGCCTCGGCGCCGAATGTCGACACGGTGCGGACGGCACTGACCATCCGTCGCGTCAAGGACGAGGGCCTGGTGGCTTTCAGCGAAGTGAGAATCTAATCCCGGCCGAATTCGGCGATGGCGTCGCAGAGTTTGCTGTGATCGTTACCGGTCGTCAGTTTGCGCGTCGTGAACATGCCATCGCTAGAAGTCCGATTGGATCTGCCGTGCACCAACCAGCCCTCCCATAGCCCGGCTCGCCGTCCGGCCTCCATGTCATCGGCCTTGTCGCCGACGATGATTGACCGGCTGATATCCACGCCCAGCAGATCGCGGGCGCGCAGAAGCATGCCCGGATTGGGCTTGCGCATCGGATGATCGCCTACTGCCAGTTCACCCGTCCCGCTCGAATGGTAGGCGCAGGCGAGCACCAGATCGATCCGGCAATTCTGTGCTTCGAGAAGTGTCAGCAGCCGAGCATTGACTGCGGCGAACTCCGGCCAGCCGAAATAGCCGCGGGCTATACCTGATTGGTTGGAGACCACGATCGCAGGAAGGCCTACGATGTTGGCCGTTCGGATCACCGGCAGCATCGCCGGCCGCAGCACGATGTCAGCCGGATCGCTGGGATAACCGCTATCGACATTCATGGTGCCGTCCCGGTCGAGAAACAGCGCCGGCGTGCCAGCTGCAAAAACCGAGGTACCAATCCGCTCGACCCACAGGCCCGGCTCTTCGAGCGGGTACGGCTGCGAGGTCCTGACAGCGTCCCTATCAGCCATCACAGAGGCGCGCTTCGACCATTTCGCACAGATGATGATAGAGGCACAGATGCCCCTGCTGGATGATCGGCGTCGAGGTCGAGGGCACGTTGAGCAGGATGTCGGAGAGCGGTTTGAGCTTGCCGCCGGTGTCGCCGGTCAGGCTGATCACCGTCATGTCCATCGTGCGCGCCTGCTCGGCAGCGGCAAGGATGCTGGCCGAGTTGCCGCTGGTCGAGATGGCGAGCAGCACGGCACCAGCAGAGCCATGCGCCTCGACCTGGCGTGAAAACACCGTGTCGAAGCCGTAATCATTGCCCCACGCGGTCAGCACCGCCGCATTGGCCGGCAGCGCGATGACGTTGTAGGCCTTGCGCTCCTTCAGGAAGCGGCCGACCAGTTCACCGGCGATATGGATGGCATCGCTGGCCGAGCCGCCATTGCCGCAGATCAGCAGCGCCTTGCCGTGCGAAAGCGCGGCGACGACGGCGGTCACCGCCCGCTCCATCTCGCCGGTGAGGTCGCGCTCGACCATCGCGGTGATCGCGGCCGCCGAGCGGACCAGGTATTCGTTCAGTTCGGACATGAAAACCTCAGTTTGTACTGCCGGCGCGCAACTTGCCGATGGTGCCGGTGGTGCTCTTGCCGGCGACGAGATCGACCAGCACGACGCGGCCGCCCGCCTTTTGCACGATTTCGGCGCCGACCACCTGATCGATCGTGTAGTCGGCGCCCTTGACCAGTATGTCGGGCTTGAGCGCTTCGATCAGCGCGAGCGGCGTGTCCTCCTCGAAGACGACGACGGCATCGACCGAGGCAAGCGCCGCCAGCACGCAGGCGCGGTCATGCTCGTCATTGACCGGGCGCCCTGGCCCTTTCAGCCGGCGCACCGAGGCATCGCTGTTGAGGCCGAGAACCAGCCGGTCGCATTGGCTGCGGGCTGCATGCAAAAGGCTGACATGGCCGGCGTGAAGGATATCGAAGCAGCCATTGGTGAAACCGACGCTCAGGCCTTCGTCCTTCCACGTCGCCACCAGCCGTGCAGCGGCGGCGGCATCGAGAATTGAATCCTTGTGGGCAATCGGTCCATGCGAGCGAAACAGCGCCCCGGTAAGCTCTTCGACCGTCAGCCGCGCGGTACCGCGCTTTCCCACCACCACGCCACCCGCCGCGTTGGCGATGGCGGCGGCCATGATGCGGTCGGCGCCTGCGGCAAGAGCCAACGCAAACGTCGCAATCACAGTGTCGCCGGCGCCGGAAACGTCGAACACTTCCCGCGCCTGCGTGGCAATGTGGCGGGCATCGTCCGCGCCGACGACGCTCATACCCTTTTCGCTGCGCGTCGCGACCACGAAATCGAAGCCGTGTGCCGAGATCAGCTCACGCGCCGCGGCCTCGATCTCGTCATCGGCAAACACCACGCGTCCAACCGCCTCGCCAAGTTCCTTGCGATTGGGGGTGATCGCCGTCGCCCCGGCATAGCAGGCATAGTCGCGGCCCTTAGGATCGACCAGCACCGGCTTTCCCGCCTCGCGGCAGATCGAGATCAGCTCGCCGGCGACGCCGTCGAGCAATATGCCCTTGCCGTAGTCGGACAGGATAACGATGTCGGCTTGCGCGAGCGCGGCGCGAAAATGCCGGACCAGCGTTGCCCGCTCAGCGTCGCCCAGCGGCTTGATTTCCTCCTCGTCGAAGCGCAGCACCTGCTGGTTGAGCGCACTGAACCGGCTTTTCGACGACGTCATCCGGTTCGCGTTCTGCGCGAGGCCGCCGGTGTCGACGCCAAACTCGGCGAGCATGCGCATGAGATTGTCGCCGGCCTGATCGGCGCCGATCACCGAGACCGGTATCGCGGCAGCGCCGAGCGAGACGATGTTGGCGACGACATTGCCGGCGCCGCCCATCGCCGACGTTTCGCCACGCCCGCGCAGCACCGGAATGGGTGCTTCCGGCGAAATCCGCTCGATGACGCCGTTGACGAAACGGTCGCGGATGAAGTCGCCGACCACCAGTACGGTGACGTTGCCGAACCGCGAGATGGCGCGGTGAAGGGGTTCGGGAGAAGGCAGGTATTGCTCGCTCATGTCATCCGCGACGTGCAATGAGAGCCGGTCCCGCTGCTGTGAAAACGCTGGACTGGCAGGGCTGGTCGTTCATGGCGAAGCCGATATACCGCAATTCGGCTCAGCGCAACGGCAGGCACCGAACGGCCCACAGCCAACGCCGGTCGACGGATCAGCTTTTCTGCAAAGCCACATGAACGCCCAATCCGACGAGCACCGCACCGCTCGCACGCCGCATGAGGCGCTGTGCGTGGCTCGAACGCCGTAGCCTGGTGATCAGCGCACCCGCCAGCACCACGCACATGACATCCGCCGAGGAGAACATCAGATTGACGATCGTCCCGAGGACGAGGAATTGGAGCCAGACGGGAAACGTCGCCGACGCGTCGATGAATTGCGGCAGGAACGCCATGAAGAAGATTGCAGTCTTGGGATTGAGCACCTCGACGGTGATACTCTCGAAAAAGGCGCGGCTGGCGGATTTCGGCTCAATGCCTGAGATAACAGTATCGTCTTGCGCCCTGGCGCGGAACAGCGACACACCCAGCCAGATCAGATAGAGCGCGCCAGCCAGCTTGACTGCGATGTAGAGCGTCGGTACGGCGTGGAAAAGCACGGACAACCCGGCAGCGGCGGCGACGACGTGCACATAGCCGCCAAGATGGATCCCCAACGCCGCCGTCAGGCCGGACCAGCGGCCGCGCGCCATGGTTTGCGCAGCAGCGTAAAGCATCGCCGGACCGGGAATGTAGGCGAAGATCGCCGTGGTGGCGAAGAAGGCGATAAGCAGTTCGGTCGACGGCATTATCCTTGCTCCTGTCGCGCTTCGCCGGTGGATCGCCGACTGAAGCGAAAGCTTTGCGGCGGCACTGTGACGCTCACCCAGCCGCCGGATTGCGACCTGCTTTATCGACAGCCCCGCCAGCCTCCCCTATAAGGGCCGGAATCGGCACAAGATACCAGAGGCTTTCATGATCATCGTCACGGGCGGCGCCGGCATGATCGGCTCCAACATCGTCGCCGCCCTTAACGCCGAAGGGATCAGCGACATCCTCGTCGTCGACGACCTGACCGACGGCCACAAGATCGCCAATCTCGCCGACCTGCAGATCGCCGATTACCTCGACAAGGACGATTTCCTGCCGCGGATGGAGGCCGGAGACCTCGGCCGCATCGAGGCCGTCTTCCACCAGGGCGCCTGCTCGACCACCACCGAATGGAACGGCAAGTTCATGATGGAGGTGAACTACGCTTATTCGAAGCGGCTGCTGCATGCCTGCCTGGCGCTGCGGGTGCCTTTCCTCTATGCTTCCTCAGCCTCGGTCTATGGCGGCGGAGCCGAGTTTCGCGAGGAGCCGGAATGCGAACGCCCGCTCAATGTCTATGCCTATTCAAAGAAGCTGTTCGACGACTACGTCCGCCGCACCGTCTTCGAAACCGACCATTCGCCGGTGGCGGGCCTGCGCTATTTCAACGTCTATGGGCCACGCGAGGCGCACAAGGGCACCATGGCCTCGGTCGCCTTCCACCTGTTCAACCAGGTCGAGCAAGGCCAGAACCCGAAACTGTTCGGCGCCTATGACGGTTTTGGACCTGGCGAGCAGAGCCGCGATTTCATCCATGTCGGCGACGTTGCCGACGTCAACCTGTGGTTGTGGAAACGGGGCTCAAGCGGCATCTTCAACTGCGGCACCGGCCGTGCCCAGCCGTTCCGCGCCATTGCCGAAACGGTGATCGGCACGCTGGGCAAAGGCGAGATCGAGTTCATCGACTTCCCAGACCACCTCAAGGGCAGCTACCAGAGTTTTACGCAAGCTGATATGTCCCGGTTGCGCGCCGCCGGTTACAATGGTCAGTTCCGCACAGTGGAAACCGGCGTCAGAGACTATGTCGAATGGCTGAAAGCCCAGCGATCCTCGTAATCGGCCCACGCTGGGTGGGCGACATGGTGATGGCGCAGTGCCTGTTCTCGGCGCTGAGAGAGCTTCACCCGAACGCCGCGATCGACGTGCTGGCCCCGGCATGGGCGGCGCCACTGGTCAAGCGCATGCCCGAAATACGCCAGCAGATCGATCTGCCGCTGAAATCCGGCGCGCTGGAATTCCGCATCCGCAGGCGCTTCGGCCGACGGCTGCGCGGCCACTACGACATCGCCTATGTCATGCCTGGAAGCTGGAAGTCGGCGCTTGTCCCGTTCTTTGCCCGCATTCCGCGCCGCGTCGGCCATCTCAAGGAAATGCGCTACGGGCTGCTGACCGATATCGTCCCCTTGCCCGACAATGTGAAACGGCGCACGGCGCAGGCCTATTTCGGCCTCGCGCAAGGCGGCACGTTCCGTGCTCCCAAGCTCGCTGTCGACACGAAAAACCAAGCGGCATTGCTGGGTCGCTTCGGGCTGGAGGCGGAAAAATTCGTCGCGCTGATGCCCGGCGCCGAATTCGGCCCGGCCAAGCGCTGGCCGAGCGAACGCTATGCCAGCCTTGCGCTCGACATGATGGCGAAAGGTTTTGAGGTCGCGCTGTTCGGATCGAAGAACGACGCCGACGTTACGGCGGAAATCGCCACGCTTGCCCCAGGCGTTGTCGACCTCGCCGGCCAGACGCGGCTGGAGGACGCCATCGACCTGATCGCCGCGGCCAGGCTTGCGGTGTCGAACGATAGTGGGCTGATGCATGTCGCCGCCGCGGTCGGCACGCCGATCGTAGCCGTCTACGGCTCAACCTCGCCGCAGAATACGCCGCCACTCACCGAGCAGCGCGAACTGGTCTGGCTCGGCCTGTCCTGTTCGCCCTGCCACCGGAAGATCTGTCCGCTCGGCCATCTCAACTGCCTGAACACGCTTGAGGTGGCACAGGTCGCGGCAGCAGCGGAACGGCTGCTGGAACTGCCGGCCGCCGCATGAAGGTGCTCATCGTCAAGACATCCTCGATGGGTGACGTAATCCACACCTTTCCGGCCGTCGAGGATGCGCGCCGCAACCAGCCGGATGTGTCGTTCGACTGGTGTGTGGAAGAGGCTTTTGCCGGCATCGTGGCGCTGCATCCGGCGATCGCAACCATTCACACCGTGGCGATCCGGCGCTGGCGCACAAGCCCGCTCGGCCGCAGCACATGGCGCGAGGCGGCGCCACTGCGCAGCGCCTTGCGAGATTGCCGCTACGATCTCGTCATCGACGCGCAAGGATTGCTGAAGTCGGCCCTGGTGGCAAAACTGGCTGCGGCGCCGATCGCCGGCTTCGACCGGTCGAGCGCCCGCGAGCCTTCGGCGACTTTGTTCTACGACCGGCGCTATGCTGTGCCGCGCGATCTGCACGCCATCGAACGCACCAGGCGGCTGTTCGGGCTGGCGCTCGGCTATGAAACGGATTTTTCCGGGCTCGAGTCCGGCATCGTGCCGCCGGCCGGCGGTTCGACCTTTGTCGGCGAAAAAACCGCCTTCCTGCTGCACGGCACCAGCCGCGAGGACAAGAAATGGCCGGTCAGCGACTGGATCGAAACTGCCCGGCTTCTCGTGGAAAGAGGAATGACGCCGGTCACCACCTGGTCTAACGACAGTGAAAAGGCGGTTGCCGAGGCGATCGCCGAGGCCGTCCCGCAAACCGTGCTGGTGCCGAAATCACTGCTTTCTGAGATCGCCGCGATCATCGGCCGGTCGGCGCTGGTCATCGGCGCCGACACCGGCCTCACCCACCTCGCCAGCGCCTTCGGCCTGCCGACGGTCGCCGTGTTTCTGGCGACAGAACCCGGCCTGACCGGCCCGCGCGGACCGTTCTCGTCAACGCTGCTGGCCGCGCCCGGCGGCCGCGTTACGCCTGAGGAGGTGTTGGCTGAGGCAGAGAAGTTGCTGGAGCGCCACGTGCATGATCTGGCAGCCGGAAGGCGTTGATTTATTGAATCAATCCAAATGGAAAGGCCGGCGCCGCCCCTCATCCGCCTGCCGGCACCTTCTCCCCGTATAGTGACGGGGAGAAGGGGGCTGGACGCGAACTCGGCGCCTATCTGCAACGCTGACAATTGGCGAAACCGTCGGTGACGGCGTCCTTCTCCCCGTCACTATACGGGGAGAAGTGCCCGGCAGGGCGATGAGGGGCAGCGCAATCGTCGGGTTAAAACAGCGCGATTCAGGAACAATCCTGCCCGCTTTACCCTAAATGAACTGCACCTGGACGATCTCATAGCCCCGTGCACCGCCTGGCGCGTTGACCTCGATCGCATCGCCGACTTCCTTGCCGATCAGCGCCCGCGCGATCGGCGAGGAGATCGAGATGCGGCCGGACTTCACGTCCGCTTCCTGGTCGCCGACGATCTGGTAGGTCTTCTTCTCTTCCGTGTCCTCGTCGACCAGCACCACGGTCGCGCCGAACTTGACCTTTTCGCCGCTGAGCTTGGTGATGTCGATCACTTCGGCCCGGGCGATGAAGTCCTCGAGCTCGTTGACGCGGCCCTCATTGAGGCTGTGCGCCTCTTTCGCCGCGTGGTACTCGGCATTTTCGGAAAGATCGCCATGCGAGCGCGCTTCGGAGATCGCTTCGATGATGCGCGGCCGCTCTTCCTGCTGGCGCCAGCGCAGTTCTTCCTTCAATGACGCGAACCCCTCGCCTGTCATCGGGACCTTGTTCATGATGCCTGACCTTTCCTGCCGCCGCCCCCGCATTCCGGGAGCGACCTTGTCGATGGGTACAAAAAGAAAACGGTCCGGCAGCCTCGGGCTAACGGAACCGTGTCACCGCAATTTCCCCCAATATAGCAATCTTCGTGGGTTTTTCACGCCAAAAAATCAGTTTTGAAAAATTCACGCGCCATTTGTAGAAATGCCGTAACGGCCGCGCGGCAGGCAGGGCGAGCGGCAAACAAAAAACCGGCTGCGATTGCTCACAGCCGGTGTGAGGAGTGTTTGGGCTTCAAATCAGCTCTTCGTGAAACGGTCTATCTGCTCAGACAGCATGCCGTATTCACGAGATCCCTTGCCGGTGCGCTTCTCGATCTCGCGGAGCTGTTCCTGGGCACCGTCGAGATCGCCGATCTGCAGATGCGCCTCGCCGAGATATTCACGTACCAGCGTGTAATCAGGATCGATGCGCAGCGCTTCCTCGTAATAGCCGAGGCCGACGGTGACACGTCCGGAATGGCGATGCGAGTAGCCGAGATAGTTGAGGATGCGAGGGTCTTTCTTGTCCGCAGCCAGGCTGAGTACGACGATCGCCTCGTCATAACGTCCGGCCATCGCCAGCGCGCGGCCGGCTTCATAGATGTTGTCGTCGTCCAGCATGCCTTGCTTGGGTGCCACGCATTTCTTCAGCTTCTTGTCCCAGACCATGCCTTTCTTGCACTGTGTCGTCTGGCTGCCATCGCCACCGCCTCCACCTTCACCGGCCGAAAACACTGGAACAGCAAACAGCAGCAGGGCGGCAACCGCCAGAACCTGGATCAGCAATCGTCTGCGCATCGAACCCTCCTTGAAGCATGACAATGCAAGATAAACGCCGGGCAAAAGCCATTTCATCCCGGAAAAAAGTCATGGCCACTGAAAGCTTTTTTAACGATCCGCGCCAGCGGAAAATAGAAGCGCCGAACATGACGTGACGAGCGCTGCAAATTCGCTATCATCCAGCAAACGGCAACGGAGTATGCGGAGACGGCCAGTGCAGCGGCGCCTTGAAAAGGAATGGGAGCTTTCGATCGGTCCCGACACGGTGCGCCTATTCATCCTCAAGGCGAAGGCGTTGAGCGCTGCCGTCAACGAAGACTATGCCGATGGCGCCGAGCACGAGGTAGAACTCGATGGCGAGGCGCATGACAACCATCATCATGACGGTCTCGTCGAGGAAAGTTCCGAAGACCTCACCGAAGAAGAACTGCGCGAACTGATCAACGACCTCAATGTCGACGAGGCGGCCGAACTCGTCGCCCTCGCCTGGGTCGGACGCGGTGACTATGACGCCTCGGAATGGGCGGACGCGCTGACGGCCGCGCGCGAGCGCGCCAACAAGCGCACGGCGAAATATCTGCTCGGCATGCCGCTCTTGGCCGACTGGCTGGAGGAAGGGCTGGAAGCGATCGGTGCGTAACGCGGCGGTTACCGTTCGTGATCGGCCAAAACCCTCGTTCAGGCAACTTCCGCATTCGCCCGCCGTTTACGGCAAATGGCGGCGCTGACCCCTCTCTTATTCATCAGATGGCCGGATTTATCAGATTGGCCGGATTGACCAGATTGGCCGGATTGACCAAATTGGCGCTGCCCTTGGCGGCGGCGATGCTGTCGGCAGGAGCGGCCCTGGCCCAAGCTCCGGAATTGCCTGATACCGTGCCCGTCCCGGAGCTCTATCGCTCGCAATCAGCGCAAGGAGCCGCACCTGCCGACGTGCCGATCCCCGAGCCGCGCGCTGCGGATGCGCCAGAGGCTGATCAACCCGCCACCGACAAAATGGACCAGCAGAAGTCGGACCAGCATCAGGAAGCCCGGCCGGAGCCGCCGGCAATCGCTCCAACGCCGAGCGAAAGGCCCGCCGAGGCGGAACCGCCGGCCACCGCCCCGAAACCACCGGAGAAGCCGGCGCAAGCGCAGCAGAAAGAGATCCCTCCCGACCCGCGCTCGACCTTTGTCCCGCAGGAAAAAATGCCGGACGAGGAACTTGCCTGCCGCAGGCGGCTGAAGTCGATGGGCGTCGACTTCGAGGAACGCAAAGCCGAGCACGATGCGGCGGTCGGCTGCTCTATCCCCTATCCGATCGCGCTGAAGACGCTGGGCAAGTCATTGGATATCAACCCCGAAGCCGAGCTGAACTGCCAGATGGCCGAGGCCGCCGCGCGCTTCGCTGCGAATATCATCCAGCCGGCGGCCAAGGCCGAGCTCGGCGCCAATCTCAAGTCGGTCGGCCAGGCATCCGCCTTCGTCTGCCGACGGCGCAATGGCGGAGGGAAATTGTCGGAGCACGCCTTCGGCAACGCGCTTGACATCGCCAGCTTCACGCTTTCGGACGGCAGGAGGATCGACATCGGCCCGGCGCCGCCGGAAAAGGAGGCGAAATTCCTGAACGCAATACGCAAGGCGGCCTGCGGACCGTTCAAGACCGTGCTCGGCCCGGGCAGCGATGCCGATCATTCGCTACATCTCCATCTCGATCTCGCACCGCGCCGCAACGGCGGCACCTTCTGCCAGTGATATGGTCCCAGACCGTCGCGCGCCGCAATTTGGCCGCAGCCGTAAACGCGGCCGCTGATTTTTCCTTTACTCTTGGCGGCTAATCTCCGTCTCGTCTGATCATGATCCCGAAAAGCCGGATCCGGTTTTCGGAGAAAGATCATGATCAAACGATGAGACAGAGCCTGATCGGGATCAGGCTTGGGGACAGGGATCTTGTCGATGGCCGGGATAATTCGCGCCGCGTTCGTCGCCGTGCGGCAAACCAGACGCGCGCGCATGATTGCCGGCGGCCTTGCCATCGCAGCGATCTCGGCCTGCACCACCGGCAGCGTGCTTTCGCTTGAACCGGCCGTCGATGTCGGCAGCCAGACATCGGCCGTTCCGAACTACGCGGGGATGCAGCGCCTCGTCCCGTCCAACCCATACATGACCGCCGCCTATCCGCGCATGGACGAGCCGATGGCGCCGACCGAACAGATGCCGGCCAGCGAGATCGACTGCCGCAACGAACTGAAACGCCTGGGCGTCGTCTACACCGATCTTGCGCCGATCCGCGAAGGCCAGTGCGGCATCGATTATCCGGTCAAGATCTCGGCCATCGGCAGCATCGGGGTGAAGCCTGCCGCGACGCTGACCTGCGACATGGCCGCCACCTTCGCCGGCTGGACCAGGAATGAACTGGTCCCCTCCGCCCGCTGGCGCTATTTCTCCGGCGTCAAAACCATTCGCCAGGGCTCGAGCTATTCCTGCCGCAGGATCGCTGGCGAAGGCGTGCTGTCGGAGCACGGCAAGGGCAACGCGCTGGACGTCATGAGCATCGAGCTCGGCAATGGCAAAGATATCGACGTGCGCAAGCCCGGCCTGTTTGCCTTCCGCACGCGCGGCTTCCTCAACACTGTGCGCGCCGACGGCTGCCAGTATTTCACCACTGTGCTCGGCCCCGGCTACAATTATGACCACCGCAACCACTTCCATTTCGACATCAAGAACCGCAAGAACGGCTACCGCGCCTGCCGCTGAGCCCGAGCGCATGCCCACTGCCCAAGGTCTGCGCCGCCGCGTAGAATGACGCCACATAGGGTGATGCCGTATCGCCTGGGTGGTGTCTCGTGAGCCGACGAAGCCTTCGACGACGTGCAACGATCTGGCTGGTGGCGTTCTGTGACGGCTATCTCGTGCTCGCCTATTCGCCGCACCGGAATTCTGGACCCTGCGGGACCGCAACTTCCGTACGCAGCGCTTCGAGATGGTGACGCACACGCCGCAAGGTATTGCGGGCGATCCGATCAATGTCGGCCTTGTCGGTACCAAAAAAGAGCTGGTCCACGCCTTCGCCGTCGCCGGGTGGGACACGGCCGACGCCCTCACGCTGAAGACCGCGATCGAGATCGGCAAAAGCGTGCTGTTCGATCGGCCCTATCCCGACGCGCCGGTCAGCCGGTTGTTATTCGAAGGCCGTGCACAGGATCTGGCCTTCGAGAAGCCGGTCGGCGACAGTGCCGACCGGCGTCATCACGTCCGCTTCTGGCAGACCGAGGCGACCGGCGACGACGGCCGGCCGCTCTGGCTGGGTTCGGCAAGCTTCGATCGCGGTGTCGGCCTCAGCCACGACACCGGCGCGATCACCCACCATATCGCTCCCGACATCGACGCCGAGCGCGATTTCCTGATCCGCGACCTGTCTGCCGCAGGCATGCTGATCTCGACCGACGAAATCGCAGGCATCGGCGCGACAAAGACCGGGCGCAATGGCGGTGGCGACCCCTATTTCACCGACGGCAAGGCGGTAGTGGGCGTGCTGCTGCAGTTGCCGTAGGCGCAAGACGTCGTGCACGCCATCTGGCCGGTGACGCGCAGCCTGACGCCAAAGGTCGGCGTCGCGTCGACGCCTTGATCATCATTTTTCGTCGCCGCCATGGGATGCTGCATGAAACCGGCATGAAAAATGATGGCGATCTATTTTCGAAGACCGCGCCGCAATGCTATTGACCCCGCATGCTCTATGCTGAAATCGCCATCGTGGCCGCCCTCATCTGCGTGAACGGCCTTCTGGCAATGTCCGAACTTGCCATCGTCTCGTCACGGCCGGCCCGCCTCAGGGCGATGATCGACCGCGATGTCAAGGGCGCCGGCCGCGCCTTGGCGCTCGGCTCCAATCCCGGCAAATTCCTGTCGTCGGTGCAGATCGGCATCACTCTGGTCGGTGTTTTATCCGGCGCCTTTTCCGGCGCCACGCTCGGCGAGCGGCTGTCCGTGTTCCTGGCATCGGCCGGCGTCCGCGAAAGCCTTGCCGACCCGATCGGCGTCGGCATCGTCGTCGCCCTCATCACCTACTTCTCACTCGTCATCGGCGAACTGGTGCCCAAGCAGATCGCGCTGCGCGATCCCGAACGCGTCGCCGCCAAGGTTGCTCCGGCGATGATCATCCTCGCCACCGTCTCGGCGCCGCTGGTCTTCCTGCTCGACATTTCCGGCCGCGCTATGCTGTGGCTGCTCGGCCAACGCGGTGAAAGCGAGGAGAAGGTCACCGACGAGGAGATCAAGATGCTGGTCGCCGAGGCCGAGCATCACGGCACCATCGAATCCGACGAGCGGCGCATGATCGCCGGCGTCATGCGGCTCGGCGACCGCGCCGTCCGCGCGGTGATGACGCCGCGCACCGAGGTCGACTGGATCAACCTGGAGTCCGACGACACGGCGATCCGCAAACTCCTGATGGAGACCCAGCATTCGCGCCTGCCAGCCGGCGATGGCAGTGTCGACGCCATGATCGGCGTCGTCCAGACCCGCGACGTGCTGGCCGCGATGCTTGGCGGTCGCGCACTCGACCCGCGCCGGCACGTGCGCACCGCTCCCATTGTCCATGACCAGGCCGACGCGCTGGATGTCCTTTCGACACTCAAGGAGTCCAACGTGCCGATGGCGCTGGTCCATGACGAATACGGCCATTTCGAAGGCATCGTCACCCCTGCGGACATATTGGAAGCCATCACCGGCGTCTTCCGGGCGGACCTCGACGCCGGTGATGAGGAAAACGCCGTCAAGCGCGAGGACGGCTCATGGCTGCTCGCCGGCTACATGCAGGCCGACGAGATGGCGGACGTTCTCGGCATCGACCTGCCCGAGAACCGCGACTACGAGACCGTCGCCGGTTACGTGCTGTCGCACATGCACCATCTGCCGACGACCGGCGAATGCGTGGATGCGCAGGGCTGGCGCTTCGAGGTCGTCGACCTCGACGGCCGCCGCATCGACAAGCTCATCGCCACCCGCCTGCCCGGCGGTCACCGCGAAATCGTGCGGTGACAAGCGTGTCGAGGTGAAGAGGCACCACGGAACGGTCCGTTTCGCCTCGATCGAGCGCTGATCTCAACTGAAAGAGCCTGCATCTGGACGTTGCGCGGGCTCTTGGACAACAAGCAGTTCAAGCGGCTTCTGGAGGAGCCGAGAGGGCACTTATGCCCTTCGTGACGGCGGTCGGCGCCATCGTTGGCAACGCGTCACCCCAACGGGAATACCACCTCGACCTCGTAGAAAACGATGAGCCCGGCCAACGCCAATAGGAGAGCAAGCAAGCCTGCGCCGAGTAATGACTCGAACTTGTTTCCGTCGCTGCGCATTGGAACGCCAATGGTTGACAAGTTGCTAATCTTTATGTGACACTTTTGTGACAATTGCAAGGGTGGAAAAGGAAGCCCCGCTTCTGTTCAGCGAATGGAGACCGATACTCGCCCTAGTTACAGTATTATCTCTACTGATTCTTTGTGCAAGTTTCGCACAAGATTTAAGCTTGTACGCTGGACAGGAGCCGGACCTTTCGAGAAAAATATGGCTCCTTGATGTCGATGTGGAACGGAGCGCGTTCACTTGGGTCTCCGTGCTGGTGCTTTTTTTCTGTAGCCGTCTTCTATTTCAGTGCGGAGACGATGCGGCGGGCCGTAGCAGTCGGTTCACCTGGCATTGGTACTTCTTAGGCTTCCTGTTCCTGCTTCTTTCTTTCGATGAATTCACGGGCCTTCATGAGAAGCTATCCGCTGCGTTGGCTGCGAGGTCAACCAATACGGGCCTGCTGTATTTTGCATGGGCAGCGCCGGCAGGCATTCTTAGCTTAGTGGGGCTAGCTGCATTTGTTCCATTCATCCGCTCTTTCCCGACATCGCTCGCCGTGCTGTTGGCGGTTTCGGCGGCGCTGTTTCTTGGCGGAGCGGTCGGGTTTGAAATGGTCGGCGGCAGCGTTGCAGAGGCGGAAGGTATGGAATCCTTGCGCTATCGCATTCTGGCGAACATCGAAGAAGGTCTCGAACTTGCCGGGACATTGACCTTTATCTACGCATTACTCTCATACCGTGAGATAACGTCACGCACGCGCTAAGGCTATGCTAATGGTGGTGCTCGTCTTGCTCCGGCAAGGATATCCCGAAAACCCGCACCAAATCGGCGACCTGTTCCGGCGACAGGTAGCGGGGGTTGAGGCCGCGTAAAAGCAGATAGAGCCTTGCGGTTTCTTCCAGCTCCTCGGTAGCGAATACTGCGGCCTCGAGCGTTTCGCCCGCGACGACGGGACCGTGATTTGCCAGCAGCACTGAGGAGTAGCGTCCGGCAAGGCCCTTGATCGCAGCGACAACCGCCGGGTCGCCTGGCCGATGGTAGGACACCAGCGCGGTTTGTCCGGCGCGCATCAGATAGTAGGGCGTCATCGGCGGCAGCACCGCCTTAGGATCGATTTCCGGCAGCATGGAAAGGGCAACTGCGTGGGTCGAGTGCAGGTGCACGATGGCGCGCGCCTCTGCCCTCGTCTGATAGAGCGCAGTATGCAACGGAATTTCCTTGGTCGGCGCATCGCCAGAGGTCAGCCGGCCTTGCGCATCAAGGCGTGAAATTCGGCCAGGATCCAGGAATCCCAGCGAGGCATTGGTGGGTGTGACCAGCCAGCCGCCATCATCGAGCCGCAGGCTGATATTGCCTGATGATCCCGGCGTCAGCCCGCGCTCGAACAACGAACGTCCGAAGCGGCAGATATCGTCCCTCAGCTTGGTTTCAGTCACGTCGTCGCTCCTTCAATCAGCTCGAACCCGATATCGACCACTGCGGATGGTCCGTCGGAGCAGACGAGCCGTGCTCCGATCTCACCGACGGTCACGCGCGGCGTCAGGATGGTCGAAAGTGGCTGCGGCGCACTCCTGGCTACATCGAGACCGTTGTAGCCGAAGATCGCCAGCCGGTCCGGTATGGTGATGCCGTGGGCGAGACAGTGGAAATAGCCGCCGATCGCCATGTCGTCGTTGGAGAAATAAACCGCATCCAGATCGGGACAACGCTCCAGCAATCGAGCCAGCCCGTCGCGCCCGGCTTCGATCGAGGATGCGGCAGGAATGATTTCTTCTCCGATGACGCTGAGCCCGGCTTCGCCCAGGGCCGCGCGAAATGCTACGAAGCGCTTGGCTGCGCGAAGGTCCAGGCTGAGGTCGTGGCCAACGTAACCGATGCAGCGATAGCCACGCGATATCAAATGCCGAGCGCTCACCCGGCCCGCCTTGCGGTTGGAAAAGCCCACGACGATGTCGATGCCCTCGCCATCGGTATCGAGCAATTCGGCCACTCTGATGCGGGCGTTCCGCAGCATGGCGCCGGTGCGCTCGGTATGCTCGAGCCCCGCTACCATCATCCCGGCTGGACGCCAGCTGAGGAGTGACTCGATGACGCTCTCCTCTCGCTCCGGATCGTAGTCTGTCACTGCGACGACAGGTTGGAAGCCGGCTCCGACCAGTACTGTATTGGCGCCGCGCAGCACATCCGGAAAGACGATATTGCTTAGCGAAGGAATGACAACACCGACGAGCTTGGACCCCATGGAGGCCAGGGTTCCCGCGATCCGATTTGGCACATAACCGAGGCTCCGCGCGGCAGTGAGTACACTCTCGCGTGTCTTGGTTGAGAAGGAACCATGCCCGCGCAACACGCGCGAAGCAGTGCTTTCGCCGACGCCCGCCGCGCGCGCAACGTCGGTGAGGGTTATCATCGCGCCGGTTTGCGTACCGTCTTCTGCTTCGCTCTGCATTCCAGTTTCTCGGCTCGATGCGTCGGTACGACGCTAGTTTCTGACGCTTCTTTTGTCACATTCAGGCGCCGCACTCAACAAACTTTGGCAGCGCTGCCACTTTTCGTTTGGCAGCGCTGCCATTCTCGTATATCGGATTATGCAAGCGCTGCCAAAATCCAGCCAGAGACGCGTGAGGCCTGAGGGACCACCCCTTACACTTGGGAGGAAACAGATGACGATACAGACCTCGACGCTTCCGGCGGAGGCCGGAGCAGAAGACGACATCAAAAGGAAGGCCTACGGCAAGGTCTTCTGGCGCATCGTGCCGTTTCTGATGTTGTGCTATGTCGTTGCGTACCTCGATCGGGTCAATGTCGGCTTTGCCAAGCTGCAGATGTCGACCGACCTTGCCTTCAGTGAAACCGTCTACGGCCTTGGCGCCGGCATCTTCTTCATCGGCTATTTCCTGTTTGAGATCCCGAGCAACGTCATCCTGCACAAAGTAGGGGCACGCGTCTGGATCGCCCGCATAATGATCACCTGGGGCCTGATTTCGGCCGGTTTCATGTTCACTGCATCTGCCCCGATGTTCTACCTGCTGCGCTTCCTGCTCGGTGTCGCCGAGGCTGGTTTCTACCCCGGCATCATCCTCTTCCTCACCTATTGGTATCCCTCGCACCGGCGCGCCAAGATCATCGCGATATTCATGTCCGCGATCCCCATCTCCGGGATTTTCGGCAATCCGCTTTCCGGCTGGATCATGGATTCGTTCCATGGCAGCAACGGCCTTGCCGGCTGGCAGTGGATGTTCCTGATCGAAGCGGTTCCCGCAATCCTGCTTGGCATCGCAGTCTTTTTCTTCCTTGACAACGGCATCCGTCACGCCAAGTGGCTGAGTGAAGCGGAGAAGCAGGCAATCGAGCGAGAGATCGCCCAAGAAGAGCGCGGCAAGGAACGCTCACACTCCGTCGCCGGCATTTTCCGCGATCCCCGGATCTGGCTGATGTGTCTCATCTATTTCTGCTTCGTGATGGGCCAGTACGGATTGACGTTCTGGATGCCCACGCTGGTCAAGGCGACGGGGGTCGCCGGCAACCTCAATATCGGACTGATCAGCGCAATCCCGTTTATCTGCGCTGTGATCGCCATGAACTTTTTTGGCCGCAGCGCCGACAGATATCGCGAGCGCCGCTGGCACCTGGTGGTTCCCGCTCTCTTTGGAGCCATCGGCTTCGTGATCGCAGCCACCTCGCCCGATCCCACCATCGCAATTGCCTTTCTGTCGCTGGCCGCAGCAGGTGCGATCACTTGTGCGCCGCTGTTCTGGTCACTGCCCACAGCGTTCCTCGGCGGAACTGGTGCTGCGGCTGGTATTGCGCTCATCAATTCGGTCGGAAATCTTGCCGGCTTCGTCAGCCCCTATCTCGTTGGCTACCTCAAGGATCTGACCGGCACGACCCAGGTCGGCATGTACGCCCTGGCCGCAATCCTGGTGGTCGGCGCGATCCTGGTGCTGACAGTCCCGCCCAAACTGGTCAACCGCTAGCCGAACCGCCTCATGCAAGGAGTTTCCATTATGACCATGAACGACGAGCAGAAGGATATCCCAGCTGCAGCCACACTGCGGGTCGCGGTTATCGGCCTCGGTTCGATGGGGTTCGGGATGGCGACGTCGCTTCGCCGCGCCGGGTTCGAGGTGACCGGCTTCGACGTCAACGACCAGATGGTGGCGCGCTTTGTCGCCAACGGCGGGCGGGGGGCACAAACCCCCGCCGAGGCCGCCCAAGCCGCGGACGTCGTGGTTTGCGTCGTCGTCAATGCGGCGCAGACCGAAGCGATCCTCTTTGGCGCCGATGGAGTGGCCGAAACCCTGCCAGGCGGCGCGGTGTTCGTCTCCTCAGCCACCATGGATCCTGACGTTGCACGCAATCTGGCCGCCCGGCTGGAAACCACCGGACGGCTCTATCTTGACGCCCCGATCAGTGGTGGATCGGTCCGCGCGGCGGAAGGTGCCCTCACCGTGCTGGCCTCCGGCAGCGCTGCCGCCTTTGCCAAGGCGCGGCCCGCACTCGACGCAATGGCAGCCAAGCTTTATGAGCTTGGAGATGAACCGGGCGTCGGCGCGGCATTCAAGATGATAAACCAGTTGCTCGCCGGTGTGCATATCGCGGCAGCGAGCGAAGCCGTCGCCTTTGCCGCTCGGCAAGGGCTCGATATTCGCAAGGTCTATGAGGTCATCACCGCCTCGGCCGGCAATTCATGGATGTTCGAGAACCGCGTTCCGCACGTGCTCGACGGCGACTATGCCCCTCGCAGCGCCGTCGACATTTTTGTCAAGGATCTCGGTATCGTCCAGGACATGGCGCGCAGCGCCAAGTTCCCCGTGCCGGTGGCTGCCGCAGCGCTGCAGATGTTCCTGATGACCTCGGCGGCCGGGATGGGGCGCGATGACGATGCCTCGGTCGCCCGACTCTACGCACGGATCACGGGCACCGACTTGCCCGGCGAACCGCAAACCTGACCAGGACCGGACCCAGCCAATGCCCCGCTTCGCCGCCAATCTCACCATGATGTTCAACGAATGGCCGTTCCTCGACCGGTTCGCTGCCGCTGCCGATGCCGGCTTCGAAGCGGTCGAGTTCCTTTTCCCTTACGAGCATAGACCCGATGCGATCGCGGAACGCCTCGCAAAGAACGGTCTTTGCCAGGTCCTGTTCAACCTGCCGCCCGGCAACTGGGCTGGCGGCGAGCGTGGGCTGGCCTCCCTCCCGGGACGGTTCGACGAGCTCCGGGTCGGCGTTGAAGCAGCTCTCTCTTACGCAGAGGCGACCGGCGTCAAGCGCCTCCATCTCATGTCGGGCATTGCCTCTCGCGACGACAAGGAAGCTGTCGAGGCCTACCGGAAGGCCATCGTCTGGACGGCCGGGAAACTCGCCGACCGAGGCATCGATCTCTTGATCGAGCCGATCAACGGCCGTGACATGCCGGGTTACTTCCTCAACGACTTCGGCTTCGCTGAAGCTCTCGTCCGCGACCTGGCGCTACCCAATCTCAAGCTGCAATTCGACGTCTACCATCGCCAGATCATGCATGGTGACGTCACCATGGCGCTTCGGCGGCTGATGCCGCTCATTGGTCACATCCAGATTGCCAGCGTGCCATCGCGGCATGAACCGGCGACAGGGGAACTCGATGATCACTTCATTTTCGACGAGCTGGACCGGCTAGGATATGCCGGCTTTGTCGGCTGCGAATACCGGCCGAGGAGCAAGACGCTCGACGGGCTCAGCTGGCTCGCTCCCTATAGCGGCGAGCGCCAGCGCCCAATTTCCGGTGCCAAGCGTGGAGTTCTACCATGACGCTCTCGCTCGGCTGCATCGCGGACGACTACACCGGTGCCTCGGACCTGGCGAACACGCTGGCCAAAGAGGGTCTGCGGACGATCCAGACCATCGGAATTCCCACGGACGACCTGGCTTTGCCCGAAGTCGATGCGATCGTCGTTTCGCTGAAGATCCGGTCGATCGCCGCATCTGAGGCGGTCGAACGTGCCCGTGCCTCTGATCGCTGGCTGCGCGAGCGCGGCGCCGATCATGTCATGTACAAGATCTGTTCCACCTTCGATTCGACCGACAAGGGCAATATCGGCCCGGTACTCGATTCCTTGCGCGCCGATGCCGGTGAAACAACGGTGCTGGTGACGCCGGCCTTTCCGCAGACCGGTCGCACCGTTTATCAGGGCAATCTCTTCGTCGGAGCGGCGCCGCTCAACGAAAGCCCACTGAAGGATCATCCGCTCAACCCCATGCACGATGCCAACCTGGTCCGCGTTCTGGCTCGGCAGAGTGCTGCGGCGGTTGGACTGGTCGATCTCGCAATCGTTGCGCGCGGCGCCGAGGCGATCGTCGAGCGGCTGGCACGGCTTGCCTCCGATGGGAACGGAGCGGCCATCACCGATGCCGTGTTCGAAAGCGACCTCGAAGCAATTGGCGCGGCGGCGCTTCGTCAGCGATTGTCGATCGGAGCCTCCGGTTTGGGATTAGGTCTTGCCCGCGGCCTGATCGCGGCGGGCACCGTACGTCGCCACGAGAGGACTGCTGTTTATGGCAGACCGGTCGCGGGACCAGCGGCTATTCTTGCCGGAAGCTGTTCACAGGCGACTTTGGAACAAATCGCCAAAGCCGAGCAGACGATGCCCGTCCTGCGGCTCGATCCGGAAAAGCTTATGAACGGGCGGGAGGAGGCCCAGCTTGCCATCGATTGGGCGGCCGAGCGGATGGCCCAAACTCCAGTCATCATCGCCAGCAGCTCCAATCCGGATGATGTATCAAGGCTGCAAACCCGCTACGGACGCGACGCGGTCGGCCAGGTCATTGAACGCTCCCTCGCGGCGATTGCCGAAGGCCTGGTGGAACGGGGCGTGCGTCGGCTGATCATAGCGGGCGGAGAGACATCCGGCGCGGTGGTTGACCGGCTTGCAATTCCCGCATTTCAACTCGGGCAGGAGATCGTTGCGGGCGTGCCTGTCTTGCACAGTATCGGAGGTCGCCACGGCGGCATGGTGTTGGCTCTTAAATCTGGAAATTTCGGCGGCGAAAGCTTCTTCGCGGACGCTTTGGCCATCATGGCGTAAGCCGTGGCGGCTCTGGGGCCTCTACCTCACCGCGCGCGCCCATCCCGCGCATCGGGTTCGTTCTCCGACCCCTTTGCGGAACTCGCTCGCCCTCGGTCGAACTCACGCCCATGACCCGAAGCCGTTATCCGCCACACACATGTGTCCGTCCTAAGATCGGTGCAGGTCTGCCGGAACCGTTAGGGGCAAGATACGACCGCCCACCGTGTAGGTCCGGAATGGCGCAACCACATCATCACTGATGGTTAGCGGGATTGGCGTGAAATCTCAGCAAAACGCTGCAAGCAATTCCTTTATTGTCGCCGACTCCAGTGTCAAAGTGCGAGCCGCGTAGCTTGCGGGAGGTCCTCATGAGAAGTCTTCAATCGACGTTGAGACGGATTCAAATCGTGGCCCTTAATCGGACATATGCTGCGACGCTGAGAGGATTGAGCAAGGTTCGTGAACACAGGCATTGCCCCTTGTGTGGGTGGACGGGATTCCAATTTTCTGCCGGTAAACCTGGCCCGTTCTTCCGATTTGACGCTCGATGCCCATCATGCTGGTCCGCGGAGCGTCACAGGCTAGCTTACATCCTTCTGAAGGATTCCCTCCCGGCCAAGATAGATAAAATTCTGCACTTCGCTCCCGAACCAGAGATCCAGAAATGGCTCCAGCGAAGTTGCACTGAGTACCACACTGCCGATCTTATGGATCCGCAAGTTATGCATAAGGTTGACATTCAGGACATGCCGTTTGAGGACAACATCTACGATCTCATCTGGTGCTCGCACGTTCTTGAACACGTCCCCGATGACCGAAGGGCTCTGAGCGAAATCCGCCGAATCCTCGCCCCAAACGGCATCGCCGTGATTCAGGTACCTCTTTGGGGATCTAAAACCATCGAAGGCGACCTCCCAACTTCCGAACGCGTGCGGGTCTATTACCAGGAAGACCACGTTCGCCGTTACGGAAAGGATATTCTGGAGCGGCTGTCTATGGATGGACTTTCTGTCAGCGTCCGCAATGTTCAAGAGCTGGAACTTCAGTTGGTATTGAGGTGCTCACTGAACGACATGGCGAGCAACGATGTTTTCCTTCTCAGGAAGCTCGCCTGACATCGCTCGGCTCTTCCAGCCCGCGGTCATACTCGGCGGCGGAGAATCTCATCTTGGTCCAGTCCCAACGGCAAGCTCCATCAAGGAGTTAAGCTGCTGCCGCTGGTGAGGTCTCGAACTGGCTCAGACAAGAGATTTTGCCGTTTTTCCATGAGCAATGCGCGATATCAACCCATCGTACAATGTTAAGCACCTGGGTGAAGCTGTCCTAGTCGACCCACCGTCCCTGCGGGCAAACCGTCAGCCGAATACAAGCTCCGGCAGAACCGCTTCCCAGACATCTCGGTGAAGGTGCACCCGGAACTCTTCCAGATTATCGGACTTGCGCCAGCGCACGAAGGCGCCGGCCTCGCCGCGCAGGAAGCTGAGGCCTTCGGGAGGCGACCAGCTTCTGGCCATGCGTCCGAGGGCCTGCCCTTGTTTGTCCTGTATCATCCAGAGCGGGCCATCGCGCACGATCTGAATCGGATCTCCTACTTTCGCCGCCGAGATGGCGGCGAGGGAGGGATCGCCCGGCCTGAGACGCCCGGCCCATGACAGGTCCACGGTCTTAAGGTTCGGCACCTGGTACAGCGCGGTCGGAAGAGGGACACCGTCGGCGACAGCCGGCGCGGCTCGGCGCAGCACATGCTCTTTGTCCTGCTGGACGAACGGGTGCTGACCTTGAGCAATGATCGCGAGGCTGCGCCGCGCCCGGGTCATTGCGACATAGAAGAGGCGGCGCGGCGCATCAGGGTCCTCGCCTTGGGAAGGCTTGTCCCAACCGCCATTCAGGATGACGACATCCTCGAATTCCAGGCCTTTCGATCGATGCGCCGTCAGCAGCAGCAGCGCGCGCTGATCGCTGCGGGCATCATTGGCCCACTCAGCGAACCACTCGACAAGGTCCGGCACGGGCATGGTCTTGTTCGCAAGCTCCTTTGCAAGCGCGGCGATGCCTTCGGCGATCAGATCCGTCCAGCGGTTGGACGGTATCGCGTTCAGCATATCCACCAGATCACGGACGGCCAGCAGACGCGTATTATCGCTGCGCAGTGTGTCGATGAACTGCTGCATCTCGCGCAGGCGCCAGATGCTGGGCAGGCTCTCGTTTGCCATCTCCACTGGGATGCCAAGCGTTTCGGCATAGGCCCGCACCGAAGCCAGCCGCCGCCAGTCGCGCGCGATGATCGCGGCGCGCGACCAGCTCCACTCCGGATCAAGGCGCGAAAGCCGGACGAGTTCATCCATCGCGGCCATGGCCTGCGCCACGTCACCGGCCCGGCAGTCCAGCACATGCACTCGCCCTTGCGCAACCGGATCAAGCGCCGCCATGTCTCCGCCGGGCGGCGCTACGCTGCGCTTGCGATCTATGGCAATGTCGTGTCCCGCTTTCATGCGGTCAGCGGCGGGCGCAATGACTGCGTTGGCCGCCGCAATGATATGTCCGGTCGAACGGTAATTCTCGACCAGGAATTGCGGTCGTGCACGATAGTCGGTCTCGAACTGCCGGATGAAGCGGATGGACGCACCGGCGAAGGCGTAGATGTTCTGATCGTCATCGCCCACCGCAAAAAGGCTGAGCCGAAGCTCCGGATCGTCCAGGGAGCGGCCCGCAACGGCGGAGATCAGCGCGTATTCCTCAGGGCCGATGTCCTGATACTCGTCCACCAGAATCCAGCGATAACCCTGGATCAGGGTGTCGCGTTGTGCCTCCGCCTCGGGCTTGCTGAGCCCTTCACCGTTCAACTGGCGCACGGCCTCCATGACGATCCCGTCGAAGTCGTGCGTCGTCTCGTTCGCACTTCCGGCAAAGCTCGCCCCCACCAGCCGCATGGCGAGGGCGTGGCATGTGGATATGGTCACCGTATTCGCGTCATCGCCGATCAGGTGGCGGAGCCGGATGCGTATCTCGGCGGCGGCATGACGGTTGTAAGTCAGCACGAGGATGCCGCGCGGATCCTCGCGACGGACCCGGATGAGATAGGCGATGCGGTGCACCAGAACGCGCGTCTTACCCGAACCCGGTCCCGCCAGGACCAGGACGCTGGTCTGTTCGCGGTCGTCGGCGACGATCTCTTGCTGAACTGGGTTCTTCAGTGCCTCAACGATCGCATTCCAGGAGGTGCCGGTGGTTTGACGCCGGATCTCGCCGCCCTTGCCGGGCATCCAGCGGCGCAGGAAGGCGTCGCGATCGAGCACGAAGTAGTCCTCGGACAGCCGCAGCGCCTGATCCATCGCGACAAGGCCCTTTTCGGCATAGGCCGCCATCACATGGGTCTGGATCGTCTGCTCGGCGTAGTGTTCCTCGAGGGGTACAAAATCCTTCGCGGTGAACTGGCCGCCCGAAGGGTTCAGATGGACCGTCATCGCCGGCCGAAAGATCGTCAGCCCCTTGCCTAGCGTCACCACCTCCTGCTCGTGCAGCCACAGAAGTGCGCGGTCCATCAGCTTGGTCATGTCCTGAATGCCGCCGCCGCGCAGCAGGGCGTCTCCGGTCAGGGTGGCGAGCAGATCGCCCATCGTAGTTTCGACCTGGATGTCCTTGCCGCGGCTGCCATTCGGCAGCTTGCCCAGAAGATGCCCCAGCAACAGTTCGGCGCCCTGCTGCCGCAGGCTTGCCGTCTGTTCCAGTGCCTGCCAGGTCCGTTGCAACGTCACCAGCAATGTATTGCGCGAAGCCTTGCGCAGCCGCAGATTGCCCTTGCCACCATCCTGATCGCGCCCGTCACGGCCCATGCTGCGCAGCAGCTTTTCCACGATGTCTGGTCGCACTGCGCTGTGCCCCTGATTGCGGAGCGCCTGAGAGGTTTCGGCCAGATGCAGGGGAGTGCCTCCGGCACCTTCGGCATCGGGGGCGGCCTCGCGCATCAGGGTGATCAGCGCGGTTTCAAGCCGTGCGGCCTGCGCCAGCCGCTGCTGCGAATGCCCCTCGACGGCGACATGGACAAACACCGTGACCACGACGTCGTTGCGGGCGATCCCGAGCGCCTCGAGATCCGCCATCGCCTTGTTCAGCATACCGGCTGTCAATCCGCTGATCCCGGCCAGCTCATCGGTGGAAATGCCCTGATCGGGAGGCGCGTTCATCAGGTGGCGGGTAATATCCAGAAGCTGCTTGCGACGGGTGCCGGTGATCACGGCCTTGGCCAGGATCGCCTCGACTTCTTCCAGGTTGCGGATTCTAAGGGATGAGGGGAAGACCTGAACTCGGTTTTCGTCGCGGCTCAGGAGCGTGGCCTCTTCCAGCCAGGACACAGCGGTTTTCACTCTCGTGTCGTCGGTGGCGCTGTCGCGCTCGAACTCCTGATCGCGTTCGGCTCGCACAACTTCACCTGGGGTGGCGACCACGGTGCCGGTCTTCTTCGTCCGGTCGTCCAGCCGCCGCAGGGCCTTGAGGATGGCACCGATTTCGTGCCGGGCCAGGCGCGAGCGCGCCGAAAGCGAGAACTGGCGCTCGACATCCTCGACGGCGAACAGAAGGACGCAATTGGCATGCGCGCGATCGCGGCCCGCTCGCCCGGCTTCCTGCAGGTAATTCTCCAATGATCCGGGAATATCGCCATGCACCACCAGCCGGATGTCGGGCTTGTCGATCCCCATGCCGAAAGCGTTGGTCGCGGCGATGATGCGCAGTTCGCCGATGCGGAAGCGTTCCTGAATGTCGCGCTTTTCCTCGGGCGTCAGACCGGCGTGGAATCGTTCCGCCAACAGACCCTGCTGTTTGAGGAAATCGGCGACGCGTTGCGTCTCGCTGCGGGTGGCACAGTAGACCACCGCACCCGAAGCGTCGTCCTGTGGCAGCTTGGCCTCGATCACGTCGAGGATATCGGCCAGCTTGGTGCCGGGCTGCGTCGGCCGGACCTCGAAGCTGAGATTGGTGCGCACCGCGCCGCCGTCCAGCAGCATCAGTTCGCGCTCTAAACGTGATTGGAAATGGTCGCGGATGTCGCGCACCACTTCGGGCTTGGCGGTGGCGGTCAGACAAAGCACCGGGGCAGCAGCTTCATCCCCTACGGATTCCTTGATGAAGCGGCTGATATAGCGGTAGTCGGGCCGAAAATCGTGGCCCCATTTCGACACGCAATGCGCCTCGTCCAGCACCCAGAGTCCGATTTCACGCTGTGCCAGAACCGAGCGGACCGAGTTGCTGCGCAATTGCTCGGGCGAGATCAGCAGCATTGCCGCCTCGCCCATACGCACACGGTCCAGCGCATCCTGCCGCTCGGGCATCGACAGCATTCCGTTGACGGTTACGGCCGAGGAAATGCCCGCCCGCGCCATGCCCTGCACCTGATCGGCCATCAGCGCGACCAGCGGAGAGATCACTACTGTCAGCGCCCCAGTCTTGTCGAATTTCGACAGGGCGGGAATTTGGTAGCATACCGATTTGCCGGTGCCGGTCGGCAGAATCCCGAGGACGCTCGCCCCGCGCATCGCCTCATCGACGATTCGCTCCTGCAGGGGGCGGCCCATATCGTCCACCGGCTCCGCGCGGAAGGCATTGAACCCGAACCAGCGCGACAGCGCGCGGACCGGGTCGTTTTTGTCGCTGCACCAGGCGCAATCCGGGCTATCGCAATTGGTATCGCGCAGGTGCCGCACGATCAGTGCAGCCTCGCGGAATTGCGCCCGCACCCAGGGCGGCATGACGGAATCCCCGCCCGCGACCAGGATCCAGGACAAAGCATAGGCCATGGGCCATCCGAGTTGCGGGTTCGAAAGGCGGCTCAGCGTCTGCTCGACCCGCCTCTCGCAGGCACGCCCCGCCAGCAGCCGGGAAATCGCTTCTCTCGCCGCAAGAGGACCCGGTGCAGGAGCTCCCCGAACCTCCTGGAACGCTGCGTCGAACCCACCTGGGTTTTCCATTCTCGTCGTAAGGAAATGAAAGGCTGCTACGGCATCGGGCTGGTCGGCATTCTGCTGCGTCAAAGCCGCCAGTTGATTGCGCAGCACCTGAAACACCAGTCGCGCATCCATTTCCGGATCGTTGACGTGGCCCGCTTGCAGGCGCCCGTCATGGTAGTGCTTGACTAGGTGGTGGTAGGGATTGCGCGGAAATGCGAGCGGATTGAGCCATAGGGTGTCGATCGGCGATCGAAAAATATTCGCGAGTGCAGGCCGCAATGCGACCAGATGAGGCAAGTCATGTCGAATGATGTTGTGGCCGAGCAGATGCTCGGCCGCGGCTGACTCTGCTCCCAGACGGTCAAGAGCCGCATCGAGATCGCGTTTCTTTGCGAGGATTGAGGGACGAGCGTCATCACGCACCGCCGCAAAAGCGAAGATGGTAGCGGTTGCAGGATCCACTTCCAGATCGACCGAAACGCAACGCTGCAAAAAGGGTTGGAAAGGCTCAGTCATATTGCAACGCTGTACTCACGGGATGAAACGGTTAGCGATCATGGTCGCGCTCGACGAAAGGTCAACGTTCAACTTGAGCCACAAAGACGTTGCCCGACAGCCACGTATCCAGCTCAGTTCAATAACGCGACCCGTAACTGCGCAGGTTATCGACTAATCCTGATTGTGCCTCACAGAGGGTAATGTGCGCAGCGGCAACCATCCGAGAAGCAATATCTGCCAAATGCCGCAATCTGGGGGCTATAGCACACGGTGCTTTGATGCCTAGAGGTGCCGCGAAGGGTTGAGGAGGCTGAAGGTTTCGATTTGAAATTGCTCGCTGCGACTGATGAGAAAGTCGCGCCAACTCGCTGCCCGAGGATCCAGTGCCAGCCCAAGCGCGCCATAGTTCCGACAGTGGCAGCTTTTTGGCAACGACGGCAGAGCGACTACTGACCGAGTTGAGGCACATTGCTGCCGGCAGCCTTGGGGCCGTGAGCGGACTGGCAGCTCCGAGGTTCGGATCGGCGGAAGCGGACAACGGGTCGGCGAGAGGTCGTCATCGGCTGATCCTGAGCGACGGTCCAGGGATAGGCGCGCCCATGCCGGGCGATGCGAAGGTAGACACGTCTTCGATTTTGAGGAACGCACCGCCGAGAATGTGCCTGAGAGAGGAGGCTGGGAGGGGACCGGCGGCTTGTGACAGCGCAGCACCTGACGCGCGGTTCGGTCCGCGCCAGCTGGCCTCATTCGGGAAGCCCTGCCGTTCGCAAGGCCGCTGCCAGCGCGTCCATCAAGTACGGCCGAAACAGGTTAGTTCGCACGTAGCCGCCGACCGAGAAATTCGGCGCCACCTCGATCAGTCGTCGTGCCGCAGAGTGCGCTTCTTCGACATTGCCAAGGCCGACGTGGCTGGCCGCCAGATAGGCGTACGGGATGCTGAAGCCCGGATTGGCCCGAACCGCCAGAGCGGCGTATCTGGCCGCGTCGGCGAAGGTGCCGGCAAAGAGGTGAGTCAGGGCGAGGGCGCAGTAGGGATGGTAGCTCAGCGGATCGTCGATCGGGCTCAGCCGCAGCGCCTTGTGCGCATGTTCCACCGCCCGCTGGTGTCGCTCGCTGTGGGCACTGACCAAAGCGCTGAAGCCAAAGGCCAAGGCCGAATTGTGGTTCAATGCGAGGGCCCGGTCGAGCACCTCGAGGGCGGCGTCGTACTCCCGGGTGAGGTTGGCGCGGACGAACGCGCCGATGCTCATCGCCTGCGGGTCGTCGCTGTTGATGCCTAACGCAATGTCGGCGTGGTTGAGTGCGGCCGTCTTGTCTGCGGGATCCAACCCGTTGCGGAGATAGCGCTGCTCGTAACACCATGCGGCATAGCCATGCGCAGCGACATAGTCTGGCTGAAGCTCGATCGAGCGCGCCAGCAGTTGCAGGGCCTTGTCCGTCTCGACGGGCGTGTTCGCATGCGCGTGCGGCAGGGCCCGAAGGTAGAGATCGTACGCATCCAGACTTTCGGGCCGCTTGCGGCGCGCGCGCTCGATCTCCGCACGGCGGACACTCGGTTCGATCGAGCCCACGATCTGCTCGGTCAACCGATCCTGGAGATCGAACACGTCCGTTGCCGCGCCCTCGAACCTGTCGGCCCAGACATGAGTGGCCGATGCGCCGTCGACAAGCTGGGCATTGATCCTCAGTCTCCCCCCGGACTGCCGCAAGCTGCCCTGCAGCAGGTAGCGAACGCGGAGTTCGGCGGCGATGGTGCGCGCATCGGTTTCCCTGCCCCTGAAGCCGAAGGAGGAATTGCGTGCGATGACGAACAGGCCCGGGATCTTCGAGAGGTTGGTAATGATGTCCTCGACCAGGCCATCGGCGAAGTAGTCATGGGGCTCGTCGCCGCTCATGGTGGCGAACGGCAGCACTGCGATCGAAGGGCCGCCGAGCGCACTCTCGTCGCCACGCTCCAGCGACAGGCGGTAGCCCCGCCGCGAGACGGTGGCCAGGACCGCATGCCGTTCGTCGCCGAGCGCTCGCCGGATCTCGTGGATGCATTGAACGAGACTGTCGTCGGTAACGGCGGCGCCTCCCCAGACGGCTTCAAGCAGCTCGGCCTTGCTGACCAGCCTGTTCGCGTTCTGGACGAGGTGGCGAAGGACCGCAAAGGCCTGCGGCCTGAGGGCGATTGCGTCGCCGTTGCCAAGACGGAGCGTCTCGCCTTCAAGGTCGACGACAACCTTGTCGTTGAGGACAAGGGTGGCAGTTGCTGGCGAACTGAGCATGACGATCCTCACGTGTGACGGATCCCGTCGCCGAGCATACACCAGGTCTTCGCCGACGGCTCTCCATTCTTTCAGGGCTCTGGCCGGCGCAATTTCGGCAAACCATCGGAACTCGCTCGTTACTCGGACGAGGCGTGGTGCGATGGTCGCAACGAAGCACGACCGCGCAGGAGGGGAAAAACGATGTCTGCCACCGATCTTGTCCGGTCGCTCCGCGATCGCTGCGTGACGCTCCTGGTAGCCGCCATTTGCGGTTCGGTGCTCCCCGGCTCGACCGCGGCGGGTGAGCAGACACACCAGCTTCGTGGACTGTTCTGTAACACGGAGGGGCAGCTCGACGAGGCGCTCAGCCATATGAGCCGGAACGTAGCGCCGGGCGCGGCCGCCGAACTGACCAACGACGAGGAAATCGTCTGCACCTACGTGGATCTGCTGCACTACATCGTCGAACGACCGCGGATCATCGGGGAAATCCCGGCCGAGTTTTCCCTGGTCAAATACGAGGGTGAACTCGTCGGCGTGATCGTAGGAGGTCGCGTCCGTCCGGTATCGCCGCCAGCTCGTGTCTTCTTCATCCTCCGCGACCGCCTTCCGGACGCCGTGACCGAGCAGCGCGTCTGAGCACCTGTGTCAGGCATCAGCCGGATTTGAAACGGATCGCGAAGGAGCCTTGCGATTTGCCGCCGCATGACGCCCTAGCGCACGGTCGACAGGTAGCGGCCCGGGCGGCGCAATCCATGACCTCCTGCGTGATCCCGGCAACGTCTGCTTTGAGGATGTTGCGAAGTCGATCTCTATGGCCGACATGAGGCGCAAAGCGGACGGGTTCCACGATTGGCCTGTGCGCAGTTAATCGACCACACCACTCAAGGTATCAGCACGACCTTGCCGGTCGACCGGCGCTCCTCCAGCGAGCGATGCGCTTCGTTGGCCTGGTCGAGCGGGTAGCGGCCGCCTTGTGTCACGGCAAGCTGGCCGCCGGCGGCCAGTTGGAAAAGCTCCGACAGGCTGGCCCTGAGGCCGTCGGCGGAGAGCAGCGGAAGCAGGGCAAAACCTCGCAGGGACTGGTTCCGGGTGATCATCGCTTCCAGTTCCGCAGCGCCGATCGCGTATCTGCCCAGCGCCGCAAAGACCAGCTCGCCGCCGGGCGCGAGAACCTCCAGCGATGCCGCCGTCATCGCGCCGCCGACAATGTCATAGATGATATCGACGCCGGCGCCGCCAGCCGCCTCCCGCACACGCATGGGCCAATCCGACGTGCTGTAGTCGACCGCGGCATCGGCGCCAAGCGACAGGGCAAGATCGAGCTTGGCCCTGCTGCCGGCGACCGCGATCACGAGGCTGGCTCTTTGGCGCTTGGCGAGTTGGACCAGCAGGGACCCGACACCGCCTGCAGCTGCAGTGACCAGCACCAACTTGCCGGCGGGCGGGCTTTGCCGCAGCAGATGAAAGGCCGTCAGCCCCTGCACCATCAAGGCCGTCGCGTCTTCGAATGAGAGTGTATCCGGCAGAGGAACGGCCAGCTTTGCGTCGATCGTCACATACTCGGCACATCCGCCGAAGGGACGCTTCGAAGCGAACAACGGCGCCGCGACGCGTGTCCCGGCCAGCGAAGCGTCCACGCCTTGGCCAAGCGCCTCCACTGTGCCGGCAGCCTCGACGCCGAGAACCATCGGTAATTGCGGCGTCACCGCGTAGCGGTCCCCGCGCATCAGCACTTCGAAAAAATTCACGCCGGCCGCATGAACGCGGATCAGCACCTCGCCTGCTTGCGGCAGCGGCTTCGGCATCTCGACAACATCCAGGACGTCGGGACCGCCGAAACGGTTCAGTTGAATGGCTCTCATGGCACGCACCCATCGCTATGGCATCGGCTGCTGTTTGCCACTATCTGCCTGATCGCGACTACACACTCATTTGTCCCCTGCTGACCAGGAGGTGACCATGGCCAAGCCGACCAAAAGGGGGCCGACCAAGAGGCTGCCAACCAAAAGACTGCCCATGCTGCCGGCGGAACGCGCGCTGAAGGTGATTTCGGGCCGATGGAAGGCCGTCATTCTCTATCATCTCTTCGACGGGCCCCGGCGGCTGTCGGTGCTGAAGACGCTGGTGCCTGATATCACGCAGAAAGTGCTGATCCAGCAGCTTCGCGAAATGGAAGAACACGGCCTTATCAGACGCGAGATCTTTGCCGAAATTCCCTCACGCGTCGAATATTCGGCGACGCGCCTCGGTCTCAGTCTCGAGCCTATCCTTCTGGCGCTCTGTGAATGGGGCCAGCATCATGCGGATGAGCTGAACGAGTTGGACCGCCTTGCCGACTGCATCATCAGGCCTCGGCAGGCGCGCCAGCCAGCCATCGCCTGAATCAAGAAGGGGCGACGCAAGCGCCGCCCCGGAATCCTTGGGAGGATTGTTCTGGTCTGCGGCTCAGGCCGCCTTGACTTCTTCGGCCACCGCGTCGGCTTGACGCGCCGCCTTCAGCACTTTGGCCCACCATGCAACGTCGTTGACCAATGCAGTCGCCGCCTGGTTCAGGTGCTCGAGCTCCTCGAGCTTCTTTTCACCTTGCCGGACGGCAAGGAAATCGCCCCAGGCAATATGGACTGCCGACTTGACCGGCGCCATCTGCAGCTCGACGGCATGCAGCCTGAGCTGCTCGACGGCACGCGCGCCACCGACGCTGCCATAGCCGACGAAGCCAGCCGGTTTCTTGTTCCATTCATTGGCGGCGTAGTCGATCGCGTTCTTCAGCACGGCGGTCGGGCCATGGTTGTATTCGGCGGCGGTGAAGATGAAGCCATCGAACTCGGCGACCTTCTTCTGCCAGCGCTGCGCCACCTCATTTTGCGACGGCGCCCAGGCGGACGATGCGACCTCGTCGAAAAACGGCAGCGGGAAGTCGCGCAGATCGACCACTTCCACGTCGATGTCGGCATGCGACCTGGCGATCTTGGCGATCCACTGGGTCGGAACGTCGGCAAATCGTGCGGCGCGGGTCGAACCGACGACAATGGCGATTTTGGGTTTGGACATAGAGGGGCTCTCCTTTAGGCAAATTTCTGGTATCGTTTAGATACCTGAGCTATATGAGTGACTGCACCCACGAGGCGCAAGGAGGCACCTTTTTGTTACCAAGGCACCCGCACCGCACCGAGGACTGCCGCGCCATCTCGGAAATCCTGCAGCGCGTCGGCGACAAATGGACCGTACTCGTCGTCGGCAAGCTCGGTGACGGGCCGCTGCGCTTCAACGAATTGCGCAGCGCCGTCGGCGGCATTTCGCAGAAGATGCTGACCACCACATTGCGCGGGCTTGAGCGCGACGGCTTCGTCACCCGCACCGTGTTCCCGACCATTCCGCCGCGCGTCGACTACGAACTGACCGACCTTGGTTACGAGCTTCTTGTGCCGGTCGGCGCGCTCGGCGACTGGGCGCGCAAGAACACCGAGCGGGTCAAGGCCGCGCGGGCGAGGTTCGATGGGCTTCATGCCTGAAACTCTTGCGCTGCAAGGGTTTGCGCACGGCGCGTAGCGTAGTTCTACGGCTGCATCTGCTGCCGGCCCGCAGACGGCTTTCGGTCCGGTTAGATTTCGGGCCCGATCGCCACCTTGCCGTCGATGGCGCAGGCCGCCCCTTCGCCGCAATTGCTCACGCTCATCGCGCCGGTTTCTTACGTCGTCGTAACGCAGATTTCGCACCTCGTCACTTGCCGCTTGAGGGTGTGGTTTTCGGCGGCGCAACTGGCTTCGGCCTCGTCTCGTTTGACCTCGGTTTTGCCATCAGGCAAAACAAGGCGGCAAGCGCGCCTGCCAATGCGCCGTTCAGCAATCGTTGACGCATTGTTTTTCCCATGTCCTGCCGGACATGGTCACGAAAATGTGCGAAGGCGAATATGAAAAGCGTCATAGCATCGCTGTTCACGTCTCATTGCGAGAGGCTGGCAGCGCGTTGCCGTTCGACTTTAAGCTGACTGCATCCAGCCGGTCAGCTTTCCGCCGGAACGGCCTTCGGCTTGCCTTCGCTGTCCAGCGCCACCATGACGAAGTCGGCGTGGGTGACCTTTTCCATCAGGTCGGAGAGGTAGCGCTGTGCCCATGCCTCGACCTTGAGCGTCATCGAGGTGCGGCCGACGCGCTCGACATGCGTATAGATGCACAGCGTGTCGCCGATCTTCATCGCCTTGGCGAACGACATTTCCTTCACCGCCGCCGTCACCACGCGGCCCTTGGCGCGCTCGGCGGCGCGGATGCCACAGGCAAGGTCCATCTGTGCCATCACCCAGCCGCCAAAAATGTCGCCCGCTGCATTGGCGTCCGAAGGCATGGCCAGCGTCCTGAGCGTCAGATCGCCAATCGGCCGGCCGTCCGCGTGATGCACCATGCGCCAAATCCCCTCGATATCGATCTTCTCCCGATCCCGTATCGGGATGGCACCGATGCGTCAACGCGCACAGCCAGGTGCTAAACTGCGCACGGTGAGTTGAGAAAGGCAGCTGACATGAAACTTACCTCGCGCCCTCTGACGCCAGATCTATGGGCCGCGCTCGAGGACCTGTTCAGGGAGAGCGCCGTCTGCAGTCGCTGTTGGTGTATGTACGGGCGGATCGGCAGTTCTTATCGAAAGCGACCAGGCGAGGAAAACAAGGCTGCGTTCCGGCAAGCCGTCGAGCATGGTCCGCCTCCAGGCGTACTTGCTTTCGACGGCGGTACTGCTGTCGGCTGGTGCCAGGTGACGCCCCGAAATGCCGTGCCCTGGCTCGATCGGCTGTGGCAGTTGAAGCGAGTGGATGACGCGCCGGTCTGGTCCTTGTCCTGCCTCTACGTGCGAAAAAAATACCGCCGGCAAGGCATCACATCTCACCTGATCGCAGCGGCGCTGGAAGCTGCAAGGCGCGCAAACGCCCCCGCGCTTGAAGCCTATCCTTTTGATGCCGACGTTTCGCCGAGCGCTTCCGGCAGTGGATACGCCTCCACCTTCGCTCGCGCCGGGTTCAGGGTCGTCGCTCGCGGGGTGCCAGCCCGCCCGATCATGCGTTATGATTTCAAGCAAAATTCTGATGATGGCGTATGATGCTTGGACCGCTTGCCCACGAGGCAAGGGCCGCTTCGGGCAGGACACCGAATGCAAACGAAGTGCCGGTCGCTTTTTTCACAGGCGATGCCGCAAGCTCCGCGGATCGCGGCGGCTTGCGGCGTCTAGGTTGAGCGAGAATTCGGAGCCGACCGCAGCCACCATGCAGACCTATGATTTTATCATCGTCGGCTCCGGCTCGGCCGGTTCGGTTCTGGCCGAAAGACTGTCGGCTTCCGGCCGCTTCTCGGTGTTGGTGATCGAAGCCGGCGGCACCGACCGGCGTTTCTACGTGCAGATGCCGCTCGGCTACGGCAAGACCTTCTTCGACCCGGCGGTCAACTGGAACTACAGGACCGAGCCGGACCCGGGGCTCGCCGGCAATGTCGACCACTGGCCGCGCGGCAAGCTGCTCGGCGGCTCGAGTTCGATCAACGCCATGGTCTGGATCCGCGGCGCGCGCGAGGATTTCGACGCTTGGGCAGCGGCCGGCAACCCCGGCTGGGGCTTCGATGACCTGCTGCCCGTCTTCAAGGCGCTCGAGGACAATCAGGCCGGCGCCGACCAGTGGCGCGGCGTTGGCGGCCCGCTGCATATCACCGACTGCTCGACCTCAGTCCATCCGCTCACCAAGCGCTATCTGGCGGCCGCCAACCAGGCCGGCCTGCGGTTCAATCCGGATTTCAACGGCGCCTCCCAAGAGGGCGCCGGCATCTATCAGATCACCACCAAAAACGGCCGCCGCATGTCGGCTGCCCGCGCCTTCCTGCGCCCGGCGATGAAGAGAAACAATGTCCGCGTCGAGATCAATGCGCTGGCGACCAGGATCCTGTTCGAGGGCAAGCGCGCCGTTGGCATCGAGTACCTGCAGAACGGTAAGACGAAAACTGTCCGCGCCGGCCGCGAAGTCATCCTGTCGGGCGGCTCGATCAATTCCCCCCAGTTGCTTCAGCTTTCCGGGGTCGGCCCGTCGGCGCTCCTTGGCGCTCTCGGCATTCCCGTCATTCATGCCAATGAGAATGTCGGGGCAAACCTGCAGGACCATGTCGGCATCAACTACACGTATCGGGGCAGGCTGCCGACGCTCAACCAGATCCTGCGTCCCTGGTGGGGCAAGCTCATGGTCGGCATGCAATACATGCTGATGCGCTCCGGCCCGCTGTCGCTGTCGATGAACAATGCCGGCGGCTTCTTCCGCACCGACCCGGCTCTTTCACGGCCCAACATGCAGCTTTATTTCCAGGCGTTCTCGACCGTCATCCCGAAGAGCGGCGAACGCCCGATCCTGACCCCAGATCCGTGGCCGGGCTTTTCCATCGGCCTGTCCAACTGCCGTCCATCGAGCCGTGGCGGGATCATGATCCGCTCCGCCAATCCGCGCGATTATCCGAAGATCGTCGCCAATGCCTTTTCGACCGAGGCTGATATCGCCGAAATGCTGGCGGCGGTGAAGTTCATCCGGAAGATCGCCGCCATGCCGGCGATGGCCGAGATCATCGAGGAAGAGGTTTTGCCGGGCCCATCAATCACCTCGGACACGGATCTCATTCAGGATTTCAGGAAACGTTCGGGCACCGTCTACCACCCGGTCTCGACATGTCGCATGGGACCGGACGCTGCGCGCGCCGTTGTCGACCCGCGCCTGACAGTTCACGGCCTCGCCGGCTTGCGCGTCATCGACGCCTCGATCTTTCCCGACAGCATCACCGGCAACACCAACGCCGCCTCGATCATGACCGGATGGAAGGGCGCCGAACTGGTTCTGGAGGATCAAAAATGAAAATCACCGAGGTGAAGACCTGGGTTGTCGGCAATCCGCCGCCCGGCATCGGCGGCAAGTATTTCATCTTCGTCAAGCTCACCACCGACGGCGGCGTGGTCGGCTATGGCGAGGCCTACAACGCCACCTTCTCGGCTCATGTCACCGCGAAAATGGTCGAGGACATGGCCGAACGCTATCTCGTCGGCCGCGATCCGCACGACATCGAGAACTTCTTCCGCCGCGCCTATTCGTCCGGCTTCACCCAGCGCCCAGACGTTTCCGGCATGGGCTGTTTCTCGGCGCTCGAAATGGCATGCTGGGACATTATCGGCAAGGAGGCCGACAAGCCGGTCTACAAGCTGCTCGGCGGGCAGGTGCACGAAACGCTGCGTTCCTATACCTACCTCTATCCGCACAGCGGCAGCGTCCACTCGGAGGATGCGCGCGGCAAGAACGTCTACAACGATCCCGATCTGGCGGCCGAATGCGCGCTCGAATATGTCGAGCAGGGTTTTAATGCCGTCAAGCTCGATCCGGCCGGCCCCTACACCGCCTTTGACGGTCACCAGCCGCGTCTCGTCGACATCGATCTCTCCGCCCGCATGATCAAGGCGATACGCGAGGCGGTCGGCACAAGGGCCGACATCCTGTTCGGCACGCATGGCCAGTTCACCGCATCGGGCGCGCTGCGCATGGCCCGCGCCATCGAACCTTACGACCCGCTGTGGTTCGAGGAACCGGTGCCGCCCGACATGCCGGAAGTGATGGCACAGGTGGCGCGCGGCACGCCGATCCCGATCGCCACCGGCGAACGGCTGACGACCAAGTTCGAATTCGCCCGTGTTATCGAGAACCGCGCGGCGACCATTTTGCAACCTGACCTCGGCCGCTCCGGCGGCATTCTCGAAACCAAGAAGATCGCCGCCATGGCCGAGGCCTATCACATCCAGATCGCACCGCACTGCTATTGCGGGCCGATCGTCGGTGCGGCCAACATCCAGCTAGCCGTGACCTTGCCCAACTTCCTCATCCTGGAATCGCTGAAGCAGTGGGACGGTTTTCACGAAAAGCTGCTGAAGAAGAAGATCGAGTGGCAGGACGGCAACGTCATTCCGTCGAAGGAACCGGGCCTTGGTGTCGAGCTCGACGAAGCCGTCTGCGAGGCGCATCCCTGGACCGGTACGGACCTGCATCTGCAGATGATGCAGACGCCGTTGATGCCGTGAGCGCGCGCGAGCGGTACGCCTTCATCGGCCTTGGCCATCTCGGCGCTCACCTCGTCGCCAGCCTGATCCGCAATGGTTTCACCATCACCGTCTTCGACCGCGATCCCGCGGCTGTCGAGCGCCTTTTGACGCTCGGCGCGACCGCCGCAAAGAGCCCAGCCGAGGCGGCCGCCCTGGCCGGCAACGCCATCACATGCCTGCCGTCGCCTGATATCAGCGAGGCGGTGCTGGCCGGTCCCGGCGGATTGCTCGAAGGCCTGCCCAAGGGCGGAAGCTGGATCGAGATGTCGACCAATGGCCAAGACGAGATTGTGCGCCTTGCATTCCTGGCTTCGGCAAGCGGCGTCGAGACGCTCGAATGTCCAGTTACTGGCGGCGTGCATCTGGCGGCCGTCGGCAAGATCACCGCACTGGTCGGCGGCGATCCGGCACTCTATAAGCGCCACCGTCCGGCCATCGACGCGATGTGCGCAAGGTCTTTCCTGATGGGGCCGATCGGTTCGGCGGCGGTGATCAAGGTCATCACCAACATGCTGGCCTTCATCCATCTCGTCGCCGCCGGCGAAGCGCTCATGCTGGCCAGGAAGGGCGGGCTGGATCTTGCCCAGTCCTACCACGCCATATCAGCCTCGTCCGGCAACAGCTTCGTCCACGAGACCGAGAGTCAGCTGGTGCTGAACGGCTCCTACGATATCGGTTTCACCATGGACCTCGCATTGAAGGACCTGGGCTTCGCACTGGACATGGCCGAGAAATTCGGCGTGCCGCTCGAGCTTGCCTCGCGCGTCAACGCCATATTCGAACAAGGCAAGAACACCTATGGCGGCAGCGCCTGGTCGACCATGATCGTCAAGCTTCTGGAAGATGCGGTCGGGACCGACCTTCGTGCGCCTGGTTTCCCCGCCAAGGTCGACGTCTGACATCAGGTAATTGTCACGCGATTTCAGTACATTGACTGGATCGCCGAAATCACGCCCGTAACGACCTGAATCAGTCTCTCAGCGCGTTGATTCAATACCTCAGCGTAAGCGCGCCCGGCAGGATCTCGAAGGTCGCCGGTATGCGCCCCGGCGATTCACCGTCTACGTCGACCAGCGCGCCGTTCTTCTGGACATCGCCCAACGGTTCGACAACCACTTTCTTGCCGCGCAAAATGGTGATCGCCGGATGGTTGCGATGCCGCCCGCCATAGAGCAGACGGATATCCCAGATCAGTTTCAACTTGCCCGCCGCCCGCAGGATGACGATGTCGAACTGCCCGTCGTCCAGTTCGGCATCCGGCGCGATCATCATGCCGCCGCCGAAGAACTTTCCGTTGGCCACCGCCACCAGCGCCACGCGCGCCTCGACCGGGACGCCGTCGTCGACGGTGATCACAACGTCCTGGAACCGGTAGCGCATGAATTCCCACACGGTGCGCCAGTAGAACAGCGCCTTGGCCGACACCTTGCCCTTGCGCTTGTCGGCGTTGACCGCCCGGTCGGTAGCGCCCGAAAGACCGAGGCTGGCAATGTTGATGAAATGACGGCTGGCCAGCGCGCCATGGTCATCTACATAGGAGATGCGGCCCGCATCGACCCTGCGAGCCTTGGCCTCGGCGATGCGCTTCAGCGTCAAGTCGACCTCGTCCGAAAGACCGAGCCCGCGGGCGAAATCGATGCCGGCGCCGCAAGGCAGCAGGCCAAGCTCGGCCGTCCGGCCGCTTTCTGCAAACGCCTGCAGCAGCCCGTCGGCCACTTCGCTGGCGGTGCCGTCGCCGCCCGCCGCGATCACCAGGTCGAAGCCGCTGGCGGCAAGGACGAGCGCCAGCCGTTCGGCATCGCCGGTCGCCTGCGTTTCGCGCAGCTCGAAATCGCCGAAATATTTCCTGAGCGAAGCACTGACCTCCGGCCAATGCCGTTTGAGCCGGCCGCCACCGGCAATCGGATTGAGAACCACCCCGACCTTCAAGAACGCCCTCCCCAAAGGACGGCAACGACACTGCTGTCCTAAAATCCTTTGCCGGCATTGAAGCCCGCGCCGCTCTGTGGGGCAAGGGCCGAATGTTCGATCTTGCTGCTCGCCGCAGATGAGGGCGTGATCCGCCCCTGCATCTCGTCGAAAAAAAACGCTCGGCCGCCGAGTTCAGTCCCCGATAATCCCGCTATCCACAGGCTCGTGGCTGTTTCGCCAAACGCTTATCCCCCGTATGTTAAACCCATCTCAGGCGGCTACCGATCGCCAAGTCGAAAGGCAAAGCGAAACGGCGGATTTCCTGAGGCCCGTACGGCCCCGAACGAAAGCAGGCTTGCCTGATTTGAGGAGGGATGCCGAGACCTACGGGGCCGCGGAAAGCGTGCGAACGCCTACGGCGGACCGATGCTGCCATGAAGGACGGCAAAAACCTTCGATGGCGCGCTGGACGAAGCTCGCAAGGGTGGAACTGGCGAGGTCCCGAACGGACGCTGCCCTCGGGCGGTGACTGGCAGGACCGTCAACATCAAGGCCGGCATGGCGCGACGTCTTTACGGAAGTTGCTGCCGCGACCGTGTCCTGATCTGACAGGGAGGCGCCGGGAGAAATCCCGGCGCCGACTGTCGTTTGGGCTTCTCTCGCGATTTGACCGCCAGGCTCACGCGCATCGGATCGACTACGATCGCCCCGGACGGAAACTTCCTGACGTTGATTCAGAAGCTTTGCAGCAGACGTCAAGTCGAACACATCTACGATTGGTGAGACCTTTCGGCCACAGTCAGCAATGGTGAAAGGTTCCGTGGCGTACCCTTCACGCTCATTCCATAATCGCGGCCAAATCCCGCCTTGTTCCACGGTGATTGACGATGCCTGAGCGTCGCGCATCCTGTTCGGTCACGCGAAGAACCCCGGCGGTATTTTTCAAGCAACTCGAAGGGACAAGACCGTGATCAAGACCGCCCTTGTCGCCATGACCATCGTCGGCTGCGACTGCGATGCCAGGCTTTGCGAATATATTGGCGAGACGCCGGCCAAGTGGTCGACCATCGCCGATTGCGAAGCGGCCATGAAAAGCCAGACGTTGCACGCGCGCAATTTCAACTACCCGCTGATCTCGGGCATATGTCGCACGACGCAAACGCCGTCATCGCAGCTTGCCGCGACGGCCTCAATGCCCGCGTTGACGACGGCAGCGCAGACAGGCACCGACCCGCTCCCCTTGGAATTGAGCCATCGGCCCAACGTTGCTGTCGGATCGCAGGCAACGGCGACGGAAACAGAAGCTGCCACACCGGTTGCCTATGACTCTGTGGTCGATAGCGGACGCCCGGTGCTGTATCGCACAAAGAACGGCTACGGCGTCGTCAAGACAGACCTTGGCCGCGCCGCATCCGCGACCATCGGCATGGCCAAGCGGTCGGCGAATTGGCTGGCGGCCAAGATGCCCGGCGGCTAACCCGCTGCCTCGTCCTTTGCACCGATCTTGCGCACCAGCGCAGCCGTCGCCAGCATCGCGCCGATGTCTGATATCATCGGCGCGACATGCTTGGCGTAGTCGAGCGGCACCGAGATATCAGGCAGCTCGAAAAAATCCTTCGTCTGCGGCAACAGTAGAAAACCATCGCTACCATTGAGCGCAACCCGCGCTGGATCATCGGGCCATGTCTCGCTGAGCCATGTGAGTGCCTGCGCCAGCCTGCCGCTCACCAGCGGCTGCGCCGCCTCGACATTGTCGGTGCGGAAGTCGTAGGCGGCATCGAGCTCGGGCACGCCGCATGACAATTCTTGCATCCTGCTGGCGAACATGCCGCGGAAGAACCCGACGGCCATGTCAGTCCGGCGGGCGGCCACCAATATGCCGGGGAACGGCACGATCGTCTCGAAGGCAACGACGATCCCCTTGAATGCTATCGTGCCGCTCTTGCCCGTGCCTTGCCGGAGATCCGCTTCGTAAAGCTCGAACGGAAATCCCTCGTAGCGGCCGGATACGATGTCGTCGAAGCGCTTGGTGTTGAAAGTGCCGATCGTCTCGCGCGGCAGCCGATCGAACGAATTCGGCGTCACATCATGCTGGTAGCGCATGTCCTCGATGAAACCGAAGATGATCGGCAGCAGCGTCTTGCGGAACGATTGCTGCAATGTGCTCGTCGGCTTGATCGCCTGGAAATAGAGCAGGATCGCCGCCACGAACCCGATGACATAGAGGAACACATGCGGAGTCGAGAACCATTGCTCGTGTGGATCGGCAATCATGTTGAAAAGCCAGGCCACCAGCGCCACGAACACCAGCACCAGGCCGACGAACAGCGGCACCCGCCAGCGGACTTGCCAGTAGGCCGAAGCCCTTTCGGCCTCGTAGGCCGCGAGATTGCTCTTGATGCCGGCGATGTCAGTATCATCAGGCATGAAATCCGCTGCTTCCATCGCCATCCCACCGTCGAAAGACCGAACACCCAGCTCGGACAATAGCCGATCTTGCGAAAAGTCGCGCGACTACAGCGTTGGGATGGTGGTGAGCCCACACGATTTATCTGAGCCATCAGTCAACTGTGGCCATCAATTCCCGTTACCAAAAACCGCAACGAAACGGTCCGTAACGTTTTGCCTTAATGCGCCCTCCAGCGCCTCAAAGGGAACCAGCCGCTCATGATCGCCGGCGCGCAGCCGCATGAAGGGATGCAGCCGGTAGGCGGCAATGGCGCCACGCGTGTCGGCATCAGCGCTGACATCGGCGGTCAGGATGCCGCCGATGCGGCCGGGCCATGGCTGTCGCGCCAAGGCGGTGCCAAGAAAATCGCCGAGCCCATAGGCGACGAGCGCCTTGCCGATCCGTTCCACCGGCTGCACGACATGGGCATGATGGCCAGCGATCAGCCCGACGCCTTGCGCGGCCAAATACCGTGCCAGTGCCCGCGTTTCAGCCTGTGGAAAATGCCGGAATTCCCAATCCCAGTGTGGCACGGCACAGGTGAGGTCGACGGCGGCGCCGCGCGGCCATCGTGCCGGGTCGCCTTGCATCGACACACGGCCCGCGAACGCAGCCGCGCCGGCATTGCGCCACAGCGTGAAAGCGGCGAAGCCTATTGTCAGCGGCCCGACCGCAAGGCGTTCGACCGGATCGCCGGCGGCGGTACCGACGCTGCGGATGCCGAGACGATTCAGCGCCGCCACGGTCTCGTCGAAACCCTCGACGCCTTGATCGAGCACATGATTGTTGGCGAGCGACAGCACCAGTTTCTCGCGCGAGATGCCGACGGCCGCCAGCGTCTCGGCAAGAAACCGCTCGGTCATGGCGTGACGGGTGCCAAGCTTCGTGCCCATCGCCGCGCTCGGTCGCTCCACCACCGGGCTTTCGCAATTGCCGACCACCAGATCGGCGGAGCCGAGCAACGTGGCGATCGCCGGGTCGCATTGCGGCGCACTGCGATTGGCCACCGCCGAGATATCGCCGACAAAGGCGAGCCGCGCCGTCCGCTCAGGCGGCGGCTCGATCATCGTTCCTGCCGCCGGTGCAAAACCACGAGCGTCGCCGCCGAGCGTCGGCTTCAGGAAACGCGGCAGCCAAGACAATTTGTAGGAAAGCGGATAGTTCGACACGCGCAGCCTGTACCGGAATGAACTGCTACGGTAGACGATGCGCCCGATATAGCGAAGCGCCTCTGTTCGGAATCGTGCGGACAAGGCGCGGCACGCGACTTGCGTGTATGCTTGCCGCCGAACAGCATACCGGAGGACCAAGATGACGCGATTTTCGAGCCTGCTGGCATCCGCCCTTATTCTGCTGCTGCCGGTTGCTTCTGCCGGTGCCGCAGCCCCCGAACCGGCCGCCCTGTTCGAGGCAAAAACCGTAGCCGACCGCGACAGCACGCTTACCGCGTTGGAAGCCGCTGCGCCCACTGATCCCGCGTCGGCCTACGCCGCGGGCGCCGGCCAATTCTTCACCGCGCTGGAGATCCTGGCCGGCGGCCTGCACCGGCACGGTTTCGAAAGCCCGCAATCATTCATACTGCCGCTGATGCGGCTGCCGGTGCCGGATAATCCCAATCCCGAGCCGCTGACCTACGACGACTTCCGCGCCATCCTGGTCGCCTTCCGCGATCGGTTGGAAAAGTCCGCCGCCACGCTTGGATCCGTGCCTGCCGATGCCGACATCGGCATGGAGGTCGACCTCACACGTCTCGGCATCGACCTCAACGAGGATGGCCAGATCGCGCCGGACGAAAGCGCCGCCGCGATCATGGCATCGCTGTCACGCGGCGGCGCGCCAGACCCGGCCGCACCCGCCCTCACCTTCCGCTTCGACCGCGCCGATGGCTACTGGCTGCAGGGCTATGCCGAATTCCTGATGGCGCAGGCCGATTTCTGGCTCGCCCATGATTTCAGGAACGCCTTCGACGGTTCGTTCCACATGCTGTTCCCGCGCGCCAAACTGCCTCTGCAGGACACGCTCGTTCCGCTGGACGGCGGCATGAGCGGCGGCATGTTGTCGTCCGAATGGCGCATCGCCGATTTCATCTCGCTGGTCCATCTGGTCAACTGGCCGGTGGTCGAACCGGAGCGGCGGCAGGCGGCGCGCCGCCATCTCATGGAAATGATCCGGCTGTCCCGCGAAGACTGGAAGGCGATCCGCGCCGAGACCGACAACGACCGCGAATGGCTGCCTGGCCCGCAACAGAAAGGCGCCAGCCCGCTCACCGGCCTGGAAGTCGGCGAGGAGCAGGTCCAAGCCTGGCACGCCGCGCTTGATATGGCCGAGGACCTGCTCGAAGGCCGCATCTTGCTGCCGCATTTCCGCTTCGCCGACAAAGGCATCAATATGAAGCGCTTCTTTGACGAACCAAAGCCCTTCGACCTGGTGCTATCGATCACCGGCCCGGCTATCGCGCCCTATCTCGAGAGCGGAAAGATCCTCACCAGCGAAGAGTTCGACCAGATCCAGCGCCAGTTCGGCGGCGCCGGGTTTTTGACATTTGCGCTGTGGTTCAACTGAGCGCGGTTTCGACATCGCTCCTGACACCCTTGTGTCAGGAGTTTGGTTTCCTCTCGCGCCCCTCGTCACTCCGCTCTTTCCATTTTGGCCGATACCTCCCATATTCGGGGCATGGCCAAACTTTCTGATAAAAAAACGCCGCCGCCGGCGCGTGATGATCGTGCTTCGCCGCCCAAGCGGCGCAGCCCGTTGACCGATTTCCTCGATGCGTCGGAGCCGCTGCACAAGGGCGGTTTTGCCGAGACGCCGCAGACCGAGTTTTCAGGCGCGCCGCTGACCGGCTCGATCGCCGATTGGGCCGAGCAGATCGAGCAGGAAGCCGAAAAGGAAGGGCGCCAAGTCTCCCCCCTTGAGGGGGAGATGTCGCCGAAGGCGAGAGAGGGGGTCGGCAAAGGAAGCGCTCAACATAAGGCATCGCCGAGCGCTGCCGCACCGACCCCACCCGGCGGCTCCGCCGCCGCCCTCCCCTCGAGGGGGAGAGAAGGCGCCAAGCAAAAGAAGATCCCCGAACGCTCCTCCTCCCCCGGCCGCACGGCGCGGGGCACCTCAATGGGCGGCGCGGCGTCGGCGCGGGAGCGCACCGCAGCCGGTCTCAATCCAGTTGCCGGCCTCGATGTTTCGCTGGAGGAAGCCGAGACCATGGCCTCCGGCGGCGTCACCGCCACCGTTGCGGCGCTGTCGGCGCTGATCGAATCCGGCAACCCGCTGCACAAAGACGGCGTGCTGTGGACGCCGCACCGCCCTGCCCGGCCTGAAAAGTCCGAAGGCGGCATCGTCATCACGATGGTGTCGGATTTCGAGCCGGCCGGCGACCAGCCGACGGCGATCAAGGATCTGGTGGAAGGCGTCAACGACAACGACCGCACCCAGGTGCTGCTCGGCGTCACCGGCTCGGGAAAAACCTTCACCATGGCCAAGGTGATCGAGGAGACGCAGCGCCCTGCTTTGATCCTCGCCCCCAACAAGACGCTGGCTGCGCAGCTCTATTCCGAGTTCAAGAAATTCTTCCCGGAAAACGCCGTCGAGTATTTCGTCTCCTACTACGACTATTACCAGCCGGAAGCCTATGTGCCCCGGACGGATACCTTCATCGAAAAGGAATCCTCGATCAACGAGCAGATCGACCGCATGCGCCATTCGGCGACGCGCTCGCTGCTGGAGCGCGACGACGTCATCATCGTCGCCTCGGTGTCCTGCATCTACGGTATCGGCTCGGTCGAGACCTACACGGCGATGACCTTCCAGATGCAGATCGGTGATCGGCTCGACCAGCGCGCGCTGCTCGCCGATCTCGTCGCCCAGCAATACAAGCGGCAGGATATCAATTTCGTGCGCGGCTCATTCCGCGTGCGCGGCGACACGATCGAGATATTCCCTGCCCACTTGGAAGACCGCGCCTGGCGCATTTCGCTGTTCGGCGACGAGATCGAGGCGATCACCGAGTTCGACCCACTGACCGGCCAGAAGACCGGCGAGCTGAAGAGCGTCAAGATCTACGCCAATTCGCACTATGTGACGCCGCGCCCGACGTTGAACCAGGCCATCAAGTCGATCAAGGAAGAGCTCAAGCACCGACTGGTCGAACTCGAACGGGCAGGACGCCTGCTCGAGGCGCAGCGGCTGGAGCAGCGCACCCGCTTTGATCTGGAGATGCTTGAGGCGACCGGTTCCTGTGCTGGCATCGAGAACTATTCGCGCTATCTCACCGGCCGCCAGCCGGGCGATCCGCCGCCGACCTTGTTCGAGTACATCCCCGACAACGCGCTGGTCTTCATCGACGAAAGCCATGTCACCATACCGCAGATCGGCGGCATGTATCGCGGCGACTTTCGCCGCAAGGCGACGCTGGCCGAGTACGGCTTCCGTCTGCCGTCCTGCATGGACAACCGGCCGTTGCGCTTCGAGGAATGGGACGCCATGCGCCCGCTCTCCGTCGCGGTTTCAGCGACGCCTGGCGCCTGGGAGATGGAGCAGTCCGGCGGCGTCTTTGCCGAGCAGGTCATCCGCCCGACCGGCCTGATCGATCCGCCGGTCGAGGTGCGCCCGGCCAAGACCCAGGTCGATGATGTCGTCGGCGAAATCCGCGAAACCACCAAGGCCGGCTACCGTACGCTGGTCACCGTGCTGACCAAGCGCATGGCCGAGGACCTGACCGAATATTTGCACGAGCAGGGCATTCGCGTCCGCTACATGCACTCCGACATCGACACGCTGGAGCGCATCGAGATCCTGCGTGACCTGCGCCTCGGCGCCTTCGACGTGCTGGTCGGCATCAACCTTTTGCGCGAAGGTCTCGACATTCCCGAATGCGGCTTCGTTGCCATTCTCGATGCCGACAAGGAGGGCTTCCTGCGCTCCGAAACTTCGCTGATCCAGACCATCGGCCGCGCCGCCAGAAACGTCGACGGCAAGGTCATCCTCTACGCCGACCAGGTCACCGGCTCGATGGAGCGGGCGATGGCCGAGACCAACCGCCGTCGCGAAAAGCAGATGGAGTGGAACGCGGCCAACGGCATCACGCCGGAATCGGTCAAGTCGCGCATCTCCGACATCCTGGACTCGGTCTACGAGAAGGATCATGTCCGCGCCGACATCTCGCAGTTCACCGACAGCGCCGGCGCCATGATGGGCAACAATCTGAAAGCCCATCTCGACGCGATGGACAAGCAGATGCGCGACGCCGCCGCCAATCTCGACTTCGAAAAGGCGGCCCGCATCCGCGACGAGATCAAGCGGCTGCGCGAGATGGAACTGTCCATCTCCGACGATCCGCTGGCCAAATATGCCGATATGGAAAGCCCGGTTTCGGGCCGCGAGAAGGGCAAGCACAACAAGGGCCGCGCCATTCACCGCACGGTCGACGATGACGGCAAGGGTCTCTTCCGCAAGCCCGCGCTCGACGAGATGGGCGCAGACGGCGCCGTGCCGGTCAAGAAGCCGCTATTCGCCAAGCCTTCGCTCGATGCGATGGGTCCGGGCTCCGACATGCCGACGCCCGCCGGGGCGGTGTCGCGCTCGCTGTTCAAGAAACAGTCGGCCGAAGAGGCGCACGGCTCCGATTTCGGCATCCCCGGCGACTCGACCAAGCCGCTGTTCAAGAAGAACTCGCTCGACGAGATGACCGTGCGCCGGACCGAAAAGCCTGTTGAGGGCGACAAGCCAGTCAAGCGCGAACGTGCCGGCATCGGTTCCTACGAAGATCCAGCCGATGCCCGCCGTGAAAAGCGCCGGCCGGGTAAGACGGGCAGGCCGGGACGGTAGGGCAGGCAATTGCTTCAAATTTGCGCTGCTCACCACGTTCCAGCGTTGATGATTGGCGAAGCCGAAGCGACATCCGATCTCCCCCGCAAGGGGGGAGATCGGCAGCTTCGCCGACAGTGCCTGCTCCGGAGATCGGCGCTACCGCTTGTCTGAAGCCCTATTGGCGGTGCCGCTTGCCATCGGCCCTGCCCCTGGTGTAGCCAGTTTCCATAACTCAACGTCTTGAAAGGAGGGGCTGCGTGACTTTCGACCACCACCGTCAGCAGTTGTGTGCGTCAAGTTCTGCAAAAATGGCGTGGCATTCAGCGGTGACGTTGGCGTGTCCGCCGCGCAGCCCCCGT
>NZ_JBVVPW010000013.1:0-205723 GCF_055811385.1 Mesorhizobium sp. WSM4849
CTGCATATGCGCAAAACGGATCCTGCGAACGAGATGGTCAGAGTAATATATCAGGGACCCGCAATCTTGGAATGGGCGAAGCTGCCGATTGGCACGGCACAGCGGCATCGCCTGCGCGCAGGTTCTTCGCAACTGCCATTCCTCGGTGGCGATGGACCTGTCCAAACAGACCGAGCGCGCGGCCTCGATCCACACGCGCTACCTCCTGTCTGGCGAGGCCACTTGCATCGACTGCCACAAGGGCATCGCCCACGAGCTTCCGAACATGGAAGGCGTCGATCCCGGCTGGAAAGTTCCACCCGAACTTGAGGGGGAGGAACTGCCGGCGGCGTCTGTATTCGATCGCCTGGAAAGGATTGCGCGGTCCCCACACTGAATGATGTGGAGCTTGGACGACGACGACGCTTCCAGATGATCGGTTGGACGGCGGGCCAGGTCGCTTAAGTTGACGCTGCGAAGCGACATTTGCTTTGGAGCTATCGCCGAGCGACATTGATCTGAGACAACGACGGTAGCCTGTGACGCGCGCATTGTGAGACTTCGATGAGGAGTCCCGCCATGATAATTCGAGAACTATCCCTCGCCCAATGCACCGCCCTGATTACTGAGAATCGGCTCGAGCGGCTCGCCTGCTCGTCCGGCAACCAGCCCTATCGCGGCGGCTATGGCCGGGCTGACGCGGCCAGGGGAGGTTTAGACGACGGCGCCACCCTGGCCTGGGCAAGAAAGTCGCCGACCACCTCCCTTGCGTCCTCCTCGTGCCCCACAAGGAGATGCCCGCCAGTGTGGTAGACGACCAACTTTGCGTTTGGAATCGTGCTCGCTGCGAACTCGGCCGCGGGCAGCGTGTTGAACAGATCATCTCGGGCCGACATGACCAAAGTTGGCGTGGCGATCATTTCGAGAGGCAGGCGTTGGAGATCGGACGTACTGTCGATGTTGATGCCGGGGAAGCGCCGCGAAAGCGGTTCGATGCTGCGAATGATGGTCATCACCCGATTCCGCTCTTCTTCCGAGGCTGCATCGACCAATTCCGGCGGCACGCCGATGAAACGGATGAGAGCCGACGGAGCAATCTTCTCGGTCGCCCACCAGGCGAAGTCAGCTCCGGCATTGACCAGCCAGAAGACAAACGCGCTGCCACGACTGCCCTCGACCATGACAGGGCTCTCGGGCGCGTATGTTCCAGGGACGATCAGAATGAGCGCCGCCACCTTATCCGGATGGCGAAGAGCGAGTTCGATTGTCGAGCGCGCGCCAGCCGAGATGCCGACAACGATGACCTTGTCGACGTCAAGTGAGGAGAGCAGCGCCGCATGCGCGTCGGCCTGAGCGGCGGGCGAAGCAACGGAGGGGATTGGTGTCCCCAGATAGCCGAAACGCGACGGGGCGATGACCCGAAAGCCGTCCCCGACGAGATCGGCAACGTTGGCCAAGCCCTGATCCCATCCGCCACCCGCACCGTGGATAGAAAGGAACGGAATGCCATCGCCCCTATCAGCGTATTCGATCGGCCCGGCGGCGGTTTTCGCAACCTTGGCTCCGCTCTCGACCGCGGCACGCGCGCGGCTGATCTCATTGTTGTAGAACAGGAAAACCAGTCCGCCGGCGGCCAGCACAACGATGGAGACCGCCAATATCCCGACCATGACCGCCATTCTCGAAATCCACTTTGTGCCATCCTATTCGCTGGAGTCCGGGGCGCCTTGATGTACCTCAAACCGATCGCGACATCCTGGGGAAGGCCAGGAGCCACCCTCCGATGCTAGTTTCCGCGTTTCCGATCTCTGAAAGCGTGGACCGGAAAGGTGCGCCAATTCCAGACCTTCCTGGCGCTTCTCCAGAGCCGCCGTGCGCGGCCGCTTGAATTGACCCGAAATGGCATTTGGCTTCCCCCAAAGCACTGCGTCACCAAGCCGACTTTCCGAATATTCTACGGACAATCTCGTCTTCATTTGCATCAAAGCAGCGGCCGTGACTGAGAATTACCCGCCGCGGTTGCCACGACTGGAGTTTGCTTATCACTGCCTGGGCTTTCCGCCGATGCAGGAGAATTGGCAGCCGCATGCCAAAGAAGGTCCGCCCGTGCGGGTAAGCCATCCGAGTCAGCTTGGTCACCGTGCGCCAAGGCTCATCGATCATGTCCAATTCGAGATTGATGATCGTGTCTGTAAGAATCAGCGTCTTTGAAGCTTGGTGGAAAAATAGGAACTCTTTGAAGTAGCCGCCGGGAAACAGTGTCTGGTCCATGTCCCGCCGCCACTCCTCAGGCGGATCGGCTTCCAAATCTCGTGCGAACGTCACATCCGCGTGCCGTGCGCGTGCTCTTTGGCGGACTCTGGGTGATGCCCATGTTGTTGCCTCAGGGAAAGCCTTCGACCACTCACCGATATGAGCGTAGTGAAACTGGTTGGGTGACACGAGGTGGCGAATTCTGCCCAAGTTCCGTAACTCTTCGGCCAGCGTCGAAGCAAACGTGATGGGCGAATGAAGGAATAGATCGCCGTTCGATAGGCGCACCACCGTCATCCGAGTGGTGAATGGCAGCGGAAGTTTTATTCCTGCTACGGTCAGATACTCAAACGGACCGTCAACGACGCCAATACCGGGTCCCTGAGGTTTGTAGACGTTCACCGGCTCGTAAAGGGACGCACTCACAGCCGCTCCACTTCATCAGCTCGGCGCAAGGCGAAGATTATCTGATTGTTGCATTGGCGATGCAATGCGTCTGGCCTGAAGGTCGGCTCCCCACCACCCTTCTTCGACCCAAGAGATAGACGAAGGATCGACCCCTACGCCGACCTTTGAGGCGGCGTCACGAGTCCGGGTGGCGCAATGTCGACGTGACGTTCCACTCATGTCGGCGTTGTTGCAGCAGCGCCCGAATCCATCCGACGAAAGGGACGACCTGAAGGGATAGCGAAGAACGGCAGCGGCGACGTGGTGGGCGACACTTGCTCGCCCAGAAAATCCCCGCAGCGGTGATCAAGAACAAGGCTGCCTGCGACGATGCCGACCCCGAACCCGGCTCGGGAATTGCTTTGGTATGCTGATGAGCAGGAGCGCCGTCGCCCATAGCGCGACGCCAGCGCCGAACGAAGGGACGCTCGTGTTCGCGCCCGCCGCCGTTCCGGACATTGTGACGCCCTCGCCGATGCTGAACACGAGAAAGCCGCCGGAAACGACCTCGCTTCCCATCCTGTGGAACTTCAAAGTCAGCAAAGCACAAGCATCATAAGCCCACAACCACCGATACCCCGCGCTTTTGCCTGGAGGTTTTGGCTGAGCGGTCATGGTCCCGGCCAAGCCGAACACACCGCCGAAAACGGGAGCGGGTGATGCAGGGCTTCCGATCACCGGGCAGTCTGCAACGCTTCGCATGACTTGTCTCAAACAACTTGACATCGCCCCTGTGAGACATAATTGGCTTAACGAGGAAGGGAGGATTTCTGACTCATCGTAGCCGCGAAGAAGAGACAGAAATCGCAAGCGGCGAAGCCCGCCACCCTGGACACATTAGCCCGCGCCAGGCCCCTCTTGGCAACCGACGTGGGCGCTGTTGTCGGAGGGAAATCGTGAACGTCCTGATTGTCTATGGAACGACCGAAGGGCAGACCCGGAAAATTGCCGCGTGGACGGCAACGCATGTTCGCGAGCGCGGGCACCAGGTCGAGCTGCAAGATAGCGCAGCGCTCGCATCCGATTTGAAGCTCGGACCTTTCGACGCGTTCGTCATTGCCGCGTCGGTCCACCAGGAGCACCACCAGGAAATCGTCACGAACTTCGTGTTTGCCCATCACGAACTGCTGAACACTAAGCCTTCAGCCCTCATATCCGTCAGTCTGTCGGCGGCGCTGGAAGACCAAAAGACGGAAGCGCAAAACTACGTGGATCGCTTCGTGTCCGTGACAGGGTGGCAACCACGCATGACCCTCCTTCTCGGGGGTGCTTTGCGCTTCACCAAGTACGATTACTTCCAGGAGCAGTTCGTCAAATTCGTCGTCATGAAACGCAGCAGCGATCAGAGCCTTGAGCGCGATCACGAATTCACTGACTGGAACGCCCTCGCCGACTTCGTTGATCGATTTCTTGAGACGGCCGGCTAGACAAGGAAGTGCCAAAGTCGATCTAGTGCTCGCCGATCGGCGATCCCGATGATCCCTTGCGAACGGTTTTTCATGTGAATTGGCAATGGGTTAGAGTCAGCCTAACCAGCCTAACCGGGTTGGCGCTGGTCTACACGACATAGGGTGCGACGCCGTTCCCAGGAATTTAGGAAGCAGCAGCAGGAGGGCGGCGCGAGACGTGTGTCGAACGACGTCGAGCTGCCGCACAGAAGTGAGAGGACGCACAGAATTCCAGCGATCTCATTCAACCGGTGACCCCGTTGCCGCCATATACCGGCGACGAAGCGACCCGGCGCGCGCCCACTGCCCGAACGTCCGCGACGAAGCGTTCGATGAGGCGCACATCCCCGCCGGACTTCCGATCGGCGTCAGAGATCGTCATTGTCGCGACAGGCGTGCGACCGACGATGGCGGCCATGTCATCGAAGGCGCCAGAACCTGTGGTACCGCCTACCGTTGAAAATGCCGCATAGGGCATTTCGGCCGGGAGGGGGTTCGCTTGCAGCCAGCCGCGGACGACCGGATTGAGCGACCAAGCCCAAATCGGCGTGCCGATGATGACGAGATCGTAATGGCCAAGCTTGCGGGACGCAGGCCTGGCGGCCCATGTGCGCTTCGTCGTGGCGGCGAAGCCGCCGACGGCGAGCAGGGCGAACATGCTGCTCGGCAGCGGCTCTGTTGCCTCGATCCGCTCGAAGTCGGCACCCAGTGCTGCGGCGACGGATTGCGCCGCGGCCTGCGTGTGACCTGAGACGGTGAAGTAGACAATGACGGCTTTCAACGGTTCATCGCCATCGATTGCTCTCCTAACTGCTTCTTCCGAAGAACCCGTGCACAACAGGTGAATTCATTCCAATTGATGCCGTCGCCCGCCTTGATCTGGATCACGCTGGGGCTTGATGGCATCGCTCGCCCCGGCCTGATCGAGCGAGGACGGGATCGGCGAAGACCTGGATTCGGGACCTCATGCATTTTGACCCACATCAATGCCCCCCACAGTAAAACTTCTGCATTTGACCCTCGGTTTTTGAGAGCGGCCAGCGAATGCGATGAAAAGACGGGAACTCATGTTCGGAGGCGCTGCGTTAGCGCTAGCTGGTGTCGGTGGGGCGGCGTTCAGCTTCTCAACTACCGGTTCGATGACGGACTACGCCGCTGCGGTCGCCGCGGCGCGAGCGAGACTCTCCGAACATCCGGAACTCGAAGACTTCGTCCGCTATGCGACACTGGCCGCGAACGGCCATAACACCCCGCCTTGGCGCTTCGGCATTGCTGAAAAATCGCATAGCAATTCTCCCGGATTTCGCGCGGCGCACGCCCGTCGTGGATCCCGATGACCATCATCTCTTCGCCAGCCTCGGCTGCGCCGTCGAGAACCTCGCTATCGCCGCCGCCGCGCGCGGTCGCGGCGGCGAACTGCGGTTCGATCTGACCGGCAACGGTTCGGTGGTCTTCGAGCTTGGCGCCGGGCCCGCTGAACGCTCTGCCCTCTTCGAGGCGATCCCCGAGCGTCAATCGACGCGCGCGGATTACGATGGGCAATCGGTCGCCCGTGCCGATCTGGAGGCCCTCGCAGCCGCCGCGCGCGTCCCGGGCGTCGATTTGATCCTGGTAACCGACCGGCAGCAAGTTGAGCGAGTGCTCGACCTAGTCGTCGCCGGCAACAGTGCACAGATGGGCGATCCCACCTTCGTGCGTGAGCTGAAGGACTGGCTGCGCTTCAATCCCCGCCAAGCGCTCGAAGCCGGCGATGGTCTCTTCAGCGCGGCGAGCAGCAATCCGACCGCGCCGGCTTGGCTCGGCGGCCTCATGTTCGATCTGCTTTTCCGCGTTACGGCGGAGAACGACAAATACGCCCGACAGTTGCGTTCTTCGGCGGGGGTCGCGATCTTCGTGGCCGAGCGCGATGATAAGGATCACTGGATGCGCGCGGGACGCGCCTGCCAGCGCTTCGCGTTGCGCGCGACGGCGCTCGGCCTCAAGCACGCCTTCATCAACCAGCCCGTCGAAGTCGCCGCCCTGCGGCCCCAACTCGCGAGCCTCGTCGGGATGCCCGGCCGCAGGCCTGACATCGTGATGCGCTTCGGCTACGGACCCACCTTGCCGTTCTCGCCGCGCCGACCGGTGGAAGCAGTCCTGGCTTCCGCCTGACTTTCAAATGGGTGGAAGCAGTGGACGTCGTCGTTCGGCGGGCTACCGTGACAAATGCTCAACGTTTGGCGATCATTCGCGACGTCCACACGGCCGTTTACGTCCTGATGGCCGCGTCCACCTTCCTTCTCCTCTACGCGGGCATTTCTGGCCCTTAAGTCTCTCCCAATACGCACAGGAGACCCATCTTGCACACGCTCGTGCATGGTGACACTCTCAGCGGGAGAGGCATTGAATGCCCATCGCAAGCACCCACCAGACTTCGGCAGGTTAAGCATCCCTGGCAACTAACAAGAATAAAAGAGCACACGGCGCGTCGCGCCATCCGGGAGGACGATAATGATCTTCCGCCAGCTTTTTGACAGTGTATCGGGCACCTACAGCTATCTTATCGCCAGCCGACGGGGCGCGGAGGCGCTCATTATCGACCCGGTCCTGGAGAAGGTGGACCGTTACATTCAGCTCATGAATGATCTCGACCTCCGCCTAGTCAAGGCGGTCGACACGCATCTCCATGCTGACCACGTCACCGGGCTCGGTGCACTCAGGGATCGCACCCGTTGCATTACCGTAATGGGCGAGAACACCAAGGCCGATGTGGTCTCGATGCGATTGGCCGATGGCGACAAACTCGACATCGAGGGTGTCAGCCTCGATGTCATATACACGCCAGGTCACACCGACGATTCGTATTCCTTCGCTCTGGATGACCGTGTTTTCACTGGGGACACTCTTTTGATCCGCGGCACGGGCAGAACCGACTTCCAGAATGGCGATGCCCGGGCCCAATATGACTCGATCTTCAATCGCCTGCTAAAATTGCCCAACGACACGCTGGTCTACCCGGCTCATGACTACAAGGGGGATACCGTTAGCACCATCGGTGAGGAAAAGCGCTGCAATCCGCGGCTGCAGGTGAAATGTGTCGATGAGTATGTCGAGCTGATGAACAATCTGAAGCTGCCAAACCCGAAAATGATGGATGTGGCGGTTCCAGCCAACATGCGCATTGGCCTGGCCCAGGACGCCGTCGCCCAGAGGGGCTGGGCGGTTCTTGCAGGCGACGCAGTGGAATTGCTGGGACGGCCGGAAATTGCGCTCGTCGATCTGCGAGAAAAGTCAGAGCGTGAGCGGCACGGGACTATTCCGGGTGCGCTGCACGAGCCCTATCCGAAGCTCAGGGACAATCTGGGAACCGGGGGGCTGCTCAGAGCGCTCGGAACCAGCAGGCGGATTGTCTTTTATTGTGCTTACGGCGAACGCTCGGCCATGGCCGTTCAGGCCGCCCAAGAGGCAGGTATTACTTCCGTCTGTCACATCCAGGGCGGTATCGCTGCCTGGAAGGCTGCCGGTGGACCTATCGAACAATGATACCCAGCGCGAGGGTACCATGACAGAGTTTGCGCCGGTCCCTGGTCTCATCGGCGGAGTTCTCATCGGCATCGCTGCCGTCCTGATGATGTACACCATCGGACGCATCGCCGGAGTTTGCGGTATCGTCTTCAACGCGTTGACCGCCAGAGATCCGGCCAACACGCCCTGGCGAGTGGCGTTTGTCATTGGCGTGCCCTTGGGAGCACTCCTGGTGACCTTTATTGGCCTGAAGGATTGGGGCAGCCTGAGCTTCCCGGCCGCCACACCGACAACGATTGTCGCGGGCTTCATCGTCGGCGTTGGGACGACATTCGGGTCGGGCTGCACCAGCGGTCACGGCATCTGTGGGCTCGCCCGGTTTTCGATGCGCTCCCTTGTTGCCACCGCGACATTCGTGGTCACTGCTGCGGTGACCGTCTTCATCATTCGTCACATCGTCTAGCTATAGGTAACCGGCATGCCCATCATCTTATCGCTCCTGGTCGGGATCGTCTTCGGCGCCGGGCTCACGCTCTCCGACATGGTCAACCCCGCTCGCGTCCTCAATTTCTTCGATGTGGCTGGGAACTGGGACCCGACGCTGATCTTTGTGATGGGGGGAGCCCTTGCCACCGCGACGATCGGATACAGGCTGGTCTTCGCTCGCGGCACTCCCCTGATTGGCGGCAAATTCCACCTGCCGACCCTACGGCAGATTGACCTGCCGCTCGTCGGCGGCGCCGCACTGTTTGGCGTCGGATGGGGTCTGGCAGGATTCTGTCCCGGCCCGGCGCTCGCAGCACTCGTGTCGCTGGAGCCGAAGGTCTGGTTGTTCGTAGCAGCCATGCTGGTTGGGATGGCAGCGACAAAGGTCTGGCGGGAGCAGCAGTCATCCTGGAGAGCACAATAGCTGTGATTTTGATCGCCGGTGCCAGTACCGTACGTCATGGCAGGGAGAGAGATTTCCCTTGTAGTGAAGCGACAACAGAACGGCCCCGGCCAGTTGCTTTAAGAGACGGACGTGCTCTGGCGCTGCTTCGATGTTGCTGAACCGGAATTCTTGACCCGAATTGTCCTGCCTGCGCTACTGAAATGACCCATGGGGTCGACACCTGCCGGAGCGTGAACTTCCGGTCCGGAGATCCGCCGGGAACGGCGGCTCATGGCGCTGCGATCGCCTTCTCTCGCTTGGCCGCACCCGCCATCAAAAGAGCATTGGTTGGCCCGGGCGCAATAAAGAGCAGAAATGCTTCTAGAAGAAATAGATTGTCCAAACTGCCTGGTCCCATGGGATGCAAATCTATCGGCATAAGTTCCGTTTGCGTTCACTCGTCAGACGCATTTGTGGTGACCTTTCTAGCGTTGGCCGGCTGCGTGTTGAAGCCGTGCGATCAGGTCGCGGTTGCGGCAGTAATCCGGCGGATCATCGGCTTGCTGGTGTTCGTCGAGCCAGGTCGAGCATTCGTCCTGATGGCCGCAGGAGCGGCAGCGGTCCACCGCCCGATTGGTGACGGCTGCATGGTCCGCCACGACCTTCAATTGTCTGTCGACGCCGAGCCTCCGCATCATGCGGCCCATCAAGGCCGTCCTGGCGTCAATCGAAATCAGGTAGTCGAGAAACGTCATGTCGTTCACTCCTGCATTTTGGCAATCATTGCCACATTGGCGGCAGACGACATTGATCTCGGTCAACAGGATGCTCCGTTCCCGACTCGAGCAGTGGATCTTGCAAACGGTTGCGTTGTCGGTTGCCAACTTCAGAGCGCGAAAGCCGCGCCATCTTCGACGAAAACGGGTGCCGGATGGGCTGATTCCGGCCCGTCGATTAGGGCGGTGAGTGGGTTCGACAGACCTTCAATACGACAGGAAGCGATTGATGCCGTTGTCTTCGATCAGCGTGCGGGTGACGCCGCCGAAGGCCCATTCCCGGAGGCGGCTATGGCCGTAAGCACCGGAGACGATCAGATCAGCGTGGATCGAGCGCGCAAACGCCAGCAGATGGTCGCCATCCGCCTCGCCAGTGAGCAGTTCTGTTTGTGGCATGATGCCATGGTTTTCTAGATAAGCCGCGACATCGGCGAGGCTGTATCGGGCGCTTTCGCTGCGGTCGGTATCGATGGTGGCGACGATGACCTCATTCGCCCGGGCCAGGAAAGGCAATGCATCCGCTATCGCCCGTCGCGCCTCCCTGGTGTCTTTCCAGGCGACCAGCACGGTCTTTGCCAAAACATGTTCGACATTGGTTGCGGTGACGAGGACTGGCCGGCCTGTGCCGAGAGCAAGGCTCCCGACACCCACGGCGCGATAGACATTTTCTCCCTCCTCGCCGCTGGTAACGATGAGGTCGGCCGCGCGGGCGGAGACGCTAAGGAAGCGGGTCGGGTTGCAGACTTCCTGCCCCCACTCGCTGCTGATCGAAGGAGGAACCAGCCTCTCGAATTCGGCACGCAGTTCGGCAAGCCGCTTTTCGATTTCCGTCCGCTGGATCTGCATGATCTCGCCTTCATAGACCATGCCGTCGCCGGTCGCGACGAGCGGCGGGACGTCTGCAGCCGCCAGGCCGATAAGGTGAGCCCCGAAGCGTTCCGCAAGCTCGATCCCCAACTTCACCATGGATGCAGGAGGTGCATCTACGGCAAGGTTTAGAATAATTGACTTGTAGGACATCGCAGTCGCCTTTCGCTGGAGTGCTTGAATGCGATAATGAAGTGCATCCGCCGGCACTCGACGCCTTGATGCGAGTCAAAAGCACCTACCCACTCGGCCGCGGCTCGCTGTTTTGATCGGTTTGCATTGCTGGAAGAGATGTGCAGCAAAGCGATGAATGATAACTAGACTGCGTTGCGGGTTCCCCGATCAAAGGACTTCATTTGGACGACAAACAAACACGTGACTTATCAACCGACGCTCGCGGTGAAGGGCCGGCCACCACGGCCGATCACGACCGGCTCTCCCTGATGTTCGAGCAGGCCCCGGGGTTCATGACGTTGATGCGTGAGCCGGGTCATGTCTTCGAATTGACCAATGCCGCCTATCAACGCCTGATCGGTGAACGGCAGGTTATTGGAAAGTCGGTGCGCGAGGCCCTGCCCGAGCTTGAAGGCCAAGGCTTCTATGAACTGCTGGACCAGGTATACGCAACTGGTGAGCCCTATATTGGCCGGGGGGTGAAAGTCGCTCTTCGCAACAAGGATGACGAGCCGACCGAAGAGCATATCCTCGATTTCGTCTATCAGCCCATTAAGGCCGACGATGGTCGCATCACGGCTATTTTTGTCGAAGGCACGGACGTCAGCGAGCTTTCCTATGCAAACGCCGCCCTTCGATTGCGCGAAGATCATTTGCGCTCGATCCTGGCGACGGTGCCCGACGCAATGGTCGTCATCGACGAACAAGGCCGTATTCAGTCCTTCAGCACGGCTGCCGAAACACTGTTCGGGTACCAGTCCAGCGAAGTCCTCGGTCAAAATGTCAGTCTGCTGATGCCGTCGCCCTATCGCGAAGAGCATGACGCCTATCTGCACCGCTACCTTGCCACCGGAGAGCGCCGGATCATCGGGCTCGGCCGCACGGTCACGGGAATGCGCAAGGATGGCTCGACCTTTCCCATGGAACTTTCGGTCGGTGAAATGCATCCCGGGACCGGCCGCTTCTTTACCGGCTTCTGCCGCAACCTGACCGAACGCCACAAGGCAGAAGCCAGAATACAGGAGCAGCAGCAGGAGCTTCTCCATATGGCGCGGTTTACCGCGCTCGGCGAAATGGCCTCGACGTTGGCACATGAGATCAACCAGCCGCTCACGGCCATTACGAATTACCTCAAGGGCAGCCGACGGCTTCTCGAAAAAAGCACGGATGATAATGCACCGATGCTGAGGGAAGCGGTTGAAAGGGCAGCCGACCAAGCCTTGAGGGCCGGAGATGTCATTCGCCATCTTCGGGACTTCGTCGCCAGAGGTGAGAGTGAGCGTCAGGTAGAACGCCTGCCTGCAGTAATTGAAGAAGCCTCCTCCCTAGCCTTGGTCGGGGCAAGAGAAATAGATGTGCGCGTCAGCTACAAGCTTGACCCGGCCGCCGAACTGGTCTTGACCGACCGCATCCAGATCCAGCAGGTCCTGCTCAATCTGATGCGAAACGCGGTGGAAGCCATGCAAGGAGCACCACGCCGTGAGCTGCACGTCACGACCGTCGCCCTCGATGACGGAATGGCCGAGGTGAGTGTGATCGACACAGGCACTGGACTAGCGCCGGAAGTCTCTGCCCAGCTTTTCCAGCCATTTGTCACCACCAAAAAGCAGGGCATGGGCGTTGGCCTCTCCATTTGCCGCACTATCGTCGAATCGCACGGTGGTCACATCTGGGCCGAGGCAATGCCCGCTGGAGGAACCGCTTTCCGGTTCACCCTGCGCATCGTGCAGAAGGAAGAAGTCGCCAATGGCCAGTAACGATCTTGTGCATGTGGTCTACGACGACGTCGATGTTCGCAAGTCGCTTGGTTTTCTGCTGGCGACGGCTGATGTCGCTGTACGACTATACGAATCGGCGACAGCTTTTCTGGCCGCGGCGACGGGCAATCTCGACGGCTGTATCGTGACCGACGTGCGTATGCCAGGCATTGACGGCATCGAGTTCCTGCGCCAGCTCAGGGCCCGCGGACATACGCTTCCGGTCATTGTCATGACAGGTCATGCCGATGTGGCGCTCGCCGTTCAGGCGATGAAGGAAGGTGCTACCGATTTCATCGAAAAGCCGTTCGACGACGATATTCTGATCGATGCGATCCGCTCGGCGTTGGGCAACCGCCACCAGGTCCATGCAGATCACCCTCAATCCTCGGAAATCTATGGCCGTCTGTCGACGCTGTCAGAGCGGGAGCGGCAGGTGCTGGACGGGCTTGTGTCGGGCCTGCCGAACAAGACGATCGCCTACGATCTAGGCATCAGCCCGCGCACGGTCGAGATCCATCGCGCCAATGTGATGAGCAAAATGGGCGCGAACAGCCTGTCGCATCTCGTACGCATGGCATTGATTGTCGAATCCAGTTTCTAGGGATGAGCGCCAAAGGGCGTGCCAGCGTTTGCCGGAGCCCTCTCTATTGCCCAGTCGCGCCAGTGGGTTGGGTGGATGTCGATCCGCGCGCCAGTGGCGGCGTTTTTCCAACCTTCCGGTCCCTTTACGCAGGGAAATACAAGCGCATGTTCGCCGTCGTCGTCGAGGACGGCGAGTTCGAGTTCACGACCGAACGGAGCGCTTGAGATTGGCTTCCACATCATTCCCTATGATGCGAGGAAGCGGCAGGCCCGCCTTGATCTGAATCATTTTCCAAGTGGGCGAGAGCCAACAGCAACGTGCCCGTCAGCACCTACCTCATCTGGCCGTGTAGCCACCATCCACGAGATGATAGCTGCCAGTGATGAAGCTTGCGCCCCCGGAGAGGAGGAAGCACGTCAGTGCCGACACTTCCCTTGGACTTCCCAGGCGGCCGATTGGATGCAATGCTGCTAAATTCCCAATCGTTTCCGCATCCAAATTCTTCGTCAGCAGAGGCGTATCAATGAACGCCGGCCCAACCGCATTAACGCGAACATTCTGCGCAGCATACTCTATGGCCGCGACCTTTGGTAAGTCCAACGAGGGCATGTTTGGTCGCCACATAGCGCAGGCATTTTGCCAACCAACCGAACCGAGAATGGATGACATGTTGACGATCGCGCCTCCCCCCGCGCATACCGGGAAATTGATCGCGCCATCCACCGCGCGAAATCATCTCTGGCCATGCGGTGCAAGGTATATCTGCGAGTAGTGGCGGCATTGAACCGGCGAGACATTGCTTGGATCCCACAAAATCCAATAACTCTAGCTAGAAAACCGCACCACTGTTCTGGTTGCGCCAGATCAATTCCACGAGCGCTTGTTGGGCGTGGGTCTTTGCAAGCTTCCGATATAAGCGATGATTGCCTCTATCTGGTCTGGGCTGGCAACCCCACTCAGGCATATCCGGATGACCGGTTGAAATGCCTTCGGCCAGTGCCTCCTCGAGATCAGTGAGCGGATAACGCTGCGAAAGTTTGCGAAGTTCAGGTGCGTCGGGATGGCTGCTCACGTCTGTTTGTCCAACCGCATGGCATCGCGCGCAATTGACCTCAACCAGTGCCCTTCCGTGCGCGATAGGATCGGCGCTCACCAACACGGTAGTTAGCCCAAGCACTCCAGCGACAATAGCCGCGTGGGCAGAATACACTGAAAGACAAGTCACCCACTTCAAACTCATCGGAATGCCTTTGCCCTCGGGTGTCTTTGGCTTTGATTCGATCAAAGTTCGTCAGGCCACCGTGCTTGCTGCCATGTCCTCGATCGTCGCCTCAGCTTGCCTGCGAATATGCCTTGCGATTTCCGAAGCAAGTCTGGAGCTGATCGAGGCTACCTTGCCGGCTTCCATTGCATATTCCGAGGTCGCGTTCTGAAGGAAGTTGCTGAGCACATCGAAAGCGTCGTTGAATTCGCTACCCGCGACGAGATCATCGACCATTTTGACGTTCTGCTCGCAGCGGTGCTTCAGGAAAGATAGCGTCTCGACCTGATACCGCATCATTGCCTTGAGAGCGTGGGCCTGAAGGCCAGCTGCTGCGATGAGCAACTTCTGGCCATTCGTCGCTGTCGGCAAGGGCTGTAAGGCGAAGTGCGAGGACCCGGCATTGGTTTTCATGGCGATTACTCCCTGTGGGGCCGCGACCGTGAACCTAAATGTTTGCCAAACAACACTAGTCTAGCCGCCGTCATCGACTGGTCGTTGATCGAGATCAACGACGCAAGTGAAGCGACCAGCACTATTTGAGTTCATCCGTTTTTGATGCGCATCAAGGTCCTTGGCCCGTTTTCGTGGCCCTCTTGCGCCAAGTGCGAAGGAGCTTGGGTGATGGCTTTCAGGACGATTATGGTTCAGCTGGACATTGACGCCATCGCTGCACCGCGCGTTGCGTTCGCATGGGAGCTTGCACAACCGCATGACGCCGATCTTATCGCCTTCTGCGCGGCTGAAGGGCATTTCGTCATGCCAAGGGGCATGGAGGACGGGTCTACCGCGCAGGCGATATGGTGTCAGGTCGATGAAATAGAAGGTCATTTAAATTGCCTGAAAGAGGAATTCCTCTGTACCGTCAACGGCAGTGACCGGGCCTCATGGCGGGGCGTAGTCGGCAATCCGACCCAGCAGCTTGCGCTCAACGCTCGCGCCTCCGATCTGATTGTTGTCGGGCCTCCGATGCAGGATTTCATGATCGACCATCACCGGACCGTGGATGCGGGCAGCCTGATTCTGTCCGCGGGCCGCCCCGTTCTTGTTGCGTCGGATACACTTGCGCCATTCAGGCCCGAGAGCGTTCTGATTGCGTGGAATGACACACGCGAGGCCAGGCGCGCCGTCGTTGACGCTCTGCCATTCCTGGTCGACGCTAGAGACGTGGTGATCGCCACCGTTGAAGGTGGTGGTGAGGTGACGTGCCGTGCCGGCGTGGAGGACGCGCAGCGTTTTCTGGCAAGTCATGGAGTGAAGGCACGATCCGAAGTGATGGATAGCCGCCGGTCAGCGCCGGCAGAAATTCTTCTTCAGATTGGGCAGCAGATTGCAGCTGATCTCATTGTTCTGGGCGGTTATGGTCATAGCCGGGCTCGGGAATGGGCTTTCGGAGGCGTGACACGCTCTGTCCTTCAGGCTGGATCTTTCCACCGACTTTTATCGAATTGAGATCGCGCGCGCTGGCGCCGCACCTATGTAGGTCAAAGGAAACTCGACCCATGTAAGAAGCCTCCAGATGCTTTCCAAAACACGCCGAGCCGAATTGAGCGATATGAAACGACGACCGACAGGATAGCCGAGAAAAGAAAACAGGAGATCCCACCGATGCTGATCCGCACACTTTCGGTCTTGGAATGCAGCAAAGTGCTGGCGAGCAATCGCGTAGGCCGGCTGGCATGTTCCAACGACGACCAGCCCTACGTCGTGCCATTCTACTATGCCCACGCAGACAATCATCTTTATGCGTTTTCCATGCCGGGCAAGAAAATCGACTGGATGCGTTCCAATCCGCGGGTGTGCGTCCAGATCGACGAACGCGGCCAAGGGCGGGGATGGAGAAGCGTGGTGGTCGATGGCCGCTATGAAGAGCTGCCTGACCGGATCGGCTACAAGGCTCAACGCGACCATGCGTGGTCGGTGTTGAGCAAGCACTCTGACTGGTGGGAGCCTGGCGCACTCAAGCCGGTCACCCCCCCGGTGTCGGACAGCATATCCCACGTATTCTTCCGGATTCTCATCGAACAGGTGTCGGGCCGGGAAGCAAGCGAGTAGACTGTTCCGCCAGCTCTCGGCCCAGCAAGTTGCTCCAAAAGCATGGGCCGGCAGTATTGCGCCGGCCCGACTGCTTCTTGGAATGGCTACCGGGCCATCATGATCGGCAGCGATGGATTCTCAAGCATCGACTTGGTGACGCCACCGAAGATGCGCTCGCGCAGCCGCGAATGACCGTAGCGCCCATAACCATCAGGTCGGCGGCGGTGTCGACAGCGTGCCGGCGAAGAACGTCGGCGACTGAATGGTTCGAGCTCGGCAGCCTGTCGACCGTAACCTTCACGCCGTGCCGTGCGAGAAAGGCCGCAGCATCTGCGCCCGGTTCCGCGCCATGGTGGTATTCATCTTCAACCGGATCGATGATGGCAATGTGCACCTCTTCAGCGCCTATCAGCAGGTCCAGTGACTCGCGCACGGCACGCGAAGATTCCAGACGAGCGTCCCAAGCGACGAGCACGCGTTTCGGCTTCAGTGTCGGCCGCGAGCCCTCGGGGACGAGCAGAAGGGGCCTGCCGGACCAAAACAAGACGCCCTCGATGACCTTATCCTTCAGTATATGGCTTGCGAGCAGGTCTGGCCCCAGAATGGCCAGATCGGCGTAGCGGGCACGCCTTCCGATGATCTCGTCCGCCCAGGCGGTATCGGGATAGTCGTCGCTCAGATCAACCGATACGGCAGTTTGGGAAACAAATGCCGCGACCTCCGAAATTCGTTTCTTGAGCCTTTTCAGGTCGGCCTGACGCTCCTCCAGCCAGGTTGGTGAGAGGACAACAACATACTCACCGCCTGAGGGCGGCGCGGCAAGCTCGAGAACCAGCACGGAGAGATGGGCATCTATCTGTTCGCACAGCGAGGCGGCGAGCTTCAGATCGCCCTCGCCCTGGTTCGGTCCGGTAATCGTAAGCAGTGTCCTGAAAGTCACGGCGGCAACTCCTCATTCTAAGGGAAGGATCAGTCGTGGTTTCAGTCATTAACGAGTGCAGCCGGCGCGTTCATTGCGCTGAATCAAACACCGTGAGCGTGGCGGCATTTGATGCGCATCAATGTGCTCGCTAACCCGGCCTGTAGCTTTCACCCAAGCAAGCAATTGGTGGATTCGTAAGTGAAAATCCTGATCGCAGTAGCTTTTGCAGGTTTGGCCTTCAACGCGGCCGGCGCCCAGGAAGTCGGCAACGGCAAGTCGGAATACATGAACTCCTGTGCCGTTTGCCATGGTCCCGAAGGTAAGGGCGACGGACCCCTTGCCGATGAACTGTTGAAGCGCCCGGCGGACCTGACGCACCTGTCCAAGCAGAACGGCGGCGAGTTCCCCTACTGGCGCGTTTTCGCGGTGATCGACGGCCGCACCATGGTGCCGGAGCATGACGATCGCGACATGCCGGTCTGGGGTCGACAGTTCCTTCCCGGGGACGCCCGGAAATACGGCCGGAACGCTGGAGAAATCGTCACCAGGGAACGGATCCATGAACTGGCCGGTTACGTCCAGACCCTGCAGCGATAACTCGAGGGACAACTTCCTCGGGAGGGCTTTGGTCATTTCGCAGGCGCAGGCGAACAGGAGGCAGGCAATGATCGTCGAAGACCAGCAGGCCACCGTCGCATTTCTGCATAGCTCTGCCACGTATGGCGAAAGCGGACCGGTCGAGGCGATCGAAACCCATATCTCGCGTATCTTCCTGGTTGGCGGGCGCGCCTACAAGATCAAACGAGCAGTCAAGCTGCCCTATGTCGACTTCTCGACCGCGGCCCTGCGGCTCGCCGCTTGCGAAAAGGAGGTCGAGCTCAACTCCAAGACCGCGCCCGGCCTCTATCTTGGCGTGCGGCGCATCACGCGAGAGGCCGGCGGCCAGCTCGCCTTCGACGGAAGCGGCGACCTGGTCGATGCGGCGATCGAGATGGTCCGCTTCGATCAGTCGAAGCTGCTCGATCGAATGGTAGTCGGTGGCGAACTGACGCCTGCGCTGATGACGGCGGTCGCGCGCATGATCGTGCGCTATCATCGCGGCGCGCCAGAGATCCACAACGGCAGCGGATCCTCTAATATGGCAGGCGTGCTCGCCATCAACGAAGCCGGCTTTGCCACCAGCCATGTTTTCGAGCAAGCCGAGATAAAGGCATTCACCGGGATTTTTCGCACCGCCCTCGCCCGTCATTGCGAGCTGCTCGACCGGCGGGAGACGGCAGGCAAGATCCGACGATGCCACGGCGACCTGCATCTGCGCAACATCTGTCTCTTCGACGGAGAGCCCCGCCTCTTCGATTGCATCGAATTCAATGACCAGATCGCCAGCATCGATGTGCTTTACGACCTGGCCTTCCTGCTGATGGATCTCTGGCATCGCGGCTTTCCGGAACTCGCCAACCTGGTGATGAACCGCTACCTCGACGAAGCAGACGACGAGGACGGCTTCATCCTCCTGCCGTTTTTCATGGCAGTGCGGGCCGCAGTGCGCGCGCATGTCACCGCAACCCAGATCGAGGAAGGCAGTGCCGATTCCGGCGGGCTGATTGCCGAGGCCAGATCTCATTTCGAGCTCGCTCGAACACTTCTCCAGGCAAGGCCGCCTCGGCTGATCGCCATCGGCGGCTTGAGCGGCTCCGGCAAGACGGCCGTTGCCGAGGCACTCGCCGCACATGTCGGCGCGCCGCCCGGCGCGCGCATTGTCGAGAGCGACCGCATCCGCAAAGCGATGCACGGTGTGCCGGCCGAGACGAAGCTGCCGGACAGGGCTTATCGACCTGATGTGTCGGACCGCGTCTACCGCGAAATGGCATGGCGCGCCGGCCTGATCCTTTCCGAAGGCGGTTCGGTGGTCGCCGATGCCGTTTTCGACAGGCCGGCCGATCGCGACCGCATCGAGAAGGCGGCAAACGGCAGAGACGTTGCCTTCGCCGGATTCTGGCTGGAGGCGGATCCGCTCGTTCTTTGCCAGCGGGTGAGCGAGCGCAGCGGCGGTCCTTCCGACGCCACTGTCGATATCTTGTCGCGGCAATTGCAACGAAACGCCACCCCGTCCACCTGGCGCAAGGTCGACGCCGATCGAAAGCTCGCCGACATCGCCGCCGAGTTGAGAAGGCTCTCCGAGAGACATACGTCCCAAAAGGAAGGATCGCCCCTACATACGGCCTCCTGACTGGTTGCCGCAGGTGATCGACCTCAACGGAGTTCGAGCGTCGCCTCAGCTAGGCCGGGCTCGCTCGGATGATGCCCTGCCGAAAAGCCGAACTCGCGGCACATTGCCAACATCTTGGTGTTCTCGTTGAGCATAATGCCTTCGATCCGACTGATCCCATCGGCCCTTGCATAGTCGACGATCTGCCTGAGCAGCTCCCAGCCGAGACCATGACCCTGCAGGTCCGTGCGTACGAGCAAGGCGTATTCGGCGACAGTGTGATCCGGATCGCAGGACAATCGGCTGACCCCTGCCAGCGCGCCGGTGCTCGCTTCCAGCGCGACGAAAGCAATGTCGCGGTCATAATCGAGCTGTGTGAGCCGTTTCAGCATCTGGTCAGAGAAGTTCTTGCGCGGCGACAAAAAACGCAGTCGCAGATCATCCGGAGAAATCCTGGCGAGGAATTGCGGATAGAGCGCGATGTCGGCCGGCTTGATCGGCCGAATATGATAGTGCGCGCCGGCCACCGAAAAATCCCTATCCCAGCTCGACGGGTAAGGCCTGATGGCGAGCGCCGGGTTCGGCCCCGGTTCTTCGACGCGTCCCGGCTCGATCTCGATGCGGGCATCGAGTGCGATCACGCCATCAGCGTCGGCCAACAATGGATTGACATCCAGGGAGACGAGGCATGGAAAGTCGACGATCATCTGCGACAGCCCATTGAGCGCCGCAACGATTGCCCCACGACTCGCCGGCTTGCGATCGCGGAACCCAGCAAGCAGGCGGCCAGTCCGCGTCTGTTCGATCAGGTCGCCGGCAAGCACATCGTCGAGCGGTGGCAGTGCGATCGCTATGTCGTCCATCACCTCGACCGCAACGCCGCCGGCACCGAAGAGGACGACGGGGCCGAAAATGGGATCGCAACTCATACCCAGTATGAGTTCCTGCGCTTGTTTCCGGACCACCATGGGTTGGACCGTATAGCCTTCGATAATGGCTTGCGGAGCCTGCTTGCGTACGCGCGCCTCGATTAACCTGGCGGCCTTTCCGGCCGCTGCGGCGGTCGCGAGGTTGAGCACCACGCCACCGATGTCGGACTTGTGCGAAATCGCCTTCGACAGCAGCTTGACGACGACCTCTTCCGCCCTCTTCAAAAGGTGGCCGGCGGCTTTTTCCGCTTCGCTGGCGGTTTTGGCGACAATGGTCTCGGGCACGGGAACGCCATAGGCGGAGATCGCCGCCTTGGCTTCCGGTTCGGTCAGCATTCGCCGACCCTCTTTGGCGACCTGCCTGAAAATGGCAAGCACGGCTTCTCGATCGCTCATCGTGTGCTCGCCGCGGCTCGGCGGCACTCGCATCAGCGCCCGCTGGGCTCGCGACCAGTCGCTGAGATAGGAGACGGCTGTTGCGGCGTCCGCAGGCGTCTCGAAACTGGCAATTCCGGCATTCTGAAGAACACGGCGTCCTTCGCGCGCGGTGTGTTCGCCAAGCCAGCAGGTCAGGACCGGTTTGCTGCCTATCTTGCCGTCCCGCGCGAGTGTCGCCACGGCGCTTGCCGCAGCAAGCGGCGAGCCGAGCCCGGTCGGGCAGTTCATAACCAGCACAACGTCGGTCCCGGTATCGGCCGCGACGGCCTCGATCGCGACCCGATAGCGCTCCGGCGAAGCGTCGCCAATGATGTCGACCGGATTGGCGTGGGACCAGGTGGCAGGCAGGACGGCCTCCAATCGGGCGATTGTTTCCGGCGAGAGCTCTGCCAGTTCGCCGTTACAGTCGATGAGTTGATCGACGGCAAGCACGCCGGCGCCGCCGCCATTGGTGACAATGCCGACGCGGGCTCGTTGCAGCGGAGCGAAACGGGCTGTCGTCTCAACAGCATCGAACAGTTCGGTTAGACCTTTGACGCGCAGGATACCGGCGCGCAGCAACGCAGCTTCGACGACACGGTCGGCGCCCGACAGCGCCCCGGTATGGGTCGCCGCGGCTTTCGCTGCCTGCTCATGCCGGCCCGACTTGATCGTGATGACCGGCTTGATGCGTGCGGCGGCACGTGCCGCCGACATGAACTTGCGTGGATTGGGTATGGTTTCGAGATACATCACGATGGCCCGCGTCCGCGCATCGCCCGCCAGCATGTCGAGGCAGTCTCCCACATCGACATCCGCCATGTCGCCCAGCGAGACGATCTGCGAGAAGCCGACATTGTTGTCCGCCGCCCAGTCGATCAGCGATGTGGCAATGGCGCCGGATTGCGACAGCAGCGCGATGTTGCCGGGCCCGGCTGCCACATGCGCGAATCCTGCGTTGAGCTTCACAGGCGGGATCATCAGTCCGAGCGTATTGGGTCCGATGATGCGCAAAAGAGTGGGCTTCGAAGCGTCGAGCATGGCCTGACGCAATCCGTTTTCATGCGTCAGCCCGGCTGTGATGATGATCGCTGCCCGCGTGCCCTTTTCGCCGAGATCGCGCACGATGCCGGGAACCGTCTCCGGCGGCGTCACGATGACGCCGAGGTCGGGAATGCCTGGCAGGTCGGCCGCCTTCGCATAGCAGCGCCGACCAGCCACTTGCGAATATTTCGGGTTGACCGGCCATATCTCGCCTTCGAAGCCGCCATTGACGATGTTGTCGAAAACAACGCGGCCGACGGAGCCGTCACGCACGGACGCGCCGAAGACGGCAACCGACTTCGGAGCGAATGCATGTTCGAGATTTCGGATGGTCAACCCTGTGCCTCCTATTCCCGGCGATAATCACCAGTCGATCTTGCCCGTTCGTTGCGTTGGATCAAAGCGTTCTGCGGTTATCGCGATTAGCTGTTGCGCGAGTTCGACGCGCCCCTAGCGCCTGCGAACTTGGCAAGCAACGATCAAAATCGGAAAGCATCGCATGAACGAGTCCGCCCTGCGACGCGCATTGCTGGCCGTTGCCATCCTGGGTCTCGCCGCTGGGATCGGCGTCTGGCGAGCCGGGCTCGGACCCCTTGAGGCCGACGCGATCTGGACGATTGCGACCCTGCCCGTGGTGGTGGCTCTCGCCTTTTCGATTTTGCGCGATTTCTGGATCGGCCGCTTCGGCGTTGATGCGATTGCGTTGGTGTCAATGTCCGCAGCACTGCTGCTCGGTCAATCCCTGGCGGCAGTGGTGGTCGCGATCATGTATGCCGGCGGCACGGTACTTGAGGATTTTGCCCGTGGCCGAGCGGAGCGGAACCTCAAGGCATTGACCGACCGGTCACCGCGTATCGCCCATCGGACGTCAACGGTGGGAACAGAGACCATCTGCGTCGAAGACGTTGCTGTCGGTGACGAGCTTTTAGTACGGGCCGGCGAACTGCTCCCGGTCGATGGCATCCTGATTGATGCCTCGGCCTCCCTTGACGAGTCCGCGGTTACCGGAGAACCGCTGCCCGAACGGCGAAGCGCAGGCGACACGCTGCGCAGCGGTACCCTCAACGCCGGTGAGGCTTTCAGCATGCGGGCATCGGCACTCGCACAACAGAGCACCTATGCGACAATCGTGCGCATGGTCGCTGCAGCACAGACCGCGAAATCACCGTTCATCCGCATGGCCGACCGCTTTGCCCTGTTCCTGCTGCCGGCCACTTTGCTGGTCTCCGGGACCGCCTGGTACATCTCTGGCGATCCAATCAGAGCGCTCGCCGTACTGGTGGTCGCGACACCTTGTCCGCTCATCCTCGCTGCCCCCGTCGCCTTCATCGGAGGCGTATCGCGCGCCGCGCGTGCCGGTATCTTGATGAAAGGCAGCGTGGCTCTGGAGGCTCTTGCGCAAGTCCGAACCGCGGTCTTCGACAAGACCGGGACCTTGACCATCGGTGGTGCCGAGCTCATCGAGATCGAAGCTGCGCCCGGCCGTGATGCCGACCATCTACTGCAGCTGTTGGCATCCTTGGAACAAGCCTCGCACCATGTGGTCGCCGATTCCATCATCCGGGCGGCGCGCGGCAGAAAGCTGATGCTGTCGCATCCGTGCAATGTCCGCGAGTATCGCGGCGCGGGCCTGAAGGGCCGGGTCGGCAACATGTCGATCGCGGCGGGATCGCGGGCTCTGGTGCTCGCCGACAAACCGCTGCCCGGCTGGGCGAAAAGCGGCGAAAGGCGATACCAGAACGATCCGGTACTCAGGGTGTTTGTGGCGCTCGACGGGCGACTTGCCGGCATATTCACTTTCGGGGACGCGCTGCGCGTGGATGCTCGCGATGCCCTCAGCAACCTGCGCTCGGCCGGTATTGCGCGCATGGTCATGCTCACAGGCGATGACGGCCTGGCGGCCAAGCGCATTTCGGCCTCGCTCAGCCTCGATGCGGTCGTGGCCGACGCTGTCCCCGTCCAGAAAGTCACGGCGGTCGAAGCCGAGAAAGCACTGGCACCTACGATGATGGTTGGCGACGGCATCAACGATGCCCCTGCCCTCGCGGCCGCAACGGTCGGTATCGCCATGGGCGCACGCGGTGCTACCGCCTCCTCGGAGGCAGCGGACGTCATCGTGCTGACCGACAGGCTGCAGCCAGTCGCCGATGCAGTTCGGATTGCACAACGAACGCGGGCGATCGCTTTGCAAAGCATCACTGCGGGGCTGGCGCTCTCGGCCGTGGCAATGGGTGCCGCAGCCATGGGACAAATCACGCCTGTAGCAGGAGCGCTGCTTCAGGAGGGCATAGACGTCGCGGTGATCCTCAACGCTTTACGCACTCTTGGCGATGGGCGTGTCGGGCGCGCATAGTTGAAGCAGGTAAATGACCATGGCGCAGGAAAATCTGGTGGTTTGCGGCAAATGCGGCGGGGTCAATCGCCTGCCGCCGGCACGCAATGCCGGGGACGCGAAATGCGGAAAGTGCGGCATCAAGCTGTTCTCGGGCCATCCCGAGGACGTCGACGCACAGACCTTCGATCGTCAGGTCAAGCGAAGCAGCCTCCCCGTTGTCGTCGACATCTGGGCACCGTGGTGCGGTCCCTGCAAGATGATGGGGCCGGCATATCAAGCGGCAGCAAACGAACTGGAGCCGCATGTTCGCCTGATCAAGCTCAATTCCGACAATGAGCAGGCCATTGCAGCCAGGCTCGGCATTCGCAGCATCCCGACCATGATCCTCTTCCATGGCGGACGCGAGGTTGCGCGCACATCCGGCGCAATGTCGGCGGGGCAAATCGTCAGGTGGGTCCGCGACAACCTGCCGATGGCCGCAGCCTGAAAGCAGCCACGCCATGGATTCGCTCATCGCACGGCTCGGACTGGCACTGGCAATAGGCCTCCTCGTCGGACTGGAGCGCGGCTGGCGCGAGCGGGACGAACCCGAGCACAGCCGGACGGCCGGAATTCGAACGTTCGGCATATCCGGCCTGCTCGGCGGCATTCTCGCAGCGCTGGCCGATGCGCTCGACGCAGTCTCCGTGCTGGTCGGTGGCTTTATCGCCTTTGCGGCAATCTTCGCCTGGTACAAGGCGCGCGAGGCGGTGCATGACGAGGATTTCAGCGTTACGAGCGTCATCGCGGGCCTTGGCGTGTTCGCGCTCGGCGCGCTTTCGGTCGCCGGTGACTATCGAGCCGCTTCTGCCGGAGGAGCAGCACTCGCGGCGGTCCTCGCGAGTCGCGAGATTCTGCACGGCCTTCTGAAGCGACTGACCTGGGTCGAGCTCCGTTCGGCCCTGATCCTGGCGGTGATGACGGCGATCGTTCTACCCTTGCTGCCAAACCGGACGATCGACCCGTGGGGCGGCTTCAACCCGTGGGAGGTCTGGTTCCTCACGGTGCTGATGGCGTCGATATCGTTCGCTGGTTATGTCGCCGTTCGCGTCCTGGGAACCACGCGCGGTCTGCTCGTCAGCTCGCTCACTGGTGCAATCGTCTCGTCCACCGCCGTGACCATGGCGCTAGCCCGCAACGCCGCATCCGCAAGCAATCCACGGCCGCTCGCCGGCGCTGCTTCGCTGGCGGCGATGGTCTCGGTGCTGCGCGTTTGGGCTGTGGTCCTGATCGTCGAGCCAAGCGCCTTCGCAGCGGTCGGCATTCCGGCAGTTGCCGCAGCGCTCGCCTTTGCCGCGTGCGGTGTCTTCTTGCTGGCCCGAGACGGCCGGGATCAAAAGAGCGGTGCGCTGGCACGCAATCCATTCGAATTGGGCCCGCTGCTGCTGTTTGCCCTGCTCTTTGCGGTTGTCGCCACCGCGAGTGCTGCATTGGCTGCTCAATTCGGCGGGCGCGGTTTGCTGGCGAGCTCGGCTCTTGCAGGCACGTTCGATGTCGACGTCTCGGTGCTCAGCGCATTGCGCCTGGTCAAGCAATCGATCCCTGTCGAGACCGTAAGTCAGGCGGTGCTCGCGGCGCTGGCGGCAAACGCGATCGGTCGCCTGTCGCTGGCGATATTTATCGGCCCGGTCAGGTACTGGTTGCCGCTGGCCGGGGCAACTCTGGTCGCCGCAGTGGCCGGCTATGGCGCGATGTTGCTGCCACTGAACGTCTGACAGCGCCAGGACGTCCCAGCCCTTTGATGCGGATCAAGGCCAAGTCTGGTCGCGGCGCTATGAAACTCCGTCAAAGGAGTTCGCCATGACCAATCTGAAGGATCTTACCCCGAAATTTCGCCATGTCCGGCTGCTGCTTGCCCGTGAAAAGGGACATCCGGAAGGTGACCGCGAGGAGGGCTATGACGTGCTCGCTCCATTGAACGGTGACGGTCGGATCGACCCGGACGAGTGGAAGGAGCATAAGGCCGCATGCCGCGTTCGCCGCTTCCGCACCGGTGAACAAGATCTGATCGGCCGGCTGCGTCGCAAGCCGGGCGGACAGTGGTATTTCGATTATGCCGAAGGCGACCGCGACGACGAAATCGGATTCCATCTCGGCGACGAGCGCTTCGTGACCGGCGAATACGTGTCAATTGAACGCAACGGCGCCATGCACACCTATCAGGTGGCACGGGTCGAACGGCCATAGCGACTCGAGCCCATACCGCTCAGGGGTAACTCATGTCGCGACGTATCCTGGTTGTGGTCGGCCATCCCGACCCGTCTCCGGACCGCCTCTGCCGCGGTCTGGCGCAAGCCTATGCCGAGGGCGCGAAACAGGCGGGACATGTCGTGCGGCAAATCGATCTGGCAGAGCTCGATTTTCCTATGCTGCGTACGATGCAGGAGTTCGAACGCGGCGCGATACCCGACAGCTCAAGGATGCCGCCGAAGCGATCGTCTGGGCGGAGCACATCGTGTTTGTCTTTCCGCTTTGGCTCGGAACCATGCCGGCCTTGCTCAAGGCTTTTCTGGAACAGGTCATGCGGCCGGGAACGGCCTTTGCCTACCCGGACAATGGCGGCTTCCCCAAGACACTGCTTCGCGGCCGCTCCGCGCGTATGGTGGTGACGATGGGCATGCCCTCCATTTTTTACCGGCTTTGGTTCCTCAGCCACGGCATTGCGGGCATGCGGCGGAGCATTCTGCGCTTTGCCGGCATCAGCCCGGTGCGCGAAACCTTGTTCGGCATGGTCGCGGGCGCCAGCGATGCGACGACGGCGAAATGGCTCGGACAAATCCGCAAGCTCGGTGAGCGGGCCAGATAGTCCGGTTGGAGTCGATCACGGCACCAGGACGGCACTTTGCCGCCCTTGCGCACAGCACGCAACGCGATCGGGACCAAGTCACCGACGGGAGCGAAGATGATCGCGGCGTGACGGGTAAGCTCAGTGATGGATTCGGCGGCGAACCCGGAGTTTTACACGAAAAGGTACCAGAACGGCGGGAAGGTTAGTAGGAATCCTATCCCGAGCAAGATGAGCGCTGCGACGTTGACGGCGCGCATGTTCACCATTTCCCTTTGCCAAATCCGTGACAGCCCGTACCAAGCAATGAGCCAAACGATGATTGTTACGGTCGTCTTGCCGGAGAGCGGGCCTACAGGATTGTAGAAATTCAATAGACCCCGCAGTCCGGGCGACAGCTCGGACGCGAATGCTAGAACGCCGATGGCAGCACAACCGATGCCCGCTGCCAGAATGGCCGCAGCTCCGGGGCCATTCGGGATCGTCTCAACGGTCTTTCCAAACTCGACCGCATTTTGCGACGTAGTCATGGCCCTTCCTCCTGCATCAGAATGATCACATCGCCACCCCGTATCGGAGCGTATTTGTTCAGGAATGCACCGAACGCTCCGGCGATTCCCGTGGCGACAAAGGCAGCCACGGCGAAACTTAGTACGGAGATGCGCATGTTCCGGTGTTGAATGATTGCTCGCCCGTATTTCATGGTGACGTAGGCCACCATGGTCATGGCGATCGGTGCTAGCCAGCCTACATGCTCTTTCCATTCCATGCCGACGTTATGCCACTCGGATGTCTTCCCGCTGGACAGGAGCAATCGCCGCGGATAGTCCGCGAGATCGGTGACGCCTTCCGGCGGAACGGCTCGATACCAAGGATAGATGACGTAGGTGCCAGAGAACACAGTGAGCCACGCGAGTATCACCATCGCCACGAGGTAAAGACCAAGCAGTGTTTGGCCTCCCGCGCTCATCGCCGACGGCGCGCCAGGCGCAGAAATTCGATAGAGTTCGACCAGCGCGCCGGAGAACGCCAGCATGAACAGAGCTCCAAACCCCATTCCATGCAGCACCGTCATGAGGTCGTGCGTTGTAATTTCCATGACAGACCCCTTTCATGCGTGGCAATATATTAGCGACCTCGTATGTTGCGGCGTTGATCCATGTCAAAATCTCCCACTTACGGGCGTTACACTGCTCACCGCAGGCGACGTTTCACCCTTTCTGCGGGTCGACCTAGCGACGCTCGATTGCCGATTCGGCGGGCGATGCAAAAGTTCAAGGCCGACATGCTGCTCATGCTGACAGACGTCGACGCAGTCTATGTCGATTATGGCACCGCTACCGCCCGTGCGCTCCGGAGGGTTAGCCCGACAGAGATATCAGGCCGGGATTTTCCCGCTGGCTCCATGGGGCCAAAGGTCAGCGCCGCAATCGAATTCACTGAGGCAACCGGCAAGCTTGCCGCTATCGGCAGGCTTGATGACGCCGTCGAAATTGCCAAAGGTGAACGCGGCACATGGTTTGAACCAGCGCTCGGGTATGACCGATCCTCAGCGCCGGGCTGCTCTTGCCAATGAGTCGGCCAAGGCCCGCCTCGATCAGCTGGTCGACGCGACTGTCTGCGCCCCTGTCTTCTCGAAATAAGCTGCTGCGTCTTTCGCCATCCGGTCAGTACACCAACGTGCGTAGACATCGGCAAAAATCAGGCCGAGCCAACGGGCCGGCGCCGTTTGTGGCAGATCGTAGTCGATGAACACTCGAAGCCGGCAGCTGCTCGATTCGGGGACGATCTCGAAACCCATGCGGTAGCGGCCGATCACCCAGAGATTTGGGACACCGATGATTTCCCAGACCTTCAATCTGGGCGGCACCCGGATCGTAACCACCTGTTCCGCAGACAGTGCAATTCCAAGTATCTTGCCATGGAATCCAAATTTTGAGCCGACCAAACGAGCTTCATGTGCATCGAAGTCGTAGTCCATTTTCGAGCCGAGCATCATCCACGACGAGGCGCTCATATGAGTCCCGAGATGCCTGTGATCATCGAGATAGACGAACACGGTTTCGGCCGCGGCTTCTATCCTGACGGTAGTCTCGGTGGAACGCAGCATTGCTGGTATCACCTCACCTCCGGTTCATTCCCGGTTTTGGGGCCTGGGAAAACGTCCGATCCGTACTGGATAAGACCCGGCAACCTAAGCGCTCCCCCGGAGCCGCGGCTTTGATTTGCGTCAAAGCGGCGATGCGCAGCCATGCCACACTGGGAAGATGGAAATTGGACTGACCCAGCTTCGCGCCTTGCTTTCCATGCTCGTTCTGATCGCGGGCAGCGTCGTCATGGGCGCTGGTCTTGCCGGCCAGGGTCCGGGTATGGGCGCTGATATCGGCGCCCTTGCCGAGTTTGCAGTTCCCCCCATTGGCGGCTCCAGCCAGGTGACAGGCGATGTCACGGCAACTGATCACAACGATGGCTGTTGCGAGCACGGCGCCGACTGCGCGTACTCAGCCGCATCGGGCTGTTGTGCTGCAAGCATTTCCGCCACCGGCGAATGTGGGGTCGTCAATTGCCCGTCCGGCACCGCCCGCTTCATGGAGGGCAAGGCGCTTCTGGCAACAGGCATCGACCCCGAGGCCCTCCTGCAACCTCCCCAGACCTTCGCCTGATATCGCGCCGTCGCGGCCTTGGGACTGTTGAACCCAGCAGCGCACGCCAAGGCCGATAACGCGCGAACGATCCGCGTAGTCAAACCGGTATTCGCGATCCGGCTGTGCCTTGCGCACCCATTCTCAGAGTTCGCCTCGGCTTCACACCAACGAAAGGAAACAGTCATGAAGACCCACCTTCGAATGATCACGCTTGCCGCATTCACAGCTCTTTCGGGCGCGGCATTTGCCCAGACGGATCCGCACCATCCCGAGGGCGACGCACCGCAAGCCACGACAACGGCTCCGGCAGCTGACGCGGTGCCGGGCAAGCTGCCTGAACAGTGCACGACGATGATGTCAACGATGCAGAAGATGATGCCCATGATGCAGCAGATGATGCAAGGCGGCCAGGGCGGCATGATGCAGGGCGGCATGATGAACAACATGCCGATGGACACGGCCAACATGCCGGAGGCCCCCAGGGCTTACATGGATGCCATGAAGCGAATGGACGGGCCGATGATGCAGGCCGTCCAGGCCGAAGATCCCGATATCGCCTTCGTCCAGGCAATGATTCCGCACCGCCAGGGCGCGATCGACATGGCCCGTGCGGTCCTGCAATTCGGCAAGGATGATCAGGTCACAGTCTGGGCCAATCAGATCATCACGGCTCAGCAGGCCGAGATCGCCGCAATGCAGGAATGGCTCAAGCAACATGTGAAGTGATGGAGGAACCCATGAACAAACTCAGCATTCTGTCCGTCGGCATCGCGCTGGGCGTGACGTTGGCCCTGATGAGCATGCTCTGTGCTCTGGCCTTCGCTATCTGGCCGGACGCGACGCTCGATTTCTTCGGCGCCTTCATGCATGGGCTCGACTTCAGCCCGATCGGATTGGCGGCGCAGATGAGCCCTGGCCGCGTTCTCTACGGCGTGGTCGGCCTTGGCGTCGTCGGCCTCGTGGCGGGTGTCGTGTACGCCTCGATCTACAACGTCGTCGCCACCGGGCGACGTTAGGTCAGGTCTCATGAAAGCCGCAGTCAACCCATGGACGATGTCGTCCGCAACGCTTGTCCTGGCGGGAATGATCATCGCGGGGATCGGACTGTATTTCATCGCCCTCAGGCCGCCACTGCTGCCCGAGGATGTCCGCTATATGAACCTCTCGGCCGCCGAGCTGGAAGACTTTGGTCCGCGTCTTGCGATGTGGCTCACCCAGGTGTTCCGGGTGCTCGGCGGCTACGCCCTCGCCACCGGCGTTCTGCTGATTGCGCTGGCGCTTACAGCGTTCCGCACGCGCCACCCGGTCGCGTTGGCCGGCGCCCTGGTCGGAGGGGCATCGTCCATCGGCTTGATGTCGGTGGTGAACTTCACGATCGGCTCCGATTTTAGGTGGGCACTGTTTGCCTGCGCGCTGATCTGGGCCCTCAGCCTCGCGCTTTACGGCTTCGAAAGCCGCGCCTCGACCGCCGTGGCCGGCAATAGCAACCGCTAACAATCAAAGGGAATCCAACGCATGAACCCCGCCGCACACCGCATGTCCAATCCCCCGACCGGCTCCGAACCAGAACAGGAGACCGAGGCAGGAACGGGCGGATTCTGGACTTCGAAGACCGGTTTGGCCGCGATCGCCTTCCTGCTGATCGCCGCGTTTTTTCTTCTCTCCGAGCACCGGGCGCATACGTTCGGTTCCCTTCCCTTTCTGCTGCTGCTCGCCTGCCCTCTACTTCACATGTTCATGCATGGCGGCCATGGCGGTCACGGCAGTCATGCTGGGCACAAGAAGCAAGTCGGGCACCGGGGACAGGCCGGGCACAGGAAAACCGACCCGGGCGCGCAAGACGGCCCCACACACCACAAAGGAGCATGACCATGGTCGAGCAATCTTCCGCCTACGGCCTCTGGGGCCTGGCTATAATCAACTCGGCGATCTTCATCCTGTTCGCCTTCAGCTTCTTCAAGCCGCGAACCGGCCGTGACTGGCGCTCCTTCGGTGCATTCAGCGCCTTCCTGGTGGCGCTGTTTGCCGAGATGTACGGGTTCCCCCTGACGATTTACATGTTCTCAGGCTGGCTGCAGTCACGGTTCCCCGGCGTTGACTGGCTCTCGCATGATGCCGGTCACCTCCTGGAGATGATGTTCGGCTGGCGGCTCAATCCGCATTTCGGCCCCTTCCACATTCTCAGCTTCTTCCTGATCGGCGGCGGCTTCGTGCTGATCGCGAGTGCGTGGCGGGTGCTTTACGCAGCGCAGCGCCACAATCGCCTCGCAACCGGCGGCCCATATGCCTCCGTCCGGCATCCGCAGTATGTCGGCTTCGTTCTCGTCATGGCGGGCTTCCTCGTGCAGTGGCCGACGCTGCTGACGGTGCTGATGTTCCCCGTTCTGGTTGGCATGTATGTGCGGCTTTCCTTTATCGAAGAGCGTGAAGCGAGAAAGGAATTCGGCGATGCCTACGACCGCTATGCGGTCCGCGTGCCCGCCTTTTTTCCGAATGTGGCCAGGCTGTTCGGTTCCGCCGGCGAGCGCCGTGCGCCCTAAAGGCAAGGTCGGGTTGTCTGATCTTGTGTTCTGACCGAGACAACGAAATCTCGAGACCGAAGGAAACCATCATGAAACGCCGAGACATCCTGAAGGACGCAGTGGCAGGCGCCGCAGCTTTTGCGCTCCCGTCGAGCTTGCTCGCAGCAGCCTTCACCAACCAGTCAGGCGGCATGATGTCGGCCTTCGCTTACCGAAGCTGAGACACCGCTGGCGTGCGGTCGCCACCACGATATGCGGCATGGAGAGCGACGATGAAAAAGATCAATCTGGAAGTGCGCGACCTAGTCGGCATGATGGATTTCGCGGCGGTCGAAAAACGTCTCGCGGCTTTGCCTGATGTTGCCGGTGTCGCGATGAACGCGGGGTTGACCACGGCGACCATCGAGTTCGACGAACGGCAGACGAGCCCGCAGACCCTTGCCCACGAAATCGAAGCCTGCGGCTTCCATTGCCGCGGCGAGGTCGTGCCGCGGCATCTGTGCATTCCCGACGGCATGACGGTTGCGCCGGGCCATCCGCACGCAACCTCCGGGCACGCCGGACATGGTCACGCCGCCATAATCCAATCGGGTCCAGCGGACCGGGGGACGGTTGCGGTCAAGGTGCCGCACGACGCCATGGCTCATGAGATGGGGCACGGCGCCGGCATAGACATGCAAGGCATGGTCAAGGACATGCGCAACCGGTTCCTTGTCAGCCTGGTTTTCACGCTGCCGATCTTTGCCATGGAGCCGATGGGTCTGGGCGAGCCCTGGTTGCGCCCGCCTTTCGGGCTGAGCGAAGACGTCGCGATGTTTTTCCTCGCCAGCGCCGCGATCCTCTATCCGGTCTGGCCGTTCCTGGTCGCCGCCTGGCGGGCCTTGCGCAACGGCGTCCTCAACATGGCTGTGCTGGTGGTGCTGAGCGTCGGCACCGGCTACCTGTTCAGCGTCGGCGCGACCTTCTTCTTCGAGGGGCAGCAATTCTACGAGGCCGCGAGCGTGCTGCTTGTGTTCATCCTGCTCGGCCACTGGCTGGAGATGCGCGCCCGCGCCGGGGCGTCGGCCGCGATCAGGGCCTTGCTCGACCTCGCCCCGCCCAAGGCCACTGTCTTGCGCGATGGCAAGGAGGTCGAGGTTGCGACCGCGGACGTCGTGCTCGGCGAGATCGTGGTCTTGCGCCCCGGCAACAAGCTTCCCGTCGATGGCGAGGTGATCGAGGGCGGGTCGACGATCGATGAATCGATGCTGACCGGCGAGTCGATGCCGGTTACCAAGAAGGTCGGCGACAAGGTCATCGGGGCGACGATCAACAAGAGCGGCACGCTGCGCTACCGTTCCACCAAGGTGGGCGCCGACACGGCCCTGGCCCAGATCGTCAAGCTGGTCCAGGAAGCCCAGAATTCGAAGGCGCCGGCGCAGCTGCTCGCAGATCGTGCCTCGCAATGGCTGGTGCTCGCCGCGATCGTCATCGGGCTTGCGACCTTCGCCGTCTGGTTCTGGTGGCTCGGCCAGCCCCTGCTGTTCGCGATGACCCTGACCATCACTGTCTTCGTCATCGCTTGTCCCGATGCGCTTGGCCTCGCCACGCCGATGGCCGTCATGGTCGGCACCGGCCTTGGCGCTTCAAACGGGATACTGTTCAAGAATGCCGCCGCTCTCGAGGAGGCGACCAAGCTCAACGTGATCGTCTTCGACAAGACCGGCACGCTGACCATGGGGCAGCCCAAGGTCGTCGAAATCGCCCCGGCTGCCGGCGGTTCACCCGACGAGGTTCTGCAGGTCGCGGCCGCCGTGGACCAGGGGTCGGATCACCCGCTGGCCGTCGCCATCGTCGAGCGGGCCAAGGACCTGAAGCTTCCTAAGGTCTCTGGCTTCCTCAACATCGAAGGCAAGGGCGCCAGCGCCGCCATCGGCGGCAGTCCGGTTTTCCTCGGCAACCGGCGCCTCATGGACGAGCAGAAGATCGATCTTCTGGCGCTCGGCGAGAGGGCCGAGACGCTTAAGGGCGAAGGCCGCACCGTCATTCATGTGGCACGGTCCGGCAAGCTGCTCGGTCTCATCGCGATTGCCGACACGCCGCGCCCGACGGCCATCGCAACGATTGCCAAACTGCACGAGCAGGGCGTGCGCGTGGCCATGCTGACGGGCGACAATGCCGGCACCGCCCAGCGCATCGCCGACATGCTCGGCATCGACATCGTCCTGGCCGACGTGCTGCCGGGGCAGAAGGCTGAAAAGATCAAGGAACTGCAGGGACAGGGCCTGAAGGTCGGCATGGTCGGCGACGGCGTCAACGACGCGCCGGCCCTGACGCAAGCCGATGTCGGGTTCGCCATCGGTGCGGGCACCGATGTCGCCATCGAAAGCGCCGACATCGTGCTGATGAAGAGCGATCCCTACGATGTGGTCGGTGCGATGACGCTCTCGCGCGTCACGCTGCGCAAGATGCACCAGAACCTGTGGTGGGCGGTCGGGTACAATGTCATCGCCTTCCCGATCGCGGCAGGCGTGTTCTACCCGTTCCTGCTGAGCCCCGAGATTGCGGCGCTGGCAATGTCGGGCAGCTCGGCCCTTGTGGCCGTCAACGCGCTTCTGCTCAAGCGAACAAGGCTCGAGGGCATCCGTCCTGCCGCATCGACCACCGCAGGCGCCGTTCATGAGCACCCGACTGGTGCGCCGGCATGAGCGTATCGATGCAAGGTCCCTTGACCGTGCAGCGATGGAGCCTTGGCGTACTTCTGGCCTCGGCCTTCGTGGTTGCGCTCGGCTACGGAATTGTCCTTGCCGGTCCTGCCGATGATGGTCGAGCGGCTTGCCGGTTCCGCAGACCCGGCATTCAACGCATGGCACATCGACTTTTTGAGCGCCGCCTATATCGCCGCGCCGGTGGTCGCCGCTTTCCTCTGGGGGAAGTGTTCCGATTGATCGGGCGCAGGCCCGTCCTTGTCGTCGGTCTGCTCGGCTTTACCGTCACTCTGGCGGCCTCGGCGCTGGCACCGAGCCTGCTCGTTCTTTATGTCGGGCGGATCTCGAATGGCGGCTTCGCGGCGGCCGTGGTGCGCCAACTGCCCTCGCGTTCATTGCCGACATCGAGGGCGGGGCCGACACCGAAGGCGGGGACGATCGCCGCGCAAGAGCGTTCGGCTGGATCAGCATGGCATCGATCGCGGGCTTCCTGGTCGGGCCGATGCTCGGCGGGCTCGCTGCGGAACTGGAGTTTGACTTGGGTGCGGCGGCGGCCCTACCGCAGGCCGTTCCCTTCTTTCTTGAGTCCGGCCTCGCTGTCGCGGCAGCCCTTGGCGTGTGGTTTGCGCTGCCTGGAAACCTGTTGCCAAGGGCCTCTGTCGAGGCGCGCAATCGCGGCTTCGTACCCGGAGAGCTACGGCTGCTCGCACTTGCCGCTGTCGCCGCGGCAGGGCTTGGCGCATTCGAAGTCGGGCTCACGTTGCGAAACCTCGAACTCGCCATGGGCCCCGCCGCGCTCGGCCTCATGTTCGCGACGTGCAGCGTGGTCATGTTTGCAGTCCAAGGCCTCATCTTTTCGCCGCTCGTCAAACCGGCAACGGCAAGGTTGCTTGTGGCCCCCGCCTTCCTGGTGATGGTCATCTGGCGGTCTTTCCGACAGTTGCCGGCTTCGGCGAAATGATCTTCGCCATTTCCGTTGTCGCGGCGTCGGCCGGGGTAATAAGCCCGCTGCTCGCCTATTTGGTGTCGCGCATCACCGCGCGAACCGGGGGCATGGAACGGGGCATCCAGTCGGCGGCGGTCAGTCTCGGGCTGTCGGTAGGCTCTGCGGCCGCCGGCCTGCTGTTCGGTTTCCCCGGCCTGCAAGGCGCCGCTTTCTTTGCCGCTGCCGCCGCCATGGGGCTCGCCGCGCTGGTGAGCCTGAAGCTGCCGCGACGGCCGCCGCCACCGCTGGAGAGGGCCGAGCCTTTTTCCGTTTCGAGGAGGAGTCCTCCTGCTCCACAGTGAGCAGACTCCTTCAACCGCCGAATACGCTCTACCTCGGCGCAAGCCGATCAAACAGCTGGCGTCGGTTCCCGATCGAACTCTCCCAACCAGCCGCCTTCAAATCCCGCCCGTTGCAGGCCGCTGCGGATGTACCGGCACGAGCGCATCAGCCGCCACAGGAGGCCGTTGCGATCGTTCTCGATCATCAGGACGACGGGGCCTTCGTTGAGGCCGAAGTGCCAGGGCGAAACCCACCATCCAAAGGCGTTGTCCGTCGTCCCTGGATGCGTCGGATTGAAAGCCGCCTTGAAACCATAGGCATTGGCGGCCTTGAGCTTGGCCTGGTGGATGCAGAAGCTGATCGCCGGCCGGACGATTTCTGGCGCGAACGGCAAGGAGGCCACGACGGCCCACGGCGCGAGCGTGCCATCGTCGGGGCCGTACGGGACGCCGCGCGCGACATAATCCTCAAAGCTGCGTTCGATGCCGTTCAACTTGAGCGTGGAAGGCCCAGGACCCTCGCTTGCGGTGATGCCCCAGCAGTATTCGCCGTAACCCTCGAATCCACGCGGATTTTCGACAGCGTAACGCTGATGGACGAAGGTGGCGCGTCGGGTGTTCTCGAAATAGTCGCTTCCCTTACTGCGCATGAAGGCATCCTGCACGCCGCGAAAATCGATCCATACATGCGAAAGCTGGTGGATGAACAGCGGTCCCGCATAGAGGTAGTCGAAGCCGTAACAGTTCTCCCATCGGAAGGTCGCGGTCCATGCAGTGTAGCTGCTCGGGGTTAACGGGTGTGTCGGCGAACCTAGTCCCAGGACATAGAGCAAGAGCGCTTCGTCATAGCCTTGCCAGCGATATTTCAGGAACCCGTGCTCGGGTGTCCAGCCATGGGTGACGGTCTCTCCTCCATCCTGCGCCCAACGCCAATCGGCTCGGTGATAAAGCGCCTCTGCCAAGCTGCGGATCTCGGCTTCGGCCTCGGTGTCGGCATCGAAATACTGCCCTGCAGCCAGCGCCCCAGCCAGCAGGAACACGCTGTCGATCGTCGACAGCTCGCATTGCCAGGCGCGCCGGCCGGTCTGCATGTCCAGGAAATGGTAGTAGAAGCCGCGATATCCGGTAGCGTCCGGCTCCAGGCCCTGCGGACTGTTCCGGAAGAAGCGCAGCGTCGCCAAGGTGCGTTGCGCAGCCGCGCTTCGCGTCATGAATCCGCGCTCGACTCCCACTGGATAGCACGCCAGCGCAAGGCCAGTGGCGGCGATGCTTGCGGGCCAATTCGCTTCGGTCTTGTCCAGAATGAGGCCGTTGGCGGGGTTCACTTCATGGATGAAGTAGTCGAATGTCTCCCGCTGCAGGGTCGCCAGATCGTCTTCCATGGCAGAGGTGGTCACGATGCGGTTGCTCTCGGGAGAATGCGATCGCATCGCTCTGTGTTCCCTGACCGCTGTTCACGGATGCGTATGGTCGTCGAAGAGGTCGCCCGAAAGATACGCAAGTGCCCAAGAAGGCGAGCGCCGCCATGATGCGCTGCCCTCCCCTTGCGACTGTTCCTTCGATGGGCGACAGCAACGAAACGACCTGTGAGGCGATTCTGCCCCAAGCGGATGCTGTATCACTGTCTCGGGCCAACGGGTGGCGGGATGAGGCCGGCGCCAGCTAGGAACGTGCGAACTGCTATCCGAACATCCTGCTGCTGTCCAACCAGAAGATGTCCCCCAGTGTCGTAGACGACCAGTTTGGCACCGGGGATCTTGGCTGCGGCGAACTCAGCTGCCGGCAGCGTGTTAAACAGGTCGTCGCGCGCAGAAATAATGACCGTCGGCGCAGTAATTACTTCCAACGGCAGTTCATGTAACTCGGGGGCGCTATCGATGTTGATTCCGGGGAAACGCAGCGACAACGGCTCAACGCTCTTGACGATGCTCATGACGCGGTCCCGCTCGGCCCGAGGCGCAGCCGCAACCAGCGCGGGCCGAACGCCGAGGAAGCGAACGAGCACTGACGGTGCGATCTTCTCGGTGCCCCACCATGCGAAATCGCCGCCGGCATTGACGACCCAGAATACGAACTTGTTGCCGCGGCTCGCTTCTATCGAGACCGGACTGGTGGGCGAATAAAGGCCTGGGACGATCAAAATTAGAGCGGTGACCTTGTCCGGGTGCCGGAGTGTTAGCTCAACCGCAGAACGCGCGCCCGCCGAAACGCCGACGACCACCGCTTTGGGAACGTTCAGTTTGGACAGCAGCGCCGCGTGCGCATCGGCCTGCGTGGCTGGAGAGGTATCCTGCGGAACGGGCGTGCGCAGATAGCCGAAGCGCGACGGCGCGATGATCCGAAAGCCCTCACCCACAAGATTGGCTGCATTGGCAAGGCCTTGGTCAAAGCCGCCACCGGCGCCGTGGATCGATAAGAGCGGAGTACCCACGCCACTGTCGGCGTATTCGATCGGGCCTATGTCGAGCTTGGCGACCACACTGCCGCGGCTGGCAGCGTCGCGCATACGGCCAAGCTCGTTCTTGTAAAGCAAGAAAGCCACACTCGCCGTGGCCGCTATGGCGATAGACATGGCCAGCAGGAAACCACCAATTCGTCTCATTGGAAAAAGCTCCACAAAGGACAGGCGAATATTGGCATATCTCGCTTGGAAGCAGGTTGATTTACCTCAATTTCCCTGCGTGACAGCATCGGCCGGTGTATTCGGATGCTATCAATTGTGGGAGGCGGAAGCCGGTCGGCGCCCCCAGCGAAGGAACGCCCTCTGGAACCGGAAATGACGATGTAGGCGAGGCGAGGCGCCCTTCTTATGGTGGATATGGCCACTACGATGACATGTCGACCGCACTCTGTTGGCTGCGACGTCCGGGGTTTCGCCAGAAGCTATCCTGTCTTTCGAAAGGACCGGCCGGAATTTGTCCAACGCCGATATGCTCGCCGTGCGACGCGCTTTGGAGCAACTTGGAGCGGAATTTATTCCCGAGGATGCCATGGGAGGTGCCGGCGTTCGGCTCCGCTTCGATGCGGACCAATCACGGCGGATTTCGGATTGGGAGGCCGAAGGCGGCGCGGCCGGCGATGACGATGTGACCTGACGGACTGCCGGCATGTGCTTTGATGCGCATCAAGGTAAAAGGCCGGGCTTCATGGTGATCTTGCAGCGAGGTCTTAGAGGAGCACGAAAATGATCTTCAATACCATTATGGTTCAACTTGACGTCGATTCTCCGGCCGCTCCGCGAACGATCTCCGCTCAGGAATTGGCGCGGCGGTTCGAAGCCACACTGATCGGCTTTGCCGCAGCTGATGCGTATGTGTTTGCTCCCAGCGACGATGGCGGCATTGCGGCAACCGAGATGATGCGTCAACGTATGCAGCAAATCGAAGAACGGCTGAAGGTGTTGAGAGAAGAGTTTCGCAGCGTTGCCGGGGATGATGCGTCCTGGCGCGAGGAGATCGGTGATCCGACACGTCTTCTTGTTTTGCATGCGCGCGCTGCTGCCGAACAGGCGCAGCAATGGGTCAACGAGTTGGCTCAGGATTTGGATTGGAGCGAACAACGCGCATACAGATTTCTGAAATCTGTTCTGCACACGCTGCGGGATTGGTTGTCGCCGGAGGAAATGGCCGACCTTTCAGCTCAGCTGCCAGCGCTCCATCAGAGGCATATATTTCGAAGGCTGGAAACCGTCGGACGAACCCATGTGGGAACGAAAAAAGATCGATTTCCTCATTTGCGTCAGGAAAAGCTTCGGGTACGAGCTTGACGTTGATATCGGCAAGGGGATCAGAGCGGTTTTCAAACTCCTCGACCGCCACATTTCGCATGGCGAAATCGTCCAGGTCCGGAACTCGATGAAGAAGTCGCTCCGCCATCTCTGGCCTGCGGATTGACCGATGTTTCGCGATCGTCAGGAGGCCGGGCGAAAACTTAGCATCGAGTTGGAGAAACTCCGACTACACCAGCCCGTCGTTCTCGCCTTGCCGCGGGGCGGCGTTCCTGTCGCCGCCGAAGTGGCCAAAGCCCTGAAGGCTCCGCTCGACCTGATCATCGTGCGCAAGGTGGACGCACCGGGAAATCCCGAACTGGCCATCGCCGCGATGGTGGACGGCGACCCTCCGGACGTCGTGCTGAATCGGGAGATCATCGAAGCTTATTCCCTCGATGATGACGCGCTTCGCGTCTTGATCGCGAAAGAGCGCCCCGAGTTGGAACGGCGCCGGCTTGCCTATCGCGGAACGCATCCACCCTTGTCGATCGCCGGAAAGACCGCGATCATCGTGGATGACGGGGTCGCGACCGGCACGACGATGAAGTTCGCGATCCGTGCGCTCAAGCGCCGGTCACCACGGGAAATCGTCGTAGCGGTTCCTGTTTCGCCGCAGGACACGGTGGCTGATCTGGCCCGGGAAGCCGACCGCGTTGTTTGCCTTAGTCAGCCTGGACAGTTCCGCGCCCTTGGCTACCACTATCTGAGCTTCCCTCAGCTGTCCGACAACGAGGTCATCGCCGCGATGGACGAGGCTGTCCAGTCGCGAAAAGCCGGCGGGCACCGAAATCAGAAGCGCGCCTCAGGCGCGGCCAGAGAAACAACGACACTGAACCGCCGTGAAAAATAGGAGATCGCACCGATGCTGATCCGCACACTTTCTGCCTTGGAATGCACGAAATTGCTGGCGGCCAATCGCGTCGGCCACTTGGCATGCGCGAAGGACGGGCAACCCTACGTCGTGTGCTTCAACTACGCCTACGCCGACAATCACCTCTATGCGTTCTCCTTGCTGGGTAAGAAGATCGACTGGATGCGGGCCAATCCCCTGGTGTGCGCTCAGGTCGAGGAACACGGCCAGGGACGCGGATGGAGAAGCGTGATTGTCGACGGCCGCTTTGAAGAACTGCCGGATCGGATCGGCCACAAGGTTCAGCGCAATCATGCATGGTCGGTGTTGAGCAAGCACGCCGACTGGTGGGACCCTGGCGCGTTCAAGCCTGTCATGCCTCCCGTGTCAGATAGCACGCCGCACGTCTTCTTCCGGATCCTCATCGAGCAGGTGTCGGGCCGGGAAGCAAGCGAGTAGGCTGTTTCCACCAGTTCGATGCCTCGCGCAGAACAGCACGTGACGGATCCTCCAAAAACAAGGGCCGGCAGATCGCGCCGGCCCGGCAGTTTTCAGTCCTTGCATTGCTACCGCGCCATAAGGATCGGCATCGATGGATCCTCAAGCATCGACTTGGTGACGCCGCCGAAGATGCGCTGACGCAACCGGGAATGGCCATAAGCGCCCATGACCATCAGATCGGCGGCGATATCGACGGCGTGCCGACGAAGCACGTCAGCGACTGAATGGTTCGAGCTCGGCAGCCGGTCGACCGTGACCTTCACGCCATGCCGCGCGAGATAGGCAGCGGCATCGGCTCCGGGTTCGGCGCCGTGGTGGTATTCGTCCTCCACCGGGTCGACCATGACGAGGTGCACCTCGTCGGCGCCTATCAGCATGTCGAGAGACTCGCGGACCGCGCGCGATGACTCCAGACGGGCGTCCCAGGCGACCAGCACGCGTTTCGGCTTCAGTGTCGGCCGCGATCCCTCGGGGATGAGCAGCAGGGGCTTGCCGGAAGAAAACAACGCGCCTTCGATCACTTTGCTCTTCAGCGTTTCGCCGGCAAGCAACTCCGGTCCAATAACCGTAATATCGGCATAGCGGGCACGTCGGCCGATCGTTTCGTCGGCCCAGGCAGTGTCGGGATAGTCGTCGATCAGATCGCCCGATGTGACGATTTGGGAAAGGAATGCGGAAACGACCGAAGTTCGCTCTTTAAGCCTCTTGAGGTCGGCCCGGCGTTCCTCCAGCCACGCCGGTGAAACTGCAGCGGCATATCCACCGCCCGAGGGTGGTGCCGCAAGCACGAGAACGAGCACGGAAAGATGGGCACCAAACTGCTCGCACAGGCCGGCGGCAAGTTTGAGATCGCCGTCACCCTGGCTCGGTCCTGTAACCGCAAGGATCGTTTTGAAAGCCATAACGCCTGCTCCTGATTTTGCCTCAAATTTCAATCGTCGTTGCAACAATGGCGAGACTGCTCGCCGTGTTCATTGCGCTGAATCAAAGACCGCCCCCTATGCAATTGATCCGGATCAACGTGTCCGCGTGCCGACGCTGTAGGCTTGGCCACCAATTGGGAACACGCCGATGAAATTCCTCATAGCGGCAGCTCTCGCAACCATGGCCTGCCAGGCGTCCACCGCGCAGGAAATGAGTTATGGCGAGGCGGAATACCTGAACTCCTGCGCGGTCTGCCACGGTCTCCACGGCAAGGGCGATGGGCCTTTGGGCAATGTGCTGTTGAAGCGTCCGGCCGACCTGACGCGTCTATCCGAACGGAACGGCGGCTCGTTTCCCTATTCGAGGGTCTTCGCGACAATCGACGGTCGCTTTGCCTTGCCAAGCCATGGCGATCGCGAGATGCCGGTGTGGGGTCGCCAGTTCCTCGAGGAAGACGCAAAGGTCTATGGCCCCAGTGGCGGCGAGGTCGTCACAACGGAACGCATTCACAACCTGGCCGGTTACATTGAGACGCTGCAGGACTAGATTCCGGCAGCAGCCAAGTTCCGCCTCATTAGGACCCTCATCCCACCTCCATTCAAGTATCTCGGGCATGTCCTGGCCATGAGCGCGAATGTAGGCTCTATGTTCAAGCAGCCTGATGTTCAAGCAGCCTGCGACCGCGGAGTTGTGCGGTTTCGACATGGTTGGGGACTACGTCCTTGTCCCCGACGATTAGAGGATTATCCTTGACACGTTTGGGCGAGGCGATCGCCCATGGAGGTTGTCATGGCAGACGACAAGTCAAAGCGTGGTCCGCAAGACAGAGCACGGGTCGACGGTGGCGAAGACTATGAAGTCGGGTACCTCATGAAGAAGCACCATCTCGAACGGGCTGATGCCCTCAGGCTGGTAAAAAAGTATGGAAACAACCGCGCAAAGATCGAAGAGGAACTCGTTGCCCGAAAGGTTTGATCGCGTATTGCCGTGAGGCTGGCATAGAGCCAAGCACGCCTGAGTGTGACCAGGCTGCAGGCATAATCATGGCGCTTTTCAGCAACGGCATCGGCACTGCTGAGGAATTGAAGGCAGCGCTCCAGTTCCGTTTGGAGAGTGAGTTGCGACGGTACGGTCAACGCCTATCCCGCCTAGCTGAGAACCGCACTAGATCGTAATTGTACATCGAATTCCAAGTGGAGGTCGCGTTAGATGCAAAACGCGAGCCCTCTGAAAAAAACCATTTCTCCAAATAAGGCAGCGGGTTTGGAGGCTGTATGAAAAGGGTCGTTGTTTGGCGCTATTTCACGGGCATGCCGTGTCAGATGCACGCGACCTCCGGGGAGTAACATGCTGCTGAGGCTGCACCAGATCGACAAATTCTACCCCACTGGCGAGGGGCCGTTGCATGTTCTGAACGGGATCGATCTTTCGCTGGAGGCGGGCAAGAGCCTTGCGCTGACCGGCGAGTCTGGCAGCGGCGGCAGGATCAATTTGCTGTTGCTGCGACCTATCGAGTTGGTCGCCCATGGCAATCACCCCAACACCACCGGCGTATCGTCATAGCTGAGCTCCGCTAGCCCCGGATGCCGGTGGGGCTATGGCGAGGATCTTGGTTTCCAGCTCACAGTTATAAACCATGAGCGCCTTCACGGTTTCCAGGGGGCTTTCGTAGCGGGCTATCAGCTTCACCGCCTCCGAGTGCAGTTCGACCTTGGCTTCGGCGTCTAGGTGCAGGATGCCCATTGCCGTTCCTCCGAGCGGGAAGCCCGGCGCGGCGCCGAGAGTGCGCCAAGGCGCTCCTGAAGGCGGCCGTTGAGGACGGTCATTTCCTTGAGGGCCTTCATCACATCCCCTTTGTGGAGGGCAACGAAGTTGTCGGCGATCTCTTGAAGGGCGGCCTCTTGGGGCTGTCGAGCGTCACGATGTGGTCCATGGCGATTACTCCAAACGCTTCACGCCGCATGGAACAAAAAGAGAACATAAATGTCAAGAGCGAAATTGGCCAGGAGAGGAATGAGTTCCTATTTTGGATCATGCCTGATACTGGTGGAAGACGTAAGCGCGGCAGCGAATGGAAGCTCAGCAATGCCCACGAGATTGGGCAGCTTGTGCGCGTTCAATGCGGGCTCTCCAACGTCAAGCGTTGGTATCAGCCGGGCGACCTGAAGGAAATCTTCGGGGACATAGAGGCCGAGCTGGTGGGAAGCAAAATGAGCTGCGAACGATGCGGCAAGAACGAGTTCATGCATGTCGAAACTCAGAACCCGTCTGCCCGAGAACGGCAAGGCATCCGGGTTAGGCGTCTTGCCGAAAGTGGTCTGGAGGGACGAGGACTAAGGAGACTGCTTTCGACCTCTTGCGACCATCCCTGATGGGAGGTTAAGGGAACGTCGTGACCCTAACCCGTCCTTTTTCAGCCTTATCGTGAATGTCGCGCATGCCTGTAAATCAGACATTGCGCTGGCGCGGTTCGAGCGCTCCAGTTAATTCGAGCATCTGATAGCCGGGCCAAGAGTGTGACCAGAGATCCGACAACCCGCAAGACGTCCTTTCCCGCAATGCCTTGACCATCTATCCCGACAGCGGTGCCGCAAAAACGCCTCCAGCGATCAGGCCGGCAACCGCAGTTAGGTAGTCGCAGAATCCGCCGGCGTGCTCCCAACGGCCGGTAAAACAGAGTGCATTGGTTTAAAGGGCGTCCGTGGGCACTTCCGCGAGATTGCTCCCAGCGGTTGTCGGTGCTAATTTCGCAGAAGCTGCCGCACTGATGTGTCCAGTGCGCCGCCTGCCGCCGCCGATGTGTTCTTAGAGTGGCCTAAAGAGGTGGCAGGGTTTTGGAGACCGGGACGATGAGCTTGACGCGCCGCGATGTGTTGATCGCCGGGAGTGTGGGGTTTGCCGGGGTCGCGCTCTTCTCGCCGCCGAGCGCGCGTGCGAACGATGAAGCGTTGGATCTCATCGAGCAACTCATCGGACGGAAGGCCACGGTGTCAGATCGCATTCATCTGATTATGCCGGCGGACTTCCCGACCGGTTACACCGTGCCTATGCGTCTCGACATCGACAGCCCCATGACCGAGGCCGACCATGTGATGCAAATCCGCGTGTTCGCGCCGCGGAACCCGCTTATCGAAGTCGCCAGTTTCCATTTCGTCCCGCAACGCAGTCTACCTCGCGTGTCGACACGCATCCGGCTTGCCAAACCGCAACACGTCGTCGCTGTCGCTGAAATGAATGACGGCGTCTTGCTGATGACCACGACGTGGGTCCGTGTCGCCACGGATGGCTGTGCCTGAGATCGGAGAGACAGTGACCACCCCGACACCACGCGTGATCGTGCCGAGCGCCGCAGCGAAGGGAGAGATTTTTCAGGTCAAGACCATCATCAGCCATGAGATGGAAACAGGGCTACGCCATGATGATCAAGGCAACGTGATCCCGCGCAAGATCATCAACAAGTTTGTCTGCCGCTACAACGAAACCGTGGTGTTCAGTGTCGATCTCCACGAGGCGATTTCGGCCAATCCGTTCTTCGAATTTTCCTTGCGCGCGACGGAGAGCGGCCGGCTCGATTTCGTTTGGGAAGAAGATGGCGGTGCCGTCTATACGTTGTCGCACCAGTTCACGGTCGGTTGAGGTGGCGGCGCAATCGAGCTGCGCGAATTATGGCGTGACAAGTTGAGTGGGAGCGTGACCGGAAAACTCCGAAACAGACGGGTATTCAGCCTGCGCCCCGTCGCGAGATCTGGGATTGCCACGGGCCTCGTGCTGCTCGTCAGCCAATCCGGCGCGGCGGCGGAGGCCGATCAAGGCGCTCAACTCGCCGCGACCTGTGCGTCCTGCCATCGTCTCGATGGCGGCGGCACAGGCATTCCCAGCATCATCGGGCTCGGCGAGGAGAGGCTCACCAACGCCCTGCTTGCCTACCGGGCGAGCGAGAGTCCAAATCACATCATGCACGCTATCGCGCTGTCGCTCAGCGACGAGGAGATCGCGAGCGTCGCGCGCTATGTCGCGAAGCAGGGAAGTAACCCGCGATGAAATCCTGGACGCGTCGCGAGTTCGGCCGCCTGACGGGAGCAGCGTTGCTAACGGCGCTCAACCAGTCGAAGGCGCGGGGCCAGGCCAAGGCGCGTGTCGTCGTGATCGGCGGCGGCATCGGCGGCGCAACGGTCGCCAAATATCTCGCCTCCAGCGCCACGGCCGTCGACGTGACCCTGATCGAACCGCGGCAGAGCTACACGACCTGCTTTTTCAGCAATCTCTATCTCGCCGGGCTACGCCCGTTCGAATCGCTCGGCCATGGTTATGAAGCGCTGGCAAGGCAATACGGCATCACCGTCATTCATGAGTCCGCCGCGGCGATTCACCCGGCGGCGAAAACCGTTGCGCTGAACAACGGCTCGAAGCTCAGCTATGACCGTCTCGTTGTTGCGCCGGGCATCGCATTCAGGGACCGGGCGCTTGAGGGCTATGACGATGCGGCGATGGAGATCATGCCGCACGCCTGGAACGCAGGACCGCAAAGCAAGCTGCTGCGCCGGCAGCTGGAAAGCATGGAGGACGGCGGCCTGTTCCTCATCGTCGTTCCGCCCGATCCGTTTCGCTGTCCACCCGCCCCCTATGAGCGCGCTTCGCTCGTCGCATCATATTTCCAGCACAGCAAACCGAAAACCAAAATTCTGATCCTCGATGCGAAGGACAAGTTCAACGCACAGGACGTGTTCCAAGACGCCTGGAATCGCCACTATCCGGGAATGATCGAATGGCTGCCCGCCCAGTTTACCGGCGGGGTCACGGCTGTCGATCCGAAGACCCGATCGGTGATCACTGCGGGCGCAACATTCAAGGCCGCGGTCACCAATGTCGTCCCGGCGCAAATGGCCGGGCGCCTGGCGCAGCAGGCCGGGCTCACCGACCAGTCGGGCTGGTGCCCGGTCGATCCGGTCACCTTCGAATCGGCACTGCAGCCCGGCATCCACCTGGTCGGCGACGCGATCATCGGCGGAGATATGCCGAAATCCGCCTTCTGCGCCAACAGCCAGGCCAAGGCCTGCGCCTTCGCCATCGCGGCCGATCTCGCCGGATCAGCGCGTTTCCCGGCGCATTTGTTCAACACCTGCTACACCTATCTCGCCCCCGACGATGCGTTCAGCAACGCCATCAGCTTCAAGCCCGTCGACGGGAAGCTCAAGAGAGTCATCAGCTTCGTCAGCAAGGTCGAGGAAAGCTCCGAGGTCCGCCGGCAGGCTGCGCGCGCGGCGGAAGGCTGGTATGACGCCTTCACGCACGACGTGTTTGGCTGAAACGAAACTCAACTCCGCTCGACGGCTGGGCCGGCCATTGCGGAAATGCCGGGGCCATGGCGGGTATGCTCCGCCTCGGTGCCGGATCGTTGCTCCGGGACCAGCGATGGAACAGGATCGGGCAACCGTTCCAGCCGCAGCGAATTAACCACCACGAGGATGCTCGAGCCGGCCATGACAGCCGCCGCAAGGATTGGCTGCAGAAGTCCGAATGCTGCGAACGTCAGGGCGACGAGGTTGTAGCCGAACGCCCACATAAGGTTGGTCAAGATGGTCCTGCGCACCGCGCGGGCCACGTCGACGATCCAGGGCAGCATCCACAATCCGTCCGCAGGCAGCACGAGCGCCGCAGTCTCGCGGGCGAGATCGGTGGCGGAGCCGACGGCGATACCGACATCTGCGGCGGCCAGGACCGGCCCGTCATTCAGTCCATCGCCGACCATCGCCACCGAACCGTGGTCATGGCGGAGCCGATCCAGGGCCAGCCGTTTGGCCTCCGGCGAAAGGCCCGCTTGGACGTCCTTGATCCCGACCAGGGCCGCGATCCGCTCCGCCGCTTGCGCCAAGTCGCCGGTCAACAGCGTGGCGTCGAGCCCGCGCTCACGCAGGGCCGCGATCGCCGCCTGCGCCTCGGGAAGCGGTGAATCATCGAGCGACAGCACGGCGTGAACCTGCTCGCCCCAACCGACATAGACCACCGAATGACCGCTCGCCTCCAGCGACCGCGCACGCTCGGCCAGCGACGGGGGAAGCGGCCAGCCCAGATCATTCATCATTCTGCCGTTCCCTGCCGCCACGGGCCGACCTTCGGCGCTGCCGCGGATGCCACGGCCGGGAACCGTCCGGACATCGCGGGTGAAGAGCGGCGTGATGCCCCGCTGAGCGGCGGCTGCCGCGATGGCCCGCGCCAGACCATGCTCGGAAAGCCGCTCCAGACCGGCGGCGCGCGCCAGTACTTCGTCGATGCCGACCTCCTCGCAGTCGACGCCGACGAGACGCGCTTTGCCCGCCGTCAAAGTGCCGGTCTTGTCGAAAGCTAGCAACTGTACACGCGCGAGGGTCTCAAGCACGCCGGGGTCGCGGACGAGGCAACCGTGTCGCGCCAGCCGGCCAATGCCGAGCGATGTCGCCATCGGAGCGGCCAGGCCTACGGCGCACGGACAGGCAACCACCAGTACCGAGAGGCCAATCAGCAACGCCCGATCGAACGGCAACGACTGCGCCCAGTAAACGAACGTCAGCCCGCCGAGGGCGAGCACGAGCGGCACGGCCACGCCAACGACGCGATCGGCAAGGCGTTGGGTTGGACTGCGACGGCTGAGCGCCTCGCGCACCGACCGGCAAATCTGTGCCCAGCGGGTTGCGGTTCCGTCACCGCTGCTTTGGATCAGGAGCGGGCCGTCGATATTGATACTGCCGGCAATCACCTTGGAGCCGGCGCCCTTTGTCACTTGCCGGCTTTCTCCGGTGATCACGGCTTCATCGATGTTCGATTCCCCCTCGACAACCACGCCGTCGACTGGAATGCGCTCGCCTGGCCGGACCCGCACCAGCATGCCGGCCGTCACCTCCCGCACTGGGCGGCGGATCTCTGCCGCGCCCTCGACAACTGTTGCGCTCTCGCTTTCGGCGGCGAGGAGCGGTTCGAGGTCGCGCGCCGCCCTGGCGCGGCCAACGGCCTCGAGATAGCGGCCAACGGTGAACAGCATCAGCACCATCACGGCGGTGTCGAAATAGACATGCGTGCTGCCCTCGAACACGGCAAATGCCGAATAAAGATAGGCGGCAGCGACGCCAAGCACGATGAGTGCTGATGATGTCACGCGTCCCTGAATACCATCGAGCCACATTTCACGAAAATAGGGGCTGCCGAGAATCAGCACCGCCGGCGTCGCGAAGATCCAGAGCACAAGATGAATCCACGGCAGCACGTCCGCGTCGGCGCCGGTGAAAGCGTCCGAATAGAGGAGGAGGCTGAACATCATGATATTCATGGAGAGAAAGCCGCCCACGCCGAGCTGGATCAGCAGCCAGGCGGCCTCCCACTCTTCGTGTCTGCCGCTCTTCACCTGAAAGGCGATGCAACAGCCGTAGCAGCAGAACGCGCAAGCCTCACCGTTGAGCCTGCGCTCCATCGGGCGCACGCCGACGGGCAGCGAGCAATGGCTACACAGGATATCGCCATGCGCAGTCATGCGGGATGTCCGCCCAGCCAAGCAAGGCCGATATGCGCGTCCGAGGGCAGGAGACCACGGCCAAGCGTGATGAGACCAAGCAAAAGAATAAAGCCACCAGCCAGCCGCACGCCGCGCAACCGCCAGGCTGGCCCGAGTATCCGGCCGACGCCGCCCATCATCAACATCGCAGGGAAGGTTCCCAGTCCGAACGATGCCATGACGAGAAACCCGGGAAGCGCTCCAGCGGTGCTCGCCGCCTGGGCGGCGAAGGCATAGACGAGGGGACATGGCAGGAAGCCGTTGAACACACCAAAGGCAAGCGGTGCGGCGCTGCTCCGGGCTGTCAGCAGGCTGCGCAGGGACACTGCAAATGTGCTGCGGCCAAATCCGATGGCAAGGCGATGAAAGACCTGCAGCAAACCGAAGAACTGCAACGCCATGGCAATCATGAGCAGGCCAGCGCCAATCGCGAGAATTCGTTGGGCGATGTCGAGGGAGCCGTTCAAGAGCGGCGCCGCCGTTAGATCCTGCGTGGTGCAGATGACTTGACCGAGCGCGCCTGCGAGCCCGCCCAGAAAGCAATAGGTTGTCAATCGGCCGGTATTATAGAGCAGGTGGCGAAGGACGGTTGCGCCCCCCCCTCGCTGATCGTGGCCCAGCGCGCAGGCAAAGCCGCCGCACATGCCGATGCAGTGAAAGCTGCCCGCGAACCCAGCGGCGAAGATCACGAGATAATAGGTCATTGGCAGACCTCCTGCCGACGCATCGCTCGATCAACCAGAGGTGTTGCTCCGCGCCGCTAATGGCGCACGAGGTACGCCACCCATACGAAGAAGGCGATGTGGGCTATCGCGCCGCCGATAAAGGCGATCGCTTGGTACGGGCTCGCATTTGCGAACGAGAAAACGGTATCTGCAAGCATACGCCTCCTCCTGGTCAGCCGAAATAAGCAAGGGCAACGTTCATAGCGAGCGCGGAGGCCAGTAGGAAAAGATTCAGAATCGCTAAACCCATTACGATCTTGGCTATCAGCATCTCCTGCTCCTTCACTCAACTCGTCAGCCATCACCTGGCGTGCGCGACCGTGCTCTCTAGCCGATCCTTCCCGGTCCGACTCCGCCCCAATAAAGGTAGGCGTAATAGAGCGCCCAGACGAAAAGAACCGCGTAGACGACCAGCAGCCATATCGGGATATACCCGTGTCGCGACTGGACGGTGCCGCCGGCGTACTCCTCCATCTCGTGGTCGGGGTCCGAACCGTGAGACGGACCGTCACTCTGCTGTGTGCTTGGCGTTGTCATTTTCCGCTTCCCTTTCGTAGAATCTGGTGGCCGCTTCATCGGCGCCGTGGAAGGCGCCTGAAAGCACGCCCCAAATAAAGACACAGAGCGCACCAAGGCTCATAAGCAACGCGCTCACGTAGGGTCCGGTGACCTCAAATCCGAGCATAACTCAGCCTCCTTCGGCAGCATTTTGTTTCTCGGTCACCGATCCGCCGTTCTCTTCGCCGAGTTCAGAAGTGTTCTGCGCCGGCACCCCGCCCGGAACATAGGCCTCGTCCGGAGAAGCCGCCTCCAGCGTCAGATCATTAAGCGCCGCGCGATCCGTGTCGCTGATCGTCAGCGCCTGCAATGTGAGCGGGTCTTTATAGGCCGAAAGTGCGAGGACGTAATACGAGAGCGCCCAGCGGTCCTCCTCGGGCAACGAGTCCCGATAGGAGGGCATAGGCGTGCCGCTCAACCCGGTCGTCATGGTGCGGAATATGTCTTCGACCGCTGTCCCCGACTTGAACTGGCCGCCGGTGAGGTCGGCCGGCACAATGCCAAAACCGAGATCGTCCTTCAGCCCGGCAGCCTTCTGGCCATCGCCCTTTCCGCCTTGACCATGGCACTCCCAGCATTTTGCGATCTGCCACACTTCCTTGCCGCGCTCGAGGATTGCCTGGGAAACGGTGGGCGGCTTTGCGATGTAGAGCGGAGGGCCAGGTGGCTCCTCGATGAAGAATGCATAAGGCTGGGCCGGATCGGAGCGGTCCACGGCCAGCTCATACTTGATGTACTGGATGACAGCGAGCCGATCCGTGAGAGGCAGTTCATACCAGGCCGGCATCGCCGTGCCGCGTACCCCGCGGGTGATCGTGCGCAGGAGGTCACCGTCAGTCGGTAGTGGTTCCTTGGTCAGCCGGAATTTGAACACAGCAGCCGCGAAGCTTCGCGGGCGCTGTATGTGAAGGAAGGTCGCAGCAGGCCCATTGCCGTCTCCATTCAGGCCGTGGCAACCGAGACATCGCCGCTCATAGACCTCCCGGCCATGGGCGATCCATTCGCTCGAACGCGGGAATGTGACTTCCGTGACTTCAAGCTGCTGTGGTTCAAAAAGATCGCGCCATTTGCCGCGGTCCATGCCGAGCTTCTGGATATAAGCGATCAGGCCTTCCAGGTCTTTCGTCTCGGCGGCGATCTTGACCGCGTCGCCTTTGTACTCCTCGTTCGGTATCACAATGACTGGGGCCTTGCCGCGCGCCTGCATGGGCACGAACAGCAGCCCGTCGGCATTGGGCGTGAGCTTGATCTGCTCCTTGCTCGCGAAGTCGAACAGCCCCTCGGAAACCGACGTCCTTTCCAGCGTGCGATTGCCGGCTCCATCATCGACGATCTTGACCGGCTGCTCGGGCTCGTTGAACAGTCCGCGATACGGTGCCATGATCGAATCCGGGGAGAGCATGCGTGGATTCCAGAAATGGGCGAGATGCCACTCGTCACTGAACTTAAGTCCGACCCGCATCAGATCGGGTCCGATGCGCCGCGTGCCGAACAGGTGCGGCACGTCGTAGGCGAATTCGCCTGACTCCGTCACCGGACCCCAGCGGCGTGTCTCGCCGGTCACTGGGCGCACGTACTGGGAATGACAATACCAGCAACCTTCGCGCAGATACACGTCGCGACCGAGTTGTTGCAGCGGCGTGTAATCGGTGGCCTCAGTCATCATCCATTTGAGCTGGCCGAAATCGGTGCGGACCACGGCAGTAACCCGGTTGGTTCGCGCCGAGGGTTCGAAAAATGGCAGGAAACCCTGGGTGATGAGGGCGGCGAAGAAGAAAAAAATGCCGGCTACTAGCGTAACGAATCGCGCGCTCATCGGTTCGCCCCGCCAGCCGGAACCGGTGCCGAACCGAATGCCGGACCTTCCGCCACTTCGGCGGGGCGGGTCAGCGCCGTCATCATCAGATTAATGACGAGAAGCGTCATCCCGATATCCATGGTTATGCCACCCACGGTACGCACCAGCCAATAGGGTCGCATCGAGATCACCGTGTCGAGCCATTCGGTGCCGGCCATCCACTGGAAGCCTTGCTGCAGTCCGGCGGCGGTCAGCACCAGGCCCATGGTGGAGATACCGACGGTAATCAACCAAAATGCCCAATTGCCCATGGTGAACGACCAAAGCTCGCGCCCGCACGCTCGCGGCCAGACATAGACCAGGCCGCCCATTGCCCAGACCACGAACGTCCCGAACACGGTGAGGTGCGAGTGCGAGATGACGAAATCGGTGAAATGGGTCGGCTGCTGGATCGAGCGCAAGGCCTCCGTCGAGCCTTGGAAACAGCCTGCCAGGTACATCAGCGCTCCCATGATCAGGAATTTCGCCGGGAGGTTCTTGCCGAAGGCGTCCCAGCGGCCCATCACCGTGCCGAAGAAGTTCACCAGCACCGTCCAAACCGGAATGATCAGCAGCATGGAAGTGACGATCGCGATCGTCTCGGCCCAATCTGCGATCGGGCTGTAAAGATAATGATGGATGCCCACAAAGGGGTAGAATAGGGCGAGGGACCAGAAGCCGACAAGCGAGAGCTTGTGACCATAGATCGGATTGCCCACGCTGATCGGCAAGAAATTGTAGATAAGCACGTAACCCGCTGGCGTGATCCACAATCCGACGATGTAGTGGAGGTAGAGGCCGTGGAAGGCCGCGCTGTTTATGCCAGAAATCGTGTAGGGCAGGATGATGCCCAGTACGAGATTCATCGTCGTCCAGACGAAAGCCCCGATCAAATACCAGAGTGCGACATAGAGTGGTGGCTCGAGACGTCGGGCGATGGTGATCAGGAACTGTGCGGTCGCCGCGGCGACAACGAGGAAGATCGGGATTTTCGCGAACAGCGGGAACTCGCCCGCTTCGAGGCCGTGGTTTTCGCCGAACGGCAACGAGATGAGCGCCGCCGCCACGGAGACATTCCACAGCCAGGCCAGCGGTACGCCCCATTGCGGCCAGGGCACCCGCACACCGCAGAGGCGCGGCACCAAGTAGTAGCATTCGCCGATGAAGAGGGAGGAAAACGCGCCAAAGATGACGCCGTTGACGTGGACCGGCCGTAACCTGCCGAAGGTCAGTCCCAGGTTGGCAGTGCCTAGATAATCGGGATAATTGAAGAGGCCCGACAGCGCCACGCCGATCGACGGTGTGACCAAGAGCCAGAACATGCCCCAATAGAGCCAAGTTCGCACAACCGGCCAGTCGACCAGTTCATCCAGGTCGATGCCGGCAAATTTGCCACGCAATGTTTCTTCCACGGGCGCGCCTCTTCCATCACGCGCGCTTGAGCCGCGCGACTTTTCAATACTCCCAATTTTGCCGGCATCGAGACCACCCGATGTCGGTTGCCGGTTTCAGATATCTTCCGGCGCAGCTCGTCCCCTACGCAGCCCGCGCCAAGCCGAAAGAACTAATGCTTGCCGGGGACCAACACCGAGCCGGCGTTCGACCAGAGGATGTACGCTTCCAAGGCCTTCATTGCCTCCGAATCGAACTCGATCTTTTCGCCCTGGTTGGGCTTCTCGATGCACCAGTTGATCATGTCGCGTAGCGTCGCGAATTTGTTGATTTCAACCTGGAACTTCGGGTAGGACTGCGGGTGGGTGTCGGAGGCCATGGGATGGCACATTGCGCAGGCCATTCCCGTCTTGGAGAGAACGACGTTCATCTGTTTGGCGGTCGCCGTATCGCCATGGAACAAGAGGTCGCCCTTCCTGACCTCCTCCATGAGCACCTCGTCGAATAATTTCAACTGCTCTGGTGTATGAGGTGCCTTGTGGGCACTGCTGGGGCCGACTACGACGGCGACCACCGCAATCGCAGCGACGAAGAACGGAAGGCACAACGTGCCGAGAATCGCTCTGATTGTCATCGCCATTCCTCCCTTAGTATGGCCCTCCCTTAGTATGGCCACATATTATCGGCCATTCGCGGTCGCAACTCCTCGGGCTGACTAAGCGAGGAATCCGGGTCTGACTGAACGAAGACCTCCTTGCGGCCCCACATGATGTACTCGACGTCGACCTTGTCGTCGGCGTTCACGTTCACGGTTTCCCAACCGACCCCATCATAGTGATCGCCAGGGTCGGCCCGGATCATCGGCTTGGTCAGCTTGGGCACGCCTTCCGGTGCATAGGGCCACGGCCAGGAGGTCGCCAGCATGCCGATCGAGCGCATGCTGCCGATCTCGTTGTAAAGCACCTGGTGGACGTGACCGTGGATGTTGGTGACCTTGGTATAAGGCTTCAGCACGTCATTCACTTCGCGCCAGTCGCGCACCCAGAAGTTCCAGGGCGGGTAGTACTCGTACAGCGGATTATGACTGAAGATGACGATCGGTTTGGATTTGTCCCAGTCGGCGAGTGTCTTCTGCATCCAGTCGAGCTGGTCGCGGCCGACACCGGCCCACGCGCCGGCAACCGTTCCGTCGAGGGTCGCCATATGGCCCATGCGCTCCTCTGGCGTCATCTTCTTCGCTGTCCAGTAGTCCGGCCCCCGGCTGACCGTATCGAGCCCGATGAAGCGCACGCCCTTGTGATCGAAGGTCCAGTTGGGTTGGCCGAACAACTCGCCCCACTTCTTGCCCATATCCAGATACCAGTCATGCTCGCCCGGGATGTAGTACTTCTTGATCGTCAGATCCTTGAGGAGCTCGACGCCAAGCTCAAGTTCCTCGATCTTTCCGAGCTGGGCCAGGTCGCCGCCGAAGATCAGGAAGTCGGCCGGCGGATCCATGGCCTGGACCTCTTGCACGGCGCGCACCACCTTGTCGACGAAGCGCGTGTTGAGGGATCTCTCGTAGAGATGGGTGTCCGAAATCCAGGCAAACTTGAAGGGCGCTTCGGCGGCGTGAGCGACGTCGATGGTGTTGAGCAGCGGCCACCACGCGAAGGTCTGGCCGACGGAAGCAGCGCCGAACAGCAGCGATCTGTGAATGAAGGTGCGGCGGGTGATTTGCAGCGAGTCGTCGGGGCGTACTCCAGGCGGCTGCAGCACCGCATGCATTTCGCGCCGAATGCGGTCAAGCTCGTCAGACATCAGGGTTCCTCCTCAGTGCAGACCGTTTCTTAAAGCGTCGGTCTTCTCGCAGGAACGCGACCCTGTTGAATCAGTGGGTCGCCCATTTTCTTATTTTTTCAGTTCAATCGTCAGACTGGTGGCCTTATTCTCCTCTACCGTTACGGGCTGCTCGATGGGTCCGGTGAAGGGGTGGATCGCCACGAGCTTGTAGTCCCCAGGCGGTACATCGGGGATGCTGAACTTGCCATCGGCGCCGGTGATCGCGTAGTAGGGATTGTCCACCACATAGACCCAGCCTTCCATCCAGCCATGCGCGTCGCAGTCGATGCGGACTGTGCCGGCGCGCTTCAGTTCGACAGGTATGCGCTGGCCCTTATTGGGCAGCGCCAGGTTGAAGGCGGTGCGCTTGCCATAATAGCCATGGGTGTTGTGGAGCATTGGGTCGCTGTTGACCACCTCCAGCGAACCGGCCGGTATCATCTGAACCGCGGGTTCAAAGCGGCATTTGAGGTTGTTAAGCTCAGGCGGCTTGCCGGGCTCCGGCCAGGCTTTTCCCTTTGCCACGTCGACCAGGTACAGCGCCGCGTTCAGCACGGCCTGATCGCCTCCGACCTCGATCAGCGGCTCCTCGCGGGGGGCCCCGCACACCTCGACATCCTTGGTGGGGATAATCTTTGTTGTCGGCACGTCCCCGCGGTAGACGACCGTACCCTCGATCGTTCCGCCTCCCGTGACCGGACTCTCTTCGTAGGCTTGCGTTGGCGCGGACATCGTCGCAACGAAAGCGATCGCCGCCAGCCCGCTCATCAATTCGCGAATCGTCATAGACGCCACCTCCTTCATTAGGATGAGCGGCAACATTGTAAAATAGGGCCAAACCAGTACCATGTCTAGCCATTCAGCAAAAAAACATGATAAGGTTCGGCAGTTTAGGCGAGTTTGCTAGTTGCAAACGTCGCGGGTTTTGGAGCGTCTTTCTCGAGGTACCGGAGGTACTTGATGAGCCGACGTCATGAACTCCTCGCTCCGGGCCTACGGTCCCCCATATCCCGCCTCTGCATCATATTCGCAGCGGCCCTGTCGATCTGCCAACCGCTCGCGCGGACTGACTCGCCCGTGACGGTCGGCGGCTCATTCACGCTTACGGCGCCGGACGGAACGACGGTCACCGATGAGACTTATCGCGGCAAATGGCTGCTGGTTTTCTTCGGCTATACCTCTTGTCCCGACATCTGTCCGACGACCCTGTCCTCAATCGCCGCGGCAATTGAGGAACTCGGCCCCGACGCCGCCAAACTGCAACCGATCTTTATCACCGTCGATCCTGAACGCGACACGCCTGAAGTGATGGGGAAATACGCCGGGGCGATCGATCCAAGGATCGTCGGACTCACCGGCAGTCCGCAACAGATCGCCGCGGTTGCCCAGGGATATGGCGCCTATAGCGCGCGCCACAAAACTGAAGCGGGCGCCGAAGACTACGTCGTCGACCATAGTACTTACATCTACATTATGGATCCTCAGGGCAAATTCGTCCGAGGCCTGGACGTCGACACGCCGGCCAGTCTCATTGCCGACACGCTGCGCAAAATCATGGCGCAGCCCGATGAATGAAGGAAGCCTTAGCTAGAGTTGCAGATAAGGCAAATTGTGAGGTGTAACCAAAGGTCGGCGCGATGAGAGAGATCGAGATCTGCGGCGACCGGAAATTGGGGGGAGCATGAGCGATAGCCGATGGCAGTCCTGGCAGGCCGGCGTCACGAGTTATGACGGGTTCTTTGCCGACGCCATCGCGCGGCTGCAGGAGGAGCGGCGCTACCGGGTGTTCGTGGACCTCGAGCGGATCGCAGGCCGATTCCCCCACGCCGTGTGGCACTCCCCGCAAGGACCGAAGGACGTCGTCATCTGGTGCTCCAACGACTATCTCGGGATGGGACAACACCCGAGGGTCGTTGCAGCCATGATCGAAGCGGCGACCCGGATGGGGACCGGGGCCGGCGGGACGCGCAACATCGCTGGCACCAATCATCCGCTGGTCGAACTCGAGGGCGAGCTTGCTGATCTCCACGGCAAGGAGGCGGCGCTGGTCTTCACGTCCGGCTATGTCTCGAACCAGACCGGCATCTCGACCATCGCCAAGCTGGTCCCCGATTGTCTGATCCTGTCCGATGCCCTCAACCACAATTCGATGATCGAGGGCATCCGCCAGTCCGGCACGGAGAAATGCATCTTCCGCCACAACGACGTCGATCATCTCGAAGAATTGTTGAAGACGGCGGGTCCGGATCGTCCAAAACTCATCGTCTTCGAAAGTCTTTATTCGATGGGCGGCGACGTCGCGCCAATCAATCGCATTTGCGATATCGCCGATCGTTACGGCGCAATGACCTATCTCGACGAGGTCCATGCCGTGGGCATGTACGGCCCTCGCGGCGCCGGCATCGCCGCGCGCCACCGCGCCATGAACCGGATCGATGTGATCGAAGGCACGCTCGCCAAGGCCTTCGGCTGCCTCGGCGGCTATATCACGGGAAGTGCTGTGCTGATCGATGCGGTCCGTTCCTATGCTCCAGGTTTCATCTTCACCACCGCGCTGCCGCCGGCGATCTGCGCGGCAGCCACGGCGGCGATCCGGCATCTGAAAACTTCGCAGTGGGAGCGCAAGCGCCAGCAGGACCGCGTCCGGCGGGTCAAGGCGGCGCTGGGTGCGGCTGCGCTGCCGGTCATCCTGAGCGACACCCATATCGTTCCGGTGGCAGTCGGCGATCCGGCGCATTGCAAGGCGGCGAGCGACCTGCTGCTGAGCGAGCACGGCATCTATATCCAGCCGATCAATTATCCGACCGTGGCGAAGGGAACTGAGCGGCTGCGCATCACGCCGACACCCTGTCATGAGGACATCATGATTGATCGGCTCGCGGCAGCTCTGTCCGATGTCTGGAATCGGCTCGGGCTGCCACGGGACAATCTCGCCTGAGCGGCCGAATGAAGCTTCGCCGTTGCCCGGACGTTCCCGAAGATTAGGTCTTAAGGATCAAGGAAATGGCTGCCAAGGAAATCATATTCTCGTTCGAGGCTCGCGATAGAATGCTGCGCGGCATTGACACCCTGGCGAATGCGGTGAGCGTCACGCTTGGCCCGCGGGGGCGCAACGTCGCGATCGGCAGGGAGCACGGCGCGCCGCGGGTCACGAAGGACGGCGTGACCGTCGCCAGGGAAATCGAACTCGACAACAAGTTCGAGAACATGGGCGCCCAGATGGTGCGCGAGATCGCAACAAAAACCTCCTATCAGGCCGGCGACGGCACGACCACCGCCGTCGTGCTCGCGCATGCGATCGCCCGGGAGGGCGCCAAGGCGGTGGCCGCCGGCATGAATCCCATGGACCTGAAGCGCGGCATCGATCTCGCGGTCGAAGCCGTCGTCGCGGAACTCAAAAACAACGCCACGAAGGTCACCTCGAACGTCGAGATTGCGCAAGTCGGCACCATCTCGGCCAACGGCGACAGGGAGATCGGCCGCTGCCTCGCCGACGCCATGAAGAGGGTCGGCAATGACGGCGTGATCACTGTCGAGGACGGGACGTCGCTCGAAACCGAACTCGAATTCGTCGAGGGCATGCAGTTCGACCGCGGCTATATCTCGCCCCGTTTCATCACCAATCGCGCAAAGATGTGGGTCGAGATGCAGGATGCCTATGTCCTCATCAGCGAGAAGAAACTGTCCAGTCTGAACGAAATACTGCCACTGCTGGAGAAGGTGGTGCAGACCGGCAAGCCGCTGCTCATCATCGCCGAGGATGTCGAGAGTGAGGTGATTGCGGCGCTGGTGGTCAACAAGTTGCGCGGCGCTCTCAAGGTTGCAGCCGTGAAGGCGCCGGCCTACGGAAACCGCCGCAAGGCGATGCTACAGGATCTCGCGCTGATGACCGGCGGAACGGTGATCTCGGAGGATTTGGGCCTCAAGCTCGAACATGCTTCGCTCGATATGCTCGGGCGCACCAAGAAGGTGATGATCGACAAGGCAAACACCACGATCGTCGGCGGCGCCGGCGAGCGGGAAAGAATCGAGGCCCGCATCGCCGAGATCAAGCTCGAGCTTGCGGAAACCACCTCCGATTTCGACCGCGAGAAGCTCCAGGAGCGGCTGGCCAGGCTCGCCGGTGGCGTCGCCGTTATCCGGGTCGGCGGTGCCACCGAAGTCGAGGTCAGAGAGAAGAAGGATCGCATCGATGACGCGATGAACGCGACAAGAGCCGCGGTCGCGGAGGGCATTCTCCCGGGCGGCGGGGTCGCCTTGCTGCGCGCCGGCAGGGCGCTCAAGAAGCTCAAGGGCGGCAACGAGGACCAGCAGGTCGGCATCGCGATCGTCAGGAAGGCGATCACCTGGCCGGCTCGGCAGATCGCGATCAATGCCGGCCTGGAAGGCTCGGTCGTCATCGCCGGGATCCTCGAAAACGACGATAACGCCTATGGCTACGATGCCCAATCGGGCGTGTACGGGGATCTGGTGTCGAAGGGCATTATCGACCCGGCCAAGGTGGTGCGAACGGCGCTCCAGGGCGCAGCCTCGGTGGCAGGCCTCCTCATCATGACGGAGGCCATGGTGGCCGAAGTGCCTGGCCCGCCGCCGCCGGAGCTTCCCGGTCACGAGCATCATCATCACGATATGGATATGGATTTCTGACCGCTTCGCGGCCGTAATCCGGGCTCGCGGCCATCAACAATGATCTCGTCCGCTATCGAGGTGAGACAAGTCGTCGAGGATCACGGTATCCAAGGTCGGCTCATGGCGCTCCTTGCTCGTTCCGATGGAGGGCCTAACCGGAGCTTTTCACGCTTCTGCGACATTCCCTCCGCCGCTGGCATTGCACTTTTCTGAGCGCTACACTTCGCTCGGAGTTCGCATAAAGACCCGCAATTCGCGGCTCTTTATGCTGGGGCTTCCACGGCCTCCAGGCCGAGTTCGACGGGATCGGGGACCGTCGTCGCTAAAATATCGAGATAGTTTCGCCGTTTCGTGGGCGATTCTTGGCCGAGCTTTTCGACTTTCTGAGAAACCGTCTCCTTGAGGCGTTCAGCGCTAGGTTTCAGGCTTTCTTCAGCAACCTTAATCCGCGCGTCGATAGCTGCTACGTCCGCTGTCGCCTCCGCTTCGTTTCCAGATCCGCCACTCGACGCCGCTTTAGCGCGTTTCGGTTTCGGCAGGCTGGCTTTGCGATTCACGGTGCGAGTTGCGGGCTCCTTTGTTGCCGCTTTCGCTGTCGCAGCGACAGTCGGCATCGCCTCAGCTGGTGATGACATTCTCTTTTCGGGATCAGCCATCCTGGCAGTCGGGGCCCCGACTTCTTCGGCGGGCTGGCCTGTCCGGTTGTAATCGTCAGTCAAAGCCGGAACCGGCTGAACCGGGAGGTATTCGATCGGCGGTACATCCGGCATGTGCGTCTGCGAAAACGCCTCTGCGGACTTGAATGGCTGTGTCTCGAAAAATCGCAGCTTGTCGCCGAAGATCGGGCGCTGGCCTTCAACAAGCAATACCATCTTTCTCTCCGGCATCTGCCGGATTTCCTGTGGCATCATCAGGTCACGCTCCCGAATCTGTTCGACCTTCGTGCGCCTTGGCAGGCCGAAGAGCTCGATCGTGCGGGATTCCGACTGGTAGCGGATGGTCCGCTTGCCGAGCGCACGGGATGCATAGTCGGCGGTCGCCTGATCATTCGCGCCCAGAATGAGCTGATAACCACAATTGCCGAGCAGAGAGTGCCGGGAGGTTTCGCCGTAAATCTCGTCGAGATTCTTCAAGTCCTGGATGATGATGGCGAGCTTGATGTTATACCCTGCCACATAGGGCAGCTTGGTCATGATTTCGTCCATCTTCTTCAACTGCCGAAATTCGTCGAGCAGGAAGTAGACCGGCAGTGAGTTCGGATCGTGCTCGAGGGTAAGAATGTCCATTGTCTGTTGCACGAACAGCGTCAGGAGCGGCTTGAGCAGCGTGATATCCGTGATGTTGGGCGCGAGGTAGACGGAGATCGGTCGACGCTTCATCGCACGGAGATCCATGTCGGTGACGTTCGTCGCGCCGACCTGTTGAAACCATGAGACGCCCAGGTTCCGCGTTTGTTCAAAGAGCATGCAAGCGATGAAAATCGGCGCGGTTCCAATGAGCACCCACATCATCACCTTGGCGAGCAGCAAAATTGCGAGGGCAACGGCGATGAAGACGGCGACGCACAACATGATCAGGAAGCCGACCATTGAAGGCAGAACCGAGAAATACCCTGACTGTTCGGCAAATGCCGAAGCCGCTTCATTGGCTGTTTTCCAGATCATCGACAGGCCATTCGTCGGCTCGGTGATGCCTGTCCCGGTCGCCGTGAGGATGGCCCGCCCGACGTCTTCGGGGGTATTGTTGAGCCAGGAGTAAAAGAACGTGTTGAAATGGCTCCACTGGCTCACCAGTGTCAGGATCAGCAGCATGCGAACGACGCGACCGATGATTTCGCTGACACTGACGCGAGCAGTTCCCATAAAGAGCTGCAGGCCGTAATAGCCGACATAGGCCAGGAACATGACATTGAGCAGTGGAACAATTTCGCCGCCGACAATTTCGTAGGCTCGTTCGGAAAAGTTCGCCCCTATCTGCTCTATCCTGTCCAGCAGTTCGCCCAAGAAATCCTGCATTGCCGCCGAGCGTCCCTATTCCACTTCCATCGCCTCGATCGCCGCGAAGGCCGCAGATGCGTCGCCATTGACATGCATCATCGGTCCGCACTCGAGACGGGGGACTCGGAGCAGCCTCAACGCGCCCAACTCGGGCTTGCGCGTCGCAGGAGCGCCGCCGATTAACAGTCTCGGCTTTGGTCGCCTGGCGGCCTGGATGAGAACAGATGCACCCAAGCGCCGGGCCGTCTGTAGTGGAGACGTTGGCTGGCTGCCCGTACTGGCGGGGTGAGGACAACTGGAGGTGCCGGGGACGTCCGCTTTCCACCCAAAGCGGTATTCCCTTTCGGGTACCAAGCGTCAGATTTTCAATAAGCCCATGGAAAATAGTGTCCACCAAGCCCGCTGGTTACTCGCTCCGGTCTTCGCAGTTTCGATCACATTCCTGGCGATTGGAATAATAGTTAGCTAGGGATCGTAGCGACCGGACGTGACGATTTCACGTAATCGAAACGAGATCTGCGCAGCTAAGTGCCTTCCTGCGCTGATAAAGGACCACTCGCCATTCCTCGATTTGGCGGGTGGTCCACACAACTGATGACTGTAGATGCCGTGACCGAACATCAGCGAGATCCTCGCCCCGAGGAGGCCGAGCGTAGCGGCTCGTGCCCTGGCTGCTCACGCCAGATGACCTGTCGAAGGTCGCGAGAGCCAACCAACTGGCCACACGAGGAGCATTCATAGAAATGCCCGCGCTCGTCCTTATCCGGGCCGTGTCCGTGCCGGGAAGCGGGGGTCCTAGGCCGGATAGCTTCGTCATTGCCGGTCAACTTCGCCTCCGAAAGGTTCCTCCACTCGCTGACCGTAAGCGCGAACGATCCAGTTCGCCTTGGCTAGCACGGCCTCTCGCATCTGCTGTCGCAGATCATCATCGCGACCTCGAGAGCGAGGAGTGACTGCCAGCCGAGGAAAATCTGCGGCATGCTCGAGCATGCCTATGTTGTCGATTAGCAGTCCCGGCGCGGCATCTCCGACCTAATGGAGCCATGCGCCATCGGCGGTTTTGGCGTCGAAAGTGACGGGCACGCTGTGAATTACGCACGCTGCCGCCAATATCTCCTCCAACTCGTGATCGGTCGCCTTGCAAGCCGGCATGAGTTTCCGGAGATCGCAGATTGCCTGTCCGATCGATAGGTATCGGGCCCTGCCTCTGGAGAGAACGTAGACTTCGGCAACTGTTTCAACGGTGATTGTGGGAAAAGAGTGAGTCATCGAGAATTACTCCTGAAAGACCTCACCACACGATTTGCGGCCAACATTCGGCCTTAGGCTCAGGCTCGCCGCCCATCTCGGCAATTGCGGTAGCCATTCATTCAGATTTGCTTTTGGAAAAGGCCGGCGGCTCGGTCCATGGCACGGGCGATCGCGAGCTTGGCCGCGACCTTGGCGTTCTCCTTTTGGGTCATGTTGTCGGCGGCGACCAGCCGGCGTAGCGAGCGAATGATCTCTCCCCGCGTCCAGCCGGCCTCCAGCATGCAATCGACGCTTGCCCGAAAACCTGGTTCCATCGCCCCCTGACAATCGATCTCGCGATCGGGGTATTCGTCGGCTCGCTTCGGCGGGTTTGTCATCCAGTGCCACTTTGTCCAGCTTGCGATTGTGATCCCGCAGGCCGTGCCGGCACAGTCGGCAATCCAGTCGAGTACATCCGGACCGCGCCCTATCAGTTGCGCCCTGAACAACTTCAATCGCCAGGCCCGAAAATGCGAGGAGAACAATCAGCTTTGCGTTGTGTCCCGTCCAGCCAAGACTTCCCAAGGCCGCCAAAACAGCGAATGCGGCAGCGTGGATGAGCTTGCCATGATGCGTGAAGGTCACGCCCAAATTCTGCAGGAGCCACCCCGGAAAAACGGCGAGCAGGAGAACTCCGGCCAACGCAGGTAGGAAAGCAACCCTTGCCAGGATCGGATATGAGCCTGCGCGCAACAATATAGGTCAGCCCTTCATCCGAAGTCTGCAGAGGCGACCGCCAGCACGAAGCTGGTCCAGAGCTATGGCAGATTGTCAATTTCCAGCGGATCGGCGCATCGGCCGAACAGACGAAGGCTTTTGAAGCTGCCTCCAAAGGAGGCAGCGATGCTATTCCCTTGCGATCGGGGTCCTTACCGGCCGGCTAGGAGCTCTGGTCAGAGGAAGCCCTCCCGTCGCACGGTGCTTGGCAAAGAATCGGCGGCAGGGTCCAAAATCAGATGCGCCGCAAACGCAGCGCTCGTTGCCGCCAGGAACATTTCGCCACTACGGTGGTTGGGTAATTATTGTAGAACCTACCGTTTCTCCCCTATGGGGATTTAGGGGTCTTATGTATAGGTGCTGAAAAGCCGTCTCTTCTACCCCGATCTTCCGATCGCGGGCAAATATGTAAGAGGGCGTTGGCGTACCGCGAAACTGGCTGAGCTCATCAAGACCTGGCCGCGGCGCCCTGGATCCGAAGTTGAGAGCCGGATCTGGTGGCAGCCAACCCCCGACGAGTTGCGCGTGGCAAGAAAGGTGGCCGGCAGTAGGGAGCGGAAGCGGCCAAGCTCAGCCGACTAGCCGAGTGTCAGATGCTGCATCTTCCGGCCGGATGCCCGACTTCATGGAGTTAGCGCCATTAGGCTCGCCGTTATTGCAGCACTTGGCCTGGCTTATCGCCATATCAAACCAGCCTTACCGTCACGGTCTCTCGGCGACCCTTGTCCAAAGGCAGGCTGATAATGGTGACGAGGCACGCAGTCGGTTTCGTTTAGTCAGCTTCAGGGTCCGTCGGCGGCTTTTCAAACTCGATCCATGCTGGCACATGATCGCTTGGCTTCTCCCACCCCCGCAACTCGACGTCCACCCCAGCGCCGCGCAGGTGCGGGGCCAACGAGGGACTTACGAGCAGATGGTCCATTCGCAGGCCAGAACTCCTGTCGTAGCCGCCTCGGTAAGAGAAAGTCCAATAGGTGTAGACACCTTTCTCCGGATGGATGCGCCGAACCGCATCGATCCATCCATCGTCAAGCATCTCGGCATAGGCCTTCCGGCTCTCCGGGAAGTAAACCGCATCGCCAAGCCATCGTCGCGGCACCACAGCGTCGATTGGGGTTGGAACGAAATTGTAGTCTCCGCACAGCACCGTCGGCGCTCCCTCTTCGAGCAGGACTCGGCCGTAGCCGATCAGGCGGTCGAACCAGCGCAGCTTGTAGTCGAACTTGGGACCAGGCGCTGGATTCCCATTGGGGAGGTAGAGGCAGCCGACGACGAGCCGGCCCACGTCGGCCTCGATATAGCGGCTGTGAGTATCGTCGGGATCGCCCGGTAGGCCGCGCCGGCGTTCGATCGGGTCCGTCCCCCGAGATAGAATTGCCACACCGTTGTAGGATTTCTGGCCATGCCAGATCGCGCCGTACCCCGCTTCGCGGATGGCCTCGGCCGGAAACTTCTCGTCGGATGTTTTCAGTTCCTGAAGGCAGACGATGTCGTAGTTGGTAGCCGTGAGCCATGTGAGGAGCACGGGCAGTCGAACATTGACGCCGTTCACATTGAAGGTGGCGATGCGAACCATCTGCCCGTGCGGCCATGGCTCACTTCTTTCCGAGCTTGTCCTTGACCTTCTTGCGACTGTTGCCGACCGATTTCACGGCCGACTTGACGTCGGCCTTGCTGGCGCCAGTCTTGCCCGCCTCGTACTTCACTTCGTGATCCTGCCCACCAGCGACCTTCGCGCGATCCTGGCTGCGCCCGCGAGTTGTTTGAGTAGTGGCCATTTCTTTCCTCCAAGGGTTGCTTTCCAATTCCCCAACAACGCAGCCGGACTGGTCCGGTTCAATTCATAGGCGCACTGTGGAACTGAAACCCAGACCAGAGTATTGAATCGCACTATGTATTCGGGTTCCGCATGTCGGCCGTAGAGGCCGCCCCCAGCAAGAAGCGCACACGGCGCAGGGACTCGGAATCTACCCCCAGATACCCCCTTCCCCGGTTTCGTCCGTTCCAACTCTGCACGCTGACCGACGACATACCGGTCGGTGGCAATTGGCTGTTCGAAATGAAGTTCGACGGCTATCGCACACAGGTCGCCATCTCGGGATCAGAGGTCGTCGTCTACACCCGCAATGGCCACGACTGGACCCGCCAGTTCAGGGTGATCCTGCCCCCACTTCAGGCGCTCACCGGCGGTGCGGCGCTGATTGACGGCGAGATAGTGGCCATCGACAGCAAGGGCCGCACCAACTTCTCCATGCTGAAATCCGGAATCGCCGCGGGCATGCCGCTCAAGTTCTACGCCTTTGATCTGCTGGAATTGAACGGCGAGGATCTGTCCGGCCGGCCCCTGCTCGAGCGCAAGAAACGGCTTACGGAACTTCTGGGCGAGAGGGACCTAGACGACAGCCTACAGTACTCCAGCCACATCGCGGACAATGGCAAGAAGGTGTTCGACACCATGTGCGCGGGCGGCCATGAGGGCATTATCGCGAAGCGCGCCGACAGTCGCTATGTCGGCGACCGCACCGCGAGCTGGCTCAAGATCAAGTGCACGAAACGACAGGAATTTGTCGTCGGCGGCTACCGCACAAGCGACACTGGCCGCGGCATGGCCTCGCTGATCCTTGGGACGTATGAGAATGGCAAACTGATTTACCGCGGCCGCGTCGGCACCGGGTTCACCGAGGCGATGCGCAAATCCATTCTCGCGCAGTTGGGGAAGCGGCCTCTGGACAAAACCGCCTTCGCCTCCGTGCCCCGTGACATTGCGCGCCGCGCCCGCTGGGTCAAGCCCGAACTCGTTGCCGAGGTCACCTATTCCGAGGTAACACCGGACGGCAGTCTGCGTCACCCGAGCTTCGAAGGCATGCGCGAAGACAAGCGTGCCGACCAGGTGGTGATGGAAACGCCCTCGACTGTCGCGACCACCGCCACGGCTAATCTGGATCCCAATATGGGCAAGGAGATAGCCCGCGCGGTCGGCGTGAACCTGACCCGTCCCGACAAGGTCATGTATCCAGGCACAGAGGTGACAAAGGCGACTCTCGCCGCCTATTACGCGGCGGTCGCCGAGAAGATGCTGCCGCATATCCAGGATCGGCCGCTATCGCTGGTGCGCGACACGAACGGCGATCTGCAGCAGACCTTTTTTCAGAAGCACAAACTGCCAGGGATGCCCAGGGCCATCCATGACGGTCAGCTTGAGAAGATGTCCGGCAAGGAAAGCCGCATCCTCTGGGTCGACGACTCCGCTGGGCTGATCGCCGGCGTCCAGATGAACGTGCTCGAGTTCCACGTCTGGGGAAGCCTGCGCCAGCAGCCAAGCCTGCCGCACCGTATTATCTTCGACATCGATCCCGATGAGGGCCTGGGCTTTGGTGACGTCAAGCAGGCCGCGCTCGACATCCGCGGCGTTCTGGAGGCACTCGGTCTTCAATCCTGGCCGCTGCTGTCCGGGGGCAAGGGCGTGCATGTGGTCGTTCCACTCGTTCCCAAGGCCGACTGGGAAGCGGTCAAGAGCTTCTGCCAGGACTTCGCTGAGCTGCTGGCCCACACCGACCCCTCCCGCTTCGTCGCAAACATGAGCAAGGCGAGGCGCAAGGGCCGCATGTTCCTCGACTATCTGCGCAACGGCCAGGGCGCGACTGCAATCTGTCCCTGGTCGACCCGGGCTCGATCTGGTGCCAAGTGTGCCGTACCCGTGACCTGGGATGAGTTGCCCACCTTCAAAAGTGCGAGCGCATTTGACGTTTTCGCCGCTGCTGCGCAGGCTCAGCAGCCCGACGCCTGGGAAGGCTATTTCGACGTCGAACAGACGCTGACAGCCCGCATCCGAAAAGCAGTCCGATAGCGGCAGCCATTCCTGGTCTAACAACCGACCTTGTGTGAGGACGCGCTCGCTGATGCTCAGCTGAGTTCTTGGGCGAGTCCAATCAAAAGCCCTTCAGGCCCGCGGATGTAGCAGAGCCGATACACGTCCTTGTACTGGACGACTTCGCCGACGAGCTGCGCCCCGCGATTGCGGAGCCTTTCAAGCGTCTCGTCGATGTCGTCCACGGCGAACATGACGCGGAGGTAGCCTAGAGCGTTGACCGGGGCGTTGCGGTGATCCGCGACGGCACGCGGTCTGAGGAAGCGGGAGAGCTCGACCCGGCTGTGGCCGCCCGGCGTGCGCATCATGGCGACCTCGACCTGCTGATCGCCCAGTCCAGTGACACGTCCGGCCCATTCTCCTTCGATCGTGCCGCGCCCTTCGAGCTCAAGGCCGAGCTCGTGAAAGAAGTCAATCGTCTCCTCAAGGTCCTCGACGACGATCCCTACATTGTCCATCCGTTTGACCGCCATGTGTCCAATCTCCAAGGTTTCGTCTAGATTGTCAAAGACATCTGCCGGTTTGGTTCAGCGAGGGTTACGCTCAAATTCAAAAGCGTCACCCAAAGCAGCATGCCGGCGACGGCCGCGAGTTCGGCTTTCGCCCCCGACGGCGCCGACGACTGTGCGGCTCCGTGTGATCTGCTGAAAATCGGCGAACTTGACCTTGAGCGTCACGGTCCGGCCCTGGATCGATCGCTCCTCGCAATAGCGCCAGACCTTGCCGACCAATGGCGCGAGTTCCTTGCGAGCACCTTCGAGGTCAAACAAATCGCTCACGAAGGTGTCCTCGGCTCTCACGGATTTGCGTTCGCGGTCGGCCCGCACCGGACGTTCGTCGACGCCGCGGGCCATTAATAGTACCGGCCCGCCTTCCCGAACTTCTTCCTCGAGAAACGCCAGGCTCTGCGCAACGCAAGCGCGGCTGTTGCATCGCCGTAGCGTCAACCCGCTGAAGTCCTGCGGTGCTTTCTCAGCCGAGTGATCGCCGATTTGTCGACCGTAATCACCCCGCCGCAGTCAATCCGCACAGTGAGTTTGTTCGCTCCGCGATCAATGCGAGTGACGTCCCCAACAAGATCCACTCGGTCTCCGGCCCGGGCTTTGGGCGGCGGATCAATCGTATAGGGATGGTCATATGATGGAATGCTCACTCTGGCGCGGCCGCTATGGAGAATCGTGATGACGGTACTTGCCAGCGCAACCTCATCGCCGATCTCAAATTCCCGAGGCATGTTAACGTGCAGCATGGTCTTCCTCCCACTGCTTCCAAATTAATGCCTGGCAACCAGGTTGGTTGCTTGCAATCCGCTTCGTACGGTTCCGCACAATTCCAAGCTTGAATGTGCCCTCCCACTGGCCCGGGATCGAAGTTGTGTGCGTCAAGTTAGGCCGTATAATTTGCAAGAATCCGGGACCGGACCGCACTTGCGGCGTCCTTTTTGCCCGTGCGGGCAGGTTGTGCGGCTCGCCGGTGGAGAAGGTTGGATTTCAGGTCCTCTCCCTCTACCACCTTCAAATTCGAAACAATTCTCTGCCGAATTGCTGTGCCGAAGCCCAGCAACTGCGCGGTGTACAGCGGAAAGCTTGGGAGTGCGGGAGGCGCGTTCTCTGCCAATATGCTCTCCGAATGCCCCAAAAAAATCCCCAGCTTTTGACGCGGGCAATTTCAATAGCTTAGCGGCGGGCCATTTGTGGCGAGTTTGTGTGTCGGTCGGTTCTCCAACCAATACTTGCAACTACGCTCTCTATCCCGAGGTCCGCTTTGCGGCAGAAGCGACCACCGAATGTGTTTTCGAACGACCGAAATAGGGCCGGCAGCAGACTGGCAGCTTTACGGTGCGAATCCTCAAAAAGCTGACATTCAGGTCGGCGTGGGCATCGTCGTGACCTGACCCAAAGGCGACCCTGAAGACCGAGTTCCTTCCCAAGGCCGACCTTCGTCTTATCGCGACACGGGCGACGAGCATTGAAGTGCTGCCGGGTTGGTGAAAGGAGCCAACGTTGTGCAGGAACTGTCCCTTCGGCCTGGCGACTTAGATGAGATTCTCACGGCTAGCTGCCAACGGCGGCATAGACAACGGCGGTGACAGTCCTGCGGAGCTTCTTGAGGCAGATTGTGCCCGACGCCGCCCGCAATATTGCGGTGCTCATACCTGCCGGAGACCATTTTGTCGGCGATCGACGGGCCCTGACCGCGCCGCGACGCGCGCGAAACCAGCACTCAAATGGGTCCGGACAGCTTGCCATCGCGATAGGATGGCTATTGCCGCTCGCTGAAGGAGATCGGGTAGGCTGCGCCGCGCACGTCGATCATGGGGTCGACCACTTCAATGCCGTCAGGCACGTTATTCGGAAGGAACAGCAGGTCTTTGCTCAATCCTTCCTGATCCGCCGCCATGCCGGTAATCGTCAGCGTACCCAGCTTGACGAGTTGACGATCCTCCGGCCATGGAGTCGATGGGTCATCGGCCTTGTCGTCCGGCTGCGCGATCTGCGCAAACCAGCTAAACACAACTGGAGCTTTGGCGACACGCTCTGCGATTTCATCGATCAGGTAGTTTGGTCCCTTCGATGCCGCCTCAGCCGCATCGAGATACTTTTCTCCCGCCTCCGGAACAAACCGATAGCGAACTGTCGTCTTCTTGCCAGAAGCGTCGACGAAGCCGAACGCGTTGACACCGAAATAGGTGGTCGTCGCGAAGCTCTCGGGTGGCGGGTTCTGCTTTGTCAGGAAGGGCACGGCTTCGGGATGGCTCTGCAAGTATTTCTCGATTGGCGTAGGCTTTGCCGCTCCGGATCCGCTTGCCGCCGCAGCCTTGAGGAATTGGCCGAAGTCTGCTGCCGTCGCAGCGGGAAAGCCATTGAAGCTATGCGTGACCACGTCCATGACAGAACCGTCGCCCATCACGAACTTGATCGCGAGCCCGTGAGGACTTGCATTGGGATCGCTATCGGGGATGTCCGGTATCCCTGTCGTGTTCGAAAGGCGGACAGTTGCTTGAAGCTTGCCGGCAAATGCGGCGGCCTTGCTGAGCTGGCGCGCCTCGTCGGTCGGTTCGAAGTTTGCCTCGAGTACAACGCCTTTGGCGTGCACGGCGCGAGCGTGATGCTCGCCGAAGATGGCGTGAATGGATTTCACCAATTCGGCCGGGTCCACGTCCTGTGCAGCGCTTCTGTCACCAAGGCCGAAAGAGCCGAGGACGATTGCGCCGAGCGCACAAGCTCCGACAAACCTCACCTTGACCATGAACGGCACTCCCCTCGTTGCCGTCCCAGACTACGATCTCCGTTCGGGCCTGTCACGATCATGAGGCGAAAGTTCCGAACCCTGTCGGGCGCCAGCTATCTCGGCGCATAGGGCGAGAGCTTCGTACTATGGATTAGCTCGCGGTATTAGGTTGCTGTTTGACACATGTACGAAGTGAGGACAAGAGTAGCGTTCTGCGGACTGGGGCTAGGCTGCGATAGGTTACGCGCAGCCCCGAGGAGGAGGCTGCCATGCCCGGCATGCATTGTGTTCAGGTGAAGAACGCAAACGGACCATTCGAGTTGGTCGAACGTGACATCCCCGAGCCAGCTGCGGGACAGGTCCTGATCAAGGTCCAGGCATGCGGGGTGTGTCATAGCGATGTGTTCACAAAAGTGGGGGCTTTCCCAGGCATTGCCTATCCCCGCGTACCCGGCCACGAGGTTGTGGGGGTGATCGACAAGGTCGGTGAACGTGTGCCGGATTGGAAGCCGGGACAGCGGGTCGGCGTGGGCTGGCACGGCGGTCATTGCGGCCATTGCCCCTCCTGCCGCCGCGGCGATTTCATCACCTGCGTGAATGGACAGATCCCCGGTATCAGCTATGACGGCGGCTACGCCGAATACATGGTAGCGCCGTTCGAGGCCCTGGCTGCCATCCCAGACGAGCTAGAGGCAGCCGAGGCCGCGCCGCTGCTCTGCGCCGGCATCACGACCTACAACGCATTGCGCAACAGCGGAATCCGTGCCGGCGATACAGTCGCAGTGCTTGGCATCGGCGGACTGGGCCATCTCGCTGTTCAGTTCGCGGCCAAGATGGGTTGTCGCACGATCGCGATCGCGCGTGGTGCCGACAAGGGGCCGCTGGCGCGTGAGCTTGGCGCGCATCTCTATCTCGACAGCACGACCCACGATGTTGCCGGGGAACTGAACAAGCTGGGTGGAGCTCGTTTGATCCTGTCCACGGTCACCAATTCGCAGGCGATGAGCGCCGTGCTTGGTGGACTGGCTGTTGATGGCAAGATGATCGTCGTTGGCGCTTCACCCGATCCGATCGAAGTCTCGCCTTTACTGTTGATCGGTGGCCGTCGAGGGATCCATGGCTGGCCCTCCGGAACCTCGATTGATTCTGAGGATACCTTGGCCTTTAGCGCCCTCGCCAACATTCGGCCGATGATCGAAACCATGCCACTCGAGCGGGCAGCTGAAGCGTATGAGCGGATGATGAGCGGCGCGGCGCGGTTCCGGATGGTGATCACGACCGGACTTTAGCACGGCCGGGACTCGGCCGCGGCGTGACTTCCAGCGCCGTCCTCTCTAACCTGGGGGTCAAGTATGCGGTCCGATATTGTCTCAGGCTCTAGCTTCCCGACTACGAGCTCTCCAACCACACCGCCAAGCGGCGAAAGCTTTCTGAACTTCAGGGACCGGATCCAACGGTCCTCGTCCTCGGCAGGGGCGGCTATTGCTGCCCGGCAGCTTAGGGCCGTTGGCGGACTTGCGGCTTAGAGGCTCGGAATGTCAGAAGCGGACCTTCAGTCGGGCTGCGTGCATCGACGTGAACTGACCCAAGGCAGTCATTTCGCATGTCCACGAGGATAGCCTGTTATTGAATAGGAAAGCGGGACATTAATGTCCTCAGCTTGGCTTGGGCTTTCCGATCAACACGCCGCGAGTCTCTGTCGGTAAGGGCATGCCGCATGCCTGGATGCCGCAAGGCACGGGCACGCCGTTCCCTGACTCATGGGCGACTTGTCGCGTGCCTTGAAGCTTCGTGATATGTTAGCTGCCAAGGCGCGCAAACAGCCAGTGCAAACGAGCCAGTCATGTGCGCGTCGGAGGGCATACCGATGGCCCGACGGCTAATCACGGCATTGACCCTATTGGCGCTCGGCGCGGTGTCTCCAGCACAAGCTGATGACTGGAGTGACTGCGGTAGCCGCAACGATGCGGACTTGGTGATCCAGGCTTGCACCAGAATTGTTGCGATGACCGGCGCGAATGCAGACCGGGTCGCCCCAGCCTTTCTCTACCGCGGCAATGCTTATCTAGACAAGGGTGACCTAGATAAGGCCATTGCTGACTACGACAAGGCAATCGAGCTGAAGCCGCACTCTGCCGAAGCCTTCTATAACCGTGGAGATGTCTATCTACGAAAAAGAGATTTCAACCGCGCACTCGCTAACCTCGACAAGGCCATCGCGTTGAAGCCGGACTTTGTTGAAGCCTTCTATGTTCGGGGCTCTGCCTATCGAGAAATGGGTGAACCAGACAAGGCGATGGCCGACTGCAACAAGGCCATCGAGTTGAAGCCGCAGTTCGCCCAAGCCTTCTACTGCCGTGCCAACACGTATCTAGACAGGGGTGACCTGAACAAGGCCGTTGCAGACTACGACAAGGCCATCGCGTTGAAGCCCGACTATGCTGGAGCATTCATCAATCGCGGCTCGGCCTTTCTGCTCAGGGGTTACCTGAGTAAGGCCATAGCGGATTTCGACAAGGGCATCGCGTTGAAGCCACAGTTTCCCGAGCCCTTTGACATCTACTATTGGCGTGGCAATGCTTATCTAGCCAAGGGTGAGCTGAACAAGGCCATAGCCGATTTCGACAGGGCCATCGAGCTGAAGCCGCACTTTGCTGAAGCATTCAATGACCGCGGGGTTGCCTATCAAGCCAAGGGCGAAAAAGCAAAGGCCAAAGCCGACTATGACCGGGCGATCCAACTCAAACCGGGCTTTGCTGCAGCCCTCACGAACCGCGCCAACCTTCCGCCCCGCTAGGGCTTGCCTTCGATTTCTTAGGCGGAAGGTCTGCATCGGGTTGGGGATGCGACGTTCGCATTTGCCGTCCGCGAAGGCCCGGAAATGACGCGACTACGATGTCCAGGGTGGTCGCCGGCAACGTCTGCTTACGGGAAGTGGCAATGCTTGCCTCAACGGCCGACATCGGGCGCAAAGCAGCCATGCCGCCGTCGCGTGTGAGACTCTGCTTCGGGTCACAAGCAGAACAGCAGCGCCCTACGGCTCGTCCCTCTCGCAGACGATTAAACGCAAACCCATGCAGTAGCCCGCGCCACGTTCAGGGGAGCTGCCGGGAGACGACCCAAATCAACCGTTAACTGTTCAGACAAGCAGTGCGACGCCGATAGCATAAAGAACCAGAACAACCGCCACCGCGACCCAAAAGCCTGGATCTGCCAAAGCGGCCATTTCGATGAGAAGTTGCTCCATGCCGGCGAAACGTGCACCCGCGCCTGGTGATCCGTGTAGGCAATCTCTCGATCGCGCAGGCGATCCGCGCCATTCGAACACTCATGCCGGCTTGCAAGGCCACCAACCACGAGTTGGAGGAGATACGACCGGGTCCCGGAACCTTCAGTTCGAGACCCGGAAGAATTGATCGAAACAGCCTCTCACAGGTCAGGAGGCGGACGACAAAGTCTACTCTCGGTCCGCTCCCTGAGCGGTGATGTCGATCCTGTCTGGAATGCTGCAAAGGGCCGTCGATAGAAGGGCACTACGACGAAAGCTCTAAGCGTCCTAGGCTTGGTGGATCAGATATTGGATGGGAGCGCAGCCGACGCGTACGTGATTGGCTACTTCGGCGATCGGAGTTTGCAGGCCGCGCGGAAGTCGCCCCTGTCGCGCACGCGCAGGCCGGCCGCCAACTTTAACGGTCTCGAGGAACTCGATTTATCTCATGCTGGACAGGTATTGGCGCTGCCGCGCCTATGGACCGTGCTTCCTTGCCTACTCTTTGGGCGACAGCAAATTGCGCGCGGCATAGAGTTCTGCCGTGAAATCGGTAATCAGAGCCGAGTTGATGCCGTCTGGCGGTCGCAGGATCAGCGCTCGGAAATGGACCGCCGGCTCGAATGGTATTGCGATAATGCCAGCGATCATGCGATCGGCGATAACGGACGGATTAACCAGGCCGATTCCCATGCCTTTTGCAGCAAGAATAGCGATCGTTAGGCCGTAGGGGGTCTCGATCAGGATGCGCGGGCGCACGCCATGCGCGGCGAAGACCTTGTCCATCGCAACCCGCACCGTGTCCTCCGGTGACAATGCCAGGAACGCCTCGTCAGCGAGATCGGTTGGCGTGATCACCGCTTTCTCCGCCAGCCGATGGTTCTTCGGCATCACGCAAACCGCGCGCGGCGTGTTGAAGACGCTGTGGAGCACACCGCTCGTGTCCACCTCGTCAGCGGCGAGCCCGATGTCGAAACTGCCTGACGCCACGAGATCGCGCACCACATTGGAGGTGCGCACCTGATAACTGATGCGCACCTGCGGATGCTTGCGCGAAAAGGCCACGATGGCGCGCGGCACCAGCCCGTGCCCCAGTGCCGACAGGCTGGCGACACGGATCGTCCCCGTACCCACTTCTTTGATCTGGGCCGCGCGCAGCTTCAGCCGGTCGAGACCGACCAGATTAGCCTTCACTTCTGCATGGAAAAGTTCGCCTTCGCGCGTGGGTACCAGCCTGCCGCGGATGCGGTCGAACAACTTGAAGCCGAGTTCGGCCTCCAACTTCGCGAGCGAGCGGCTGATCGCTGGCTGCGAGGTGTCGAGCAGCGTTGCGGCAGCGCCAGCGCCGCGCGTGATCATGATTGCGTTGAAGACATCGACGTCGTGCAGGTTCATGGATAAGCCATATCAAAAACGGATGAACTTTATCGTTGCGGTCATAGATAGCAATGGGCGAGATGGCTATGGTTTGCCTATGACCCAGCGCGACGACACCTGCCATGTCCATCCTCCCAAGCGTTCGCAAGAGCCGTTCCAGTCGCTGGCGATGCCTGTCGAGCGTGCGTCGACCGTCGTCTTCGACAATCTGGAATCCTTCGAACGTCGCGTCGAGCGTCTGTATGACGGCTTCAGCTACGGGCTCTACGGCACGCCGACCAGCCGTCAGTTGGAAGATCATATCGCCATGCTGGAGCACGCGACGCGCGCGCTTGTCGTCCCGTCAGGCATGGCCGCCATCGTGTTGGCGACCATGGCCACCTGCCGCGGCGGCGACCGGGCGCTGATGCCTGAAACACTTTACGGTCCGGCGCGCGACATGATGGCCCGTTTTCTGGGGCCGCTCGGCATCCACGCCGTTTCCTATGATCCCCGGCTCGACGCTGGAATAGCTGCGCTGCTTGACGACAAGACACAGCTGGTGTGGGTGGAATCGCCGGGCTCGTCCACCTTGGAGGTGCAGGACGTGCCGGCCATCGTGGCAGTAGCTCACAACGCAGGCGCATTGGTGGCGGCGGACAATACCTGGGCCTCGCACCTGCTGTTCAAGCCGCTCGACCACAACGTCGACATCTCTATGCAGGCGCTTTCCAAACATGCCGGCGGCCATGGCGATCTGCTAATGGGTTCGCTCGCCGTGCGTGATGAGGCTCTGTTCCGGCGCCTCAAGGATACGGCGCGATTTCTCGGCTACGGTGTTTCGCCAGAGGACTGCGCGCTATGCGAGCGCGGCTTGATGACCATGCCGGTGCGCATGCGACACGCCGACGCCACGGCCCGCAGCATCATGGAGTGGCTGTCGGGGCGGACCGAAATCGCCCAACTCCTGCACCCGAGCCTACCGGACCATCCCGGCCACGCCGTCTGGAAACGTGACTTCGCCGGTTCGGCGGGTGTGTTTTCTTTCGTGCTGCGGCCGGAACTGGCCTCGCTCCAATCCAAAGTTCTCGGTCGCATGCGCCTGTTCAGGCTCGGCGCGAGCTGGGGTGGTGTGCATTCGTTGATCGCGGTCAGCGATCCGCGAAGAGACCGGACTAGCCCCGATTGGCTGAAGCCTGGTCCAGTTTGGCGCCTATCGATCGGCCTCGAGGCACTGGACGACCTGCTGGCCGATCTTTCGCAGGCCTTCGACCTTTTTGCCGAAGCCCGGCAGAACGGAGCTGCCTTGGCCGATGCCAAGGCCGCCGAATGACACCAAACTCAACAACAAGGGGAATAACGATGAAAACCAGAAGTTTGAAATGGATCACCGGTATCGCGATCGGACTAGTGGGTCTGGCCGCCGGCGTCGGCGAGGTGTCGGCGCAGGCCGTCGTCAACAAGATCAAGGAGCGCGGTTATGTGAGCTGCGGCGCCAGCCAAGGCGTGCCAGGTCTCTCGCGCCCGGACGAGAAAGGCTATTATCGCGGCTTCGATTCCGACATCTGCCGCGCGTTCGCGGTCGCTATCCTCGGCGACAAGGATAAGATCCGCTATGTGCCCCTCAATGCCGGCCAACGTTTCCCGGCACTGCAGACGGGCGAGATCGACATTCTGTCGCGCACATCCACCATCACGTTTACACGGGACACGGTTGTCCGTTTCGTCTGGATCAACCTCTACGACACGGACGGTATGCTGGTGCGCAAGGCCGACAACATCACTGAGCCGAAACTGCTCGACGGCAAGACCGTCTGCCTGCAGGGCGGCGGCTCCCTGACCGAAAAGGCCATTGAGGAAACCGAGGAGGAATTCGGGATTTCCATGAAGAAGGTCTACTATGACTCGACCATTCAGGCGCGTGACGCGTTCTTCGGCGGCCGTTGCGACTCCTACGTAACCGACGGCACCGCCGCGGCCGGCCAGCGTGCCTCGGTGGCCAAAAATCCGGACGATTACGACATCCTCAAGGTCGGCCACGCCGCCGAACCCAACGGTGTCGCTGTCGCGCGCGGCGACGACCAGCTCTTCGACGTGGTGCGCTGGACGATGAACGCCTTGTTCTGGGCTGAAGCCAACGGCATCACCGCTCAGAACATCGATGAAAATCTCGCTGCGGGCAATTCGGAGATCAAACGGGTGCTTGGCGAAGAGCCCGGCTTTGGCGCACCGCTCGGGCTGGACGACAAATGGGCTTACAACGTGATTAAGCAGATGGGCAACTATGCCGAAATCTGGGACCGAAACCTGGGCAAGAACAGCCCGCTCAAGGTCGAACGCGGCATGAACGCGCTGTGGAAAGACGGCGGTCTCAACTATCCCTTCCCATGGGATTGAGCCTTGGTCGGGCGCGCCGAGCGCGCGCCCATCTCTTCAACTGATGAACCGAGGCCGGTATGCTAAGCGAAGCCAAGACCAGATCGATCATCATTCAAGGCGTGTTGGTGACGGCCGTCATCGCTTTCGCTGCGCTGCTAGTCTCCACCACCTTCGCCAATCTAAGGGCGCGCGGTATCCCGATTGGCTTCGATTTCCTCGCGATGCCGTCCAGGATCATCATTTCCGAGGCCATCCTCACCTATAAATCGCGCGATCCCTACTATTGGGCGATCGTTGTCGGGCTGGCCAACACGGTCTTCATTTCCGCTCTTGTCATCATCTTCTCCTCCGTCCTTGGCCTCGTCGTTGGCATCACCCGGCTGAGCAGCAATCCCTTGGCAGCGGGTACCTGCCGGGTCTGGGTTGAAATAGCCCGCAACTCACCGCCGATCGTCCTTTTGATTTTCCTCTATTCGTTGTGGTGGAAGGTGCTGCCGCCGGTCGGCGAAGCACTGAATCCGCTGCCCGGTGTCTACGCATCCATGCGCGGCTTTGTCGTGCCTGCCATCAGCATCGACATCGGCATGACAGGCGCACTGATCATCCTGTTCGCCCTGACGCTCGCCGCGCTCAGCTACGGTCTCGCCCGGAGTGGTCGCTTGCCGCCCTTGGTTGTGCCGGCGATCCTGGCTGCCGGCGTCGTGGGACTGTGGCTCGCCGATATTCGCTTCGCCGTCGACTTCCCGGTCTTCACGGGTTCGAACTTCCGGGGCGGCGGTGAACTGACGCCCGAGCTCAGCACCATCCTCATCGGCCTCACGATCTACACCACCGGTTTCGTGGCCGAGATCGTACGCGGCGGTGTTCTGTCGGTCGGCCGCGGCCAGTGGGACGCCGGCCATTCGCTCGGCCTGTCGCGTGGCAAGATCCTGCGGCTGGTCGTCATCCCGCAGATGCTGCGGGTGATCGTCCCGCCGCTCAACAGCCAGTACATCAATGTCGTCAAGAATTCGACGCTGGCGATCGCCGTCGGCTACCCGGACTTCCTCGCGGTGATGAACACCATCATCAGCAAGTCCAGCCATTCGATCGAAGGCGTCTTCATCATCCTCGGCGCCTATCTCGCCCTCAATCTTACCCTGTCGAGCGCGGCCAACTGGTACAACCGCCGCATCGCCATCGTGGAGCGGTGACCATGGCCATGTCTCTTCCCATGTCCTCCGAGGCAACGCCGGACCATTTCCGGTTCGCCGGCCTGCGGCGCCTCGCCAAGCTGTTGTTCGGCACACCGCTCAACGCCGCGCTCACGCTGCTGTTTGGCGCGCTGCTCTTCGTCACCGTGCCGCCCATGCTGCGCTGGCTGGTGATCGATGCGGTGCTCTTCGACCCCGACCCGAATGCCTGCCGAGCAGCCACTGGCGCCTGCTGGAGTTTCATTTATGCCAAATCCGGCCAACTTCTGTTCGGCATCTATCCGTTCGACGAACGCTGGCGCCCAGCCATTGTTTGCCTGCTCATTCTGGCGCTGCTCGGCTGGTCGGTGCGTCCGGCGAGCTGGACGTCACGACTGCTGGCGCTCTGGGTGGCCGCGTTCGCTTTGATCTTCTGGCTGATGGGCGGAGGCTTCGGACTGGCCGAAGTGCCGACTTCATCCTGGGGCGGCCTGCCGGTGACACTGATCTTGACCGTCGTCGCCATCGGCATCGCCTTTCCGGTCGGCATCCTGCTCGCGCTGGCAAGGCGCTCGACGCTGCCGTCCGTCCGGGTCGGCGCGGTGGTGCTGATCGAATCCGTGCGTGGACTGCCATTGCTGTCCATCCTGTTCGTCGCGTCGATCATGATGCCGCTGTTCTTGCCCGAGGCGCTGCTGCCAGACAAATTCGTGCGCGCGCTTGTCGCGCTCACCATTTTCGCGGCTGCCTATCTCGCCGAAGTGATCCGCGGCGGCCTCCAGGCCATCCCGAACGGGCAGTATGAGGCAGCAGCGTCGCTCGGCCTGCCGTTTTGGCGCACACAACGTCTCGTCATCCTGCCGCAAGCCATCCGGGTGGTGATCCCTGCGCTCGCCAACACCATCATCGTTATGATCAAGAATACGAGCCTCGTCCTGGTCATCGGGCTGTTCGACCTGATCAGTTCAGGCAAGGCTGCACTGGCCGACCCCGAATGGCCGTCGCCGGCCGCCGAGACCTTTCTCTTCCTTGGCGCGATCTTCTTTGCGCTGTCCTTCTCCTTCGCCCGCTTCGCCGATTTCCTGGAGCGGCGGGGCCCGGCCGCTCACTAGGAATGCTGCAATGTCGACTTCCGTATCTGCCATCCGGCACGTTCCATCCCTGCCCATGACAAACGATCCCACCGCCGTCGAGATGGTCGGGGTGAACAAGTGGTACGGGGCCTTCCACGTCTTGAAAAATATAAATCTCACCATCCAGCGCGGTGAAAAACTGGTGATCTGCGGACCGTCTGGTTCAGGCAAATCGACCATGATCCGCTGCATCAACAGACTGGAAGAGCACCAGCAGGGCCGCATCGTCGTGGACGGTATTGAACTGACCGGCGACCTGAACAAGATCGATGAAATCCGCCGCGATGTCGGCATGGTGTTCCAGCACTTCAATCTGTTCCCGCACCTGACCATTTTGGAAAACCTGACGCTGGCGCCGATCTGGGTGCGCAATATGCGCCGCAAGGAAGCCGAGCAGGTCGCCATGCACTATCTCGATCGCGTGAACATCCCGGATCAGGCGAACAAATATCCCGGGCAGCTTTCAGGCGGCCAGCAGCAGCGGGTGGCCATCGCGCGCTCGCTTTGCATGAGCCCGAAGATCATGCTGTTCGACGAGCCCACCTCGGCGCTCGACCCTGAAATGGTCAAGGAAGTGCTCGACACCATGGTTTCGCTGGCCGAAGAGGGCATGACCATGTTGTGTGTTAGCCACGAGATGGGCTTCGCCCGACAGGTGGCCGACCGTGTCGTCTTCACGGACCAGGGTGAAATCGTCGAGATCAACACACCGGCCGAGTTCTTCTTGAGCCCGCACCACGAGCGCAGCAAGCTATTTCTGGCCCAGATCCTGCATTAGTTAACTCCTACGCAATTCCTCGTGCGTATGGTCAGCATGGAGCGCGTGGCGTGAGGCAATGTGATGACGACCCCACGTTCACCTGTGGCTGGCGCATAAAGGCCGCAACCCGGCCAGAGTGACCGCAACGAGCCGGCGGACCGCTGCTTTGGATGGCAGGCTGCTGGCCGCTGCGAGAGCGTGGAGGCAAAAGATTGCAAGCTCGCCGGGCGCGACATCATCCCGGAAGCCGCCGGTCTTTGCACCCTCAGCGAGCAGGTCCCGGATCAAATCGCTGAGCTGCTGCTGTGCCTGGGCGACGTGCTCGCCTCGATGCAGGCGCGCCGCGAGTTCGGTGCTGTGGTGCTCGTGAGAAATGAACGCGTAGGCCTCGAGCACAGCTTTGAGCTTCTCGCCAGCGGTGCCAGCCTCATCCCGGATGGCAATCAGATGTTCGAGGTGGCCGGCGACCTGACGTTCATGCCAGGCGACGAGGATCGCTTCAACGTCCGGGAAGTACTTGTACAGTGTCGCACGACCGATTCCCGTCTCCTCGGCGATCTGTGACATCGTCACCGACAGCAGTCCATGCTTGGCCACCAGCGCCGCGGCGGCATCCAGGGTCGCATCGCGCACCGCCCGACGGTGCGCATCGATGGTTTCGTTCCATAGCTTCGGCATCACCCCAACATACCTGACGTGGCAACTTTGTCGAGATAAGAGACATCGTGACTTGATATAGACATTGCGTCTCGATAAAATCGAGCGCCATTAAATGTCGATACAGACGATAGAGGAACGGACATGGCCGACCTGCCCCCCTACCCCGGCGCACCGCGCTGGGTGAAAGTGTCGGGGATCGTCGCGATCATTCTGGTCCTGCTGGTTGTCGCTGTGGTTTTCACCGGTATCGGCGGGCCCCACGGTCCCGGCCGGCACGTGCCGTCCTCCGGCGTTACAGAGACCGGCGTGCAACAACGATGATCATGGCACCCGGCGTTCGCAAGTTAGCCCTCACCGCGCATGTCACGTCCTCTGTCGGCACGCTCGGCGCAGTCGCAGGCTTCCTGGCTCTCGCCGTCGCCGGCCTGGCAGCCAAGGATTCGCAGATGGTGCGCGCAGCCTATCTCGCGATGGAGTTGACCGCCTGGTACGTCATCCTCCCGTTGGTCATCGCCTCATTGGTCACCGGGCTTGTCCAGTCGCTCGGCACCACATGGGGCCTGTTCCGGCACTATTGGGTCCTGGCTAAACTTCTGCTGAACGTCCTTGTCACCATCGTCCTGCTGCTTCAGATGGACGGGATCAGCTACGTGGCAGGCGTTGCGGCAGAGACCACAATGTCCAGTACCGATCTCCTCGGGCTGAGGCGCTCAATCCGGACACATGCAGCCGGTGGCCTGCTCGTGTTGCTCGTGCCTGTGGCGCTGTCGCTCTACAAGCCACGCGGCATGACCAGGTACGGGTGGCGCAAGCCGCACGAGAGGTCCACGGCAGCACCGCAGCCATAGACGCAGCTGCTCCGCCAATCAGGCCGGCGCCGCGTTCGACCGAAAAGGTCGTCGGATGCTCAAGCGGAACATCCTCACTGCGTCAGCTCGCTACCGGAACAGAAAATCGATTCGAATATCGATGCAAGAGATGATAGTCTTCTCCTCAGTCCTCGGGAGGACGAAATGCGCGCCATTGCATTTGTTGCCGGCGTGTTGGTGGCTACGTCCTTGACGGCGGCGGAGCAACTGATCTTCTACACTGCTCATTTTCCTGATGCGACGTCGGTCCAGCTTAGCGTCGTGAACGATACTGTCTTTCATGAGAAAGAGTATGACTTTGAGGTGGCTATCGGTCTGGTCGAGACCGACGCGAAAGGTGCGATCAAATATCTGGATCGCGGAAGCCACCATGCACGGATACGGTGCGCGGCACCGGCCTATGTCAGCATTGGCACGCGCAAGTACCCGGTAGGTGCTGCCCTGCGCGACCCGCAACGCAGGGATTGGAAGCAAGATCTCTGGACAGCGTTCTGCGCTGTACCTTCGTCGTGAAACCTGCGATGCGTCAGTGCCTGCCAGCGGCGCGGTTCCGTTCAGCCCCACCGTCAACCTGGTGCGTCGGGTTGCCGGATGGATGCTGCCGCGCCCGAAGGTTTCTCGCCACGCCATTGCCGATTTCCGGATGTCCGCACGGCGCCTGCATCGATCGCGGCAAGATGCCTTTCACGAGGAAGAAAGACGATGTCTATCGGGAGTCGGCGGCCGCTCAGTGCAACCCCGTTCTTCCACATCCAGGGCTCTTCCAGGGTGCCTTTTTGCGTCTGGGTCAACAGCGCCGAAGAGACGACCAGCGAAGCGCCGAGATCCTTGGTCAGCGATTCCAGTCGCTGCGCGACGTTGACAGCGTCGCCGATGACAGTGAATTCGTCGTGGTAACCGCTCTCGAGCACCCCGCCGATGATGGTCCCGTAGTGAAGGCCTATGCCGACCTGAAAGACTGACCCATCAGAATCGCTAAGCGGCTTCCATTCGTTCAAGAGCGCAATCAATTCCATCGCGCAGTCCAGAGCTCGCTCGGCGTCATCCTCTGCGGCGGTCGGCTGGCCAAACACCGCCATGACACCATCGCCGATGAACTTGTCGACCGTTCCGCCAAACGCAAATATCGTACCTGCGACCAATCGCCGATATTCCGCGAGCACACCGGCCAGTTGCGAAGCGGGGGCCGTCTCGGCGTAGCTGGTAAAGTCTCGCAGGTCGACAAACATGATCGCGGCGGGACGCCGCTTCAAATCAAGTGCGTTACCCGCCTCCTGCAGGTGCGCGACCATGAGAGGAGAGAAAAACCGCGTAAGATTATGCCGCCACCGATCTATCTTCAGCGCCCTTCTGCGGGTTCGGCTGTGATCCACCGCCAGAAGGCAGGTCGAGATCGCGGCAAACCCGAAGCTCAACGCCAGACCGAGATCAAGGTCGAAGAACGCGTCGAGGAACGTCCCAGGCTCGCCAATCTCGTGGCGGAAAGCCATCAAGCCAAGCATTGTCACCCAGGCCGTCAGGACTATCGCCGAGAAGATGATGATTAGGCGACCGCTCAGGTTCATCCCGATATGGCTCAGAAGGATAAACGGGATAACCAGGCCTGCAGTGGTCAAGCCATGATCGTTGGTGATCGGGGTACCGAGTATGTGCTCGTACAACACACAAGCTACGAAGATCGCATCCAGCACCGCGAAGCAGGTGAGCGGCCGCGTCAAGCGGGAAGCCAGAAACATTCCCGTCAAGAACATGACGACGATTAGGTAGATTGCCGCTATGGCTGCGTAGATTATCGAGTCGCGGCCAGCGCTACCGATAAGGGTGATTGCGACTGCTGCAAATACAGCCACCATTCGAAGCGATATGAAGCGAATACGCAGGTCGCGGCGAAGCTTTCTGGCGATCTCGTTCAAATTAATGAACAGCTGCCTGACGTTGGCGGTGTGAATGTAAGGCAGCACGTTCATTCTCGAGCAGTCTGTGGAATGCTGGCAAGCAAGCCGCGGGCCGTTGCTCACAGCCCGCGGCGGATGGCGTGCATTTACTTGATCGCTATCACAGTGATGCGCCCGTTGACGCGGTCGGCTGCAAACTCGATTGCTTGACCCGCTTTGACCTTCTCGATCATGCCGTCCTCCGCGACGACGAACACCATCGTCATCGCGGGCATGTCGAGATTGGTCAGCGGCTCATGCTTGATCGTCAGCTTCTTCTGCTTGGCGTCGACTTTGACGACTTCGCCTTTCACGTATTCCTGTGCGAGCGCGCTCCCGCCGATGGCGAGTGCGAGCGCGAGGGTCGAGAGTGCTTTTGCCAATAGTTTCATGACTGCTTCCTTTGCGTTTTTTGGAGGTCAGTGGGCGACGCTGATATCGCCCTTCATGCCCGAATCGTAGTGACCCGGGATCAGGCAGGCGAAACCGAATTCGCCGGCATTGGCGAAGGTCCAGATGATTTCACCTCTGGCGCCGGGCGCCAGCCGGATCGAGTTCGGATCGGCGTGCTCCATTTCGGGGAACTTTTCCATCAGCGCCTTGTGCTCCATGATCCCCTCATGGACGTCCATGACGAATTCGTGGTCGACTTCGCCCTTGTTGACGAACATCAGGCGAACGGTCTCGCCCTGCTTCACCTTGAGCACAGCCGGTTGGAACATCATCTTCCCGTCGTCGTTCTCCGACATCGTGATGTTGACGGTCCGCTTTGCCTTGCCGGCCTTTCCAGGCTTGCCGATCGCCATCGTGCCGGCGTCGTCTCCATGGCCTCCGGCGTGTGTTCCACCGGCAAGAGCTGCTCCGGAACTGACCGCCATCAAAACGGCCGCTGCTAATATACGTTTCATGCTGCATTCTCTCTTTTGTTGAGGTTGCGGGTTTGGTTTCTCATCCCTGTTTTCCGTGGCCGCCGTGCTCTGTTTGCGGAGCCATCGTTTTTGCGCCGCCTGATTTTGCGGGGGCGGGAACATCACCAGTCCACTCGTAAGCAACGGTTCCTTCCGGGTGCTGGTACCAGCCGGGATCGGCGTAATCGTTCGCGGACAGGCCCTCGCGGACCTTCACGACCGAGAACATGCCGCCCATCTCGATCGCGCCGAACTGTCCCCATCCCGTCATCATCGGGATGGTGTTGTCAGGAAGCGGCATCTCCATTTCCCCCATGTCGGCCATGCCGCGGTCACCCATCGCCATATATTCGGGCTGGACCCGGCGGATCTTGCCGGTGACCTTCGAATTGTCGACGCCGATGAAGGTAGGCACGTCGTGGCCCATGGCGTTCATCGTATGGTGCGACTTATGGCAGTGGATCGCCCAGTCGCCTTCGTATTTGGCGTCGAACTCGTACGCCCGCATGGCGCCGACGGGGATGTCGATCGACACCTCCGGCCACCGCGCCTCCGGCCGCACCCAGCCGCCATCGGTGCAGGTCACCTCGAAGTCGTAGCCATGCATGTGGATCGGATGGTTGGTCATGGTCAGGTTGCCGACGCGGACCCTGACCCGGTCGTTTTTCGCCACCGGAAGATGGCTGATCCCCGGAAAGATGCGGCTGTTCCAGCCCCAGAGATTGAAGTCCGTCATCTCCATGATGCGCGGGACGTACGACCCCGGTTCAATGTCGAAAGCGTTCAGCAGGAACACGAAATCGCGGTCTACGCGCATGAATTTCGGGTCTTTCGGATGGATGACGAAGAACCCCATCATGCCCATGGCCATCTGGACCATTTCGTCGGCGTGGGGGTGGTACATGAAGGTTCCGCTCTTCACGAGGTCGAACTCGTAGACGAAGGTCTTGCCGGACGGAATTCCCGGCTGCGTCAGTCCGGTCACGCCATCCATGCCGTTTGGCAGGATCATGCCGTGCCAGTGGATGGTGGTGTGTTCGGGAAGCTTGTTCGTCACGAAGATGCGGACCCGGTCGCCCTCGACCGCCTCGATCGTCGGACCGGGGGATTGACCGTTGTAGCCCCACAGATACGCAGTCGAGCCGGGCGCCAGCTCCCGTTCGACGGGCTCGGCGACGAGATGGAATTCTTTCACGCCGTTGTTGATGCGATGCGGAAGGGTCCAGCCGTTGAGCGTCACCACCGGCTGGTAGTCCGGCCCGCTCGTCGGAAAGATCGGCGGCTGCATGTCCGGGGACTCCATGACGGCCGCGTCCGGCAAGCCCATCGCCGAGGTTTTGGTCCATGCAGTGGCTCCGGCAAGCAGAGCTCCCGCGCCTAACAACTGACGTCTTGAAAGCATCTTCTTCTCCTTGAGTTCAATGGGCTTCGGCGCCGGCTTCAGTCGCTTCGGGGGCGGCGCCGCCGCCGACGCTCGACGCGCCTCCGCCGTAGACAGCGGTGCCGAGATTGACGTCCGCCAGCCAGAAGTTGCGCTTGGCGTTGAGGGAAAGCATGATCGCGCTGATTTTCGCGCGGGTGTCGGCGAGGAGCTCGAACGTGTTGGTGATCATGCCGTTGTAGGTGAGGACGGCTTCTTCCTCGATCTTTTTCCGAAGTGGCACGACATTGTTCCGGTAATGCCGGGCGATGTCATAGGTCGACCGGTAACCGTCATAGGCCGACCGCGCTTCGGAGCGGATGTTCACCGCTTTCTCGGCGAAGAGGTTGGCAGCCTGCATGTAGGCGAGTTCAGCCTTGCGCCTGCGCGCCTTGCCCGTATCGAAGATCGGGATGACAAACTCGAGCTCGAGGATGGGTGACGTGCTCGTCTCGGTTCCGCCTTCTTCCGACTCTTCGCGTTCCACTTCCACACCGGTAAGAAGTTCCAGGTCGGTGATGTAGCGCGTCGCCTCGGTCAGACCGTAGGATTTCGCCAGCGCTTCCAGCTCAAGCTTCGCGATCTCAAGATCGACGCGATTTCTTAGTGCCTCCATCTCGATAGTGCGTTTGGCCTTGGCACCCTTCGGCAGCGCTGGCAGCATGTTGGGGACTGAGTAATCGACGTCCGGTCCCCATAGACCCATCAGCCGGGTGAGCTCTTCCTTGGCAGTTCGCGCGGCGAGCCGCGCCTCCGCCGCCTGACCGGTGATCTCGGCATAGAAGACGTGTTCGCGGGCTTGGCCGGTCTTTGTGAAGGCGCCCGTCTCGCCAAGCTTTTGAGCGAGTTCGGAAGCAGCGTCGGCGGCAGCCTGCGCCTGATTCAAATAGGAAACGCTCTCCCAGGCCGACACAGCGTTGATCCAGGCCCGCCGCGTATCGGCGGCGAGCCGTAGCGTTTCCTCGGCGGCGCGGAGCTGGGCCTGACGGAAGCGCGCATCCGCGACCGCGACACGCCGCTTGTGGGTCGCCAGCGCAAGGATGTTGCTGATCACCGCGCCTTCAATCGTCCGCACCGGATCGACGCCGATCATGCCGACCGAGATCGTCGGATTGACGAGCATCGTTTCCTGCCACATGTCGGCCGCCGACAGGCCGATCTCCGCATAGGCGGCCTGGAGGCCCTTGTTGTTGAGCAAGGCGACCTGCACCGCGGTGTCCGGGCCGATCGTCTTCTTCTGGACGAGGCGCTTCACGCGCTCTGAAACCGTCCGCGCTTCCTCGCTGGATTGCACCCATACGGTTTTCTTGCCGGTCACGGATTCGGCACGCGCTGCGACTGTCGTGAAGCCGGCCATCGGGGCTGAGATGCCATCAAGGGCTGCGCTAGTCGTGCATCCGGCAGCGATCAGCGGAATGGTTACCACCGCAGCTATGGTCAGGGGCCGGCGCTTCATGATCCGGCTCCCGGGTTCGCGGGAGAGCGTTCTTGATTGAGGCGCCGCCAATTCTGCGGATCCACCGGCTCCCGGTGGCGATAGTCGGCGATGACGGGGTGGTAGTGCGCATCGCGGATGCCCATCAACGGATCGGCCGGATTGAAGGCCGGAAGTATGTCCGGCGGCGTGGTTGCCGCACATCCGGAAACAAACAGCGATGCTAGCATCGCTAGACTTGCGATTTTCATTGTAGACCTGAAGCTTGACGTATGCGTTTGGCCGCGCGGGAACGGATTCCCGACGCTGCGCGCGAACGCCCCGAAAGGGCGCGTCAGTTCAGATGTTTGGGAGGCCTTATGAGCGCTGTGTATTCGCCAAGCGGCAAAGTGACGGCAACGACGGGCGCAAAGCAGCGGGAGACAACATGCTCCAAGTCAGGGCAGTCGATCGGCACCGCATTTGCCGGCGCGCAATGGACTTCACAGCTCTTGTCAGAGGATTGCTTGTCGCCGTGATGATGCTCCGACGTGTCCGCGTCGTCCGCCGTGGCGCCTTGATGGCCCATATCGTGTGCGGGTGTCTCGGCCTGGAGATCCGCCCCGGCGTGAAAGCCCGTGGCATTGGCTGTGGCGAACAGACCAGGCTGAAGAGCCGACATGACCAGGAACACAACCGCCAGCAGTGCTCGGAGCGGTATGTTTCCTAGGATCGTGAATCGACCAAGAGTCCTCATCAACCCTTCCGACAATTGTTCGGCTGATTTGTCAAGGCCGCCTTCGACCAGTTTGCTGCAGTGCAACCAAAAGTGAAGGTCGTTGCTAGAACGGTATTGCTCGAAGCCGCCATGTGCCACCACATTTTTCATACATTTTTTGTATGGCCTGTTTATGGCCCGTGCAAAAAGCAGCGCTGCGATGTCCGCGATTTCGGTTTTACGTCAGGCTCAGCACCGCCCCGGCGACGACCAGATAACGCGAAACCTTCGCGACGGCGACGATTGCGACAAAGCTCCATAGCGGCTCGCGCAAAACCCCAGCGACCACGGTTAGCGGATCGCCGATGAACGGCATCCAGCTTAAGAAGAGCGACCATCTACCATAACGGCGATACCAGTTCGTGGCGCGGTTGAGCGTCGCGGGACGCAGCGGAAACCAGGGCTTGTCCTGGAAGCGCTCGATCCCTCGACCAAGCCCCCAGTTCACCGCCGAGCCCAGGACGTTGCCCAGGCTGGCGACAACAACCAGCATTGCGGGCGAGAAGGAATGTGTGGCGAGGAGCCCTGCAAGGGCGGCCTCCGACTGCGCCGGAAGGATGGTGGCTGCGGCGAAGGCAGCAAGAAACAGGGCGCCGTATACGGCAAACACATCCATCTATGTTTCGCCTTGCGAAGCGGGCTTCAGGGTTGCACATCGATTACGACCATCAGTCCGCCACCGCCCTTCTCTTCGACATTGTTGTTGGTCGTATGATGCCCGATATGGCAATGGATCAGCCATTTTCCGGGCCGACGTGCCTGCCAGACGACATCGTAGCGTTGCCTGGTCCGACGTTGACCGTGTCGGCAAGGAAACGCGCCGACTGCGGGATAGTCTCGCCATCGCGGGCGACAACTTCGAATGGACCGCCGTGGATGTGCATCGGGTGGATAAACCCATTGTTGGTGCCGATGAAGCGCACTTTCAGAGTTTCGCCGACCTTCATCCTGATCGTGTCCGTTGACGGATAGGCGCGGCCGTTGATGGTGAAATAATTCGGCTGTCCGCCGTCCATCGGCATCGACGGGAAAGTCAGGTCCTCCCGCATCAGCCATTCCTGAAGCTGAATAACATAGAAGGCGGCCTAGCTGCGCGCTTGCCCCAAAAGCCCCACGGCGATTGAACCTCGAGTCACCAAAGCCGGTTGAAATTAGCCGTTGCGCGGCATAAGAGCTTGTGCCTATAGTTAGTACGTGGCTCGCACGAACAAACAGACCTGACTGTGACGACCTGTAGATGGCGCCCTCGCTGGGCTACTGCACGGTCTGGAGGTGAGCCGGAACACTCCGCCAACAGGGGATACGCACAGTGAACCGCTTTCAGAAACTCTCGACCGCAGCACTCGTCGCAGCATCCTTCACGTCGGCCGCCCTCGCCGCGAATGACAAGCTGACGATCGGCATCGTCACCTTCTCGACTTCCGACGTCGACACAAACCAGATGGTCGACACGATGAGCCAGGAAGCCAAGTCCAAAGGCTGGTCGGTGGAAACGCTCAATGCCAATGGCGATCCTTCGCAAGCGATCACCAGCATCAAGCAGCTGGCAACCAAGAAGGTGGACGCTATCATCGTCACGGTCTTCGATTCGACCGGCCTGGCGGCCGGGCTCCAGGCGGCGGCGGACGCAAAGATCCCCGTGCTTTCGGCCGGCGGCGGCATGGCCGACGGGATCGCGCTTTCTGCAAGTACCGGTGCTGCGCAACCGCTGATCGACTTGATGCTGAAGGACATCGGCAAGTCCGGAACTGTACTCGACCTCACCTACCATCCCGGCATTCCGTGCCGCGAACGAGCCGACGCCTTCGATGCGGCGGTCAAGGCAAATCCGGGGCTCAAGGCGACCTCGCACGAGATCAGCATCCCGGGTGCTGCCGAGTCCTCGCAGGCCGCGACCAACGCCTGGCTTGCAGCCAATGCCAACGCCAAGGGGCCGTTCGCCATCTTCAACTGCTATGACGACAACGCTATGGGCGCGATCGCGGCGCTGAAGCAGAACGGCCGCAGCGACGTGAAGGTCTATTCGTTCAACGCCACGGCACCCGCTGTCCAGGCCGTCAAGGACGGGACGATGACTGCCACGCTCGGTGTCGATCTGACTTCGGCCGGCAAAATGCTAGTCGATCAAATTCCCGACATCCTGGCAGCCGGCGACCAGTGGAAGCCCAAATCCTTCGTGCCAGGCTATACGCTCGTCACCAAAGAGAACGTCGACGAGTTCATCAAGGACAATCCGCAGTAAGCTCTCCTGATTGTGGGTCTGGGCCGGATTTGCCTGGCCGGGCCGGAGTGCTGTCATGAGAGCCGCCATGTCCGCTGATCAATCCCTGCCCGAAACCCACGCTCCGGCAGAGGCGCCCCGCGTCCTGCCGTCAACGCAGACCGGCTATACCTCGCCCAATGCCCGACAGCGGCGCGCGTTGCTCATGCGCCTGCTCGGGACCTACGGCACCATCATTGTGCTGGCGTCGATGCTGGGGATCTTCTCGGTGCTGGAGCCGGGGACCTTCGCAACCATCGGCAATTTTCGCAATATCGTAAACGACATGGCGATCGGCACCATTGTCGCGGCCGGCCTCACCGTGCCACTCGTCGCCGGTGATTTCGACCTCAGTATCGGCTATGTCGCGAGTTTCTGCGGGCTGCTCGTGATCGGGCTGTTGAGCAGCAGCGGCTTGCCGATCCTACCCGCCATCTTCCTTGTCGTCGGCCTCGGAACGGTCATCGGCATTGTTAACGGCATTGTCGTTTCGAAGATCGGCGTGAACGCTTTCATTGCCACGCTTGGCACGGGCACCATCGTCGTCGGGCTGAACTACGCCTATTCGGGCGGAATTCCGCTACAGCTCACTCAATCGCGCGAATTCACCGATATCGCGATCGGCCGCATCGCCGGGGTCCCGCACCTCGTCATCATCATGGCCGTCGTGCTTGCGCTGCTGTGGGTGATCCTCAACCGCACAGTGCAGGGCCAACACATCAAGGCCATCGGCGTCAGCCCGGAATCAGCACGCCGCGCCGGCGTCGCCGTCGATCGCAGCCGCATCGTTGCCTTCGCCATCGCCAGCACGTGTGCTGCTATCGGTGGCGTGCTCATGGCCTCCAATCTCGGCTCCGGCCAGGTGACGGCGGGTGACAGCTTCATGCTGACCTCGTTCTCGGCCGCGTTCCTCGGTTCGGCGGCGCTGCGAGAGGGTCAGTTTCATATCCTCGGCACCTTGATCGGCGTGCTGACGGTCGCCGTCGGCAACAATGGGCTGGCCATGATCGGCGCGCCGATCTTCACGCAGTTCCTGTTCACCGGCTGCCTTCTCGTCGTCGCCGTAGCGCTCGGCGGTATTGGCCGCCGCTATGCGAGGGCATAGGCCATGGCGCAGAAGATGCTGCTCAGCCTGCGCCGGATCTGCCGCAGCTTCGGCGGCATCCAGGCACTCGACGACGTTTCGCTCGACATCGCCAGGGGCGACATACTCGGCCTCGTTGGCGACAATGGTGCCGGCAAGTCGACGCTGATCAAAATCCTGGCCGGCGCGCATGACCCGACTTCCGGCGAGGTGATCCTCGAAGGGCGGCCGCAAAAGTTGTCGCCGCCGTCCGAAGCGCAACGCCTCGGCATCGAGACGGTCTATCAGGACCTGTCGCTGATCGGCACGTTCACTGCCGCCGAAAACTTCTTTCTCGGCCGCGAGATTGCGCTTGGCCGCGGCCCGGTGCTGCTGCGCTGGATCCGCCGCAAATCGATGGGCGACATCGCGATGCGCGGCCTCGAGGAACTGCACATCGATATCCCCGGGGTGCGCAGCAAACCGGTGGATCGCATGTCCGGCGGCCAGCGCCAGTTGGTGGCGATCGCGCGCGGTGCCTTTTGGGGCCACAAGCTGCTGCTGCTTGACGAGCCCACCGCGGCGCTCGGCGTGCGCGAATCCCGTGAGGTGCTCGACCTCATCAAACGACTCGGCGCCCAGGGGCTGACGATCATCATGGTCACCCACAATCTCGATCATCTCTGGCAGGTGTGCAACCGCGTGGTGGTGATGCGCAGGGGGCGCAAGGTCGCGGATCTCGCAAGTTCCGGCACCAACATGGAGGAGGTCGTCGCTTATATCACCGGCGCCAGGCAGCCGGCGACCGCCCAGGCGGACGCATGAGCGCGACTGAAACGATGACGCTGCGCCGGCTGCTCGCCGATGCGCCGAGCCGCTGGGGCCATTGGGGTGCCGACGACGAGACCGGAGCGCTCAACTATCTGACCGCCGACGAGGTCAAGCGCGGCCTGGCATCGGTGCGGGATGGCCGCACCTTCACCCTCGGCGTGCCGGTCGCGACCTCCGAGGGCGATGCCGTCTTTCCCGGCCGCTGGCCGGCGAAGCACTTCATGGTCGCCGACAAGGCCGGCTTCGAGAACGGCCATTGGCAGCCGCTTGCCGGCGGCCTCGAATTCGCAGACGACTATGTCACCGGCTTCGCACAGGCCGGCACGCATTGCGACGCGCTCGGCCACATGTGGTTCGACGACACGCTTTGGAACGGCTTCGCGGCAAGCAGTACCAATGGCGGCATGACCAAGGCCAGCATCATGCCGATCGCGGAGCGTGGGATCGTCGGACGCGGCGTGCTGCTCGACATCGCCCGGTTCCGCGGCAAACCGGCCCTGGAGCGCGCTGAAACATTCACGCATCGCGACCTCATGGAATGCGCCCGGGCCCAAGGGGTCGATATCCTACCGCGCAGCATCCTTCTCGTTCGCACCGGCTGGGTCGGCGCACTGGCGGCGGGAAGCCAAGCCGTCGGCGATGGATATTGGGAACCCGGACTGACCTTCAGCCTCGACCTCGTGCGCTGGTTCGACGAGATGCAGATCCCCTGCCTGGTTACCGACACGCTGGCCAACGAGACAACCTACGAGCCCGAGACCGGACTGATGCTGGTGCTGCACGCCGCGCTGATGCGCAATCTGGGCGTGGTGTTCACCGAAATGGCATCGCTCGACCTGCTGGCCGCCGACTGTGCCTCGGACCGCCGCTACGAAGGCTTCTACTGCGCTAGTCCGGTCAAAGTGAGCAAAGGCACCGGCGGCGCGGCAAATCCAGTGTTCATCAAATAGCACCCAAAGGTGGAATGGCTTATGACTTCTGCAGACGACCAGATCTGTTTCCTGCCGGCCACGGAACTGGCCCAGCGCATCCGGCGCCGCGACCTGTCGCCGGTTGAAGTGACCGAGGCCTATCTGCGCCGCATCGAGGCGCGCAACCCGGTGGTCAACGCCTATACGCTGGTTCTCGGCGACCAGGCGATGGAAGCTGCGCGGGCCGCCGAAAAGGCCGTGACGGAAGGCGGTCCGCTTGGACCGCTGCATGGCGTCCCCGTCGGCATCAAAGACCTCGACGATATGGCCGGCGTGCCCACATCGATGGGGTCGTTGGCGGTGCACGACCGGGTGCCCAAAACAAGTGCTGTGGCGGTCGAGCGCCTGCTCGACGCAGGCGCCATCGTGCTCGGCAAGACCAACACGCCGGAGTTCGGCCATAAGGGCATCACGGACAATGCGCGCTTCGGGCCGACCAGCACGCCCTTCGCGATCGGCTACAATTCCGGCGGCTCGTCCGGCGGCAGCGCGGCAGCGGTCGCCGACGGCATGGCGGCCCTGGCGCAAGGCACGGACGGCGGCGGTTCGGTCCGCATCCCCGCCTCGTTCAGCGGCACCGTCGGGTTCAAGCCCTCTTTCGGCCGCGTTCCTTCGGTGACTCGCCCCGACGCCTTCTTATGGGGACATCCTCTGGTCCATATCGGACCGCTGACCCGCACCGTTGCGGACGCCGCGCTGATGACCAAAATCATGGCCGGGCCACACAACCGCGACCCGTTCTGCCTGCCGGATGACGGCGTCGACTATGTCGGCGCCGTTGCCGGGCGGACGCCGAAACTGCGCGTCGCCTACAGCCCGCGACTAGGCAATTTCCCGGTGGACGCTGAGGTCGCCACCGTCGTTGCCCGTGCGATCGATGTCATGCGCGGACATGGCATTCAGGTTGACGAGGTCGAGCTCGATTTCAGGGCCGATCACAAGGAACTGGCGGCGCTTTGGGTGCGCACGATATCGATCCACTATGCTGCCATCGCCGTGTACTGGAAACAGGGGGGCATCGACCTGATGGGCGAGCACGCCAAGGTGCTCACCCCGCAGTTCCTCGCCATGCTGGAGGGCGCCTACAAGGTGTTCGCCGTCGACCATGCGCTCGACGATCTGTTGCGCACCGGCATCCATGACGGCCTCGAGGATGTATTCGAAACCCATGACCTGATCGTCTCGCCGACGCTGGCGGTTCCGCCCGTCAAGAATGCCCCCGACGGCAACACGATCGGGCCGACATCGATCAATGGCGAAGCGGTCGATCCGCTGATCGGGTGGTGCATGACCTATCCGATCAACTATACCGGCCATCCGGCGATCTCGGTTCCGGCCGGCCTGACGTCGCAGGGCCTGCCGGTCGGCCTGCAAATTATCGGGCGGCGCCACGCCGACGAAACCGTTCTGGCGATGGCGGCTCAGTTCGAACGTATGCAGCCCTGGTTCCAAAGCTATCCGGGGCTCGCTGGATAGTTGGGTGTAGAAATGCCTAGATTGGAAGCTGCAGCAGCTCGGAAATCACCAGACCGGCTGCGCCTAGAAGGGCGGCCCGGTCACCTGCATCGCCGGCAATGAATTCAATGGCGCCGCCGGGTCGTGATGGAACCATGGCGCGGACATGCTCCGCGATTGCGCCTAGCAGGCGATCGCCGCCCAGCACGACGTCGCCATGCATGATGAAAATGTTGGGCGCCACCGTCTGCTGGAGATTGGCGATGCCGACGGCGACGTTGCGGGCATAGCGGTCGAGCAGCTCAGCCGCCCCCGGCAGCCGCCGCGCCGCCATGTCGACGAGACGGGCCGAGTCGATCAGGTCGGGTTCGGGCAGAGCCGCGCGGGCGGCCTCGCGCCGGAGCCAGCTCAAGGTGGCAATGGTGTCCCAGCAGCCGCGCCTGCCACAGCGGCAGGGCTCGCCGTCGAGCTGCACGAAAGTGTGTCCGAGTTCGCCGCCTGCGCCTGCCGTGCCGCGATAGAGATGGCCGTCGAAATAGAGTGCGCCGCCCAGCACTTCGCCCGTGTAGACGACCGCAAACTGCCTGACGCCGCGCCCGGCGCCAAACCAGCGGTCACCCACCAGCAAGGCGCGCGGATGATGGTCGAGCTTGACTGGCAGGCTGAAGCGTCGCCCAAGCTCGTCGGCAAGGGGGTAGCGGTCGAGCGCCGGCGCGAGATTGACAGCGACGATCGACCCGCGATCGGTGTCAACCATGCCGCCGACGCCAACACCGATGCCGAGGGGCTTGCGTCGCGCCCTGGAGAGCGTGTCGCCGACGCATTCGGCGATCGCCTCGATGATTGGCTGGACCGGCCCCCTGCCGTCCGGCAGGACGATCTTGCGTTCCGACTCGATCTTGCCGTCGAGCGTCGCCACGCAGGCATGCACGGAATCCGGCATGAGCAGCACGCCGCAGATCGGACGGGCATTGGGCGAGAACCATAGCGGCCGGGCCGGCTTGCCGCCGCCTGGACTGGCAGGAATCGGGTCGCTCTCGACCAGCACCTGATCGTCGATCAGCGGCTGCACGATTCCGGAAATGGTGGTGCGGTTGACGCCGGCAATGCGCGCCAGTTCGGCGCGACTGGTCGGTCCGAGATCGAACAAGGCTTGCAGCACCCGGCTGCGATTGGTCGAGCCGACCATCGAGGACGACAGCAGCGCCTTGCGCCGGCGCGAAATCCGCTCCGCGCCGGACGCATCGCCGGGCGGCGTGAACAGAGCGCTGCGTCCGCCATTCGGGCGCCCATCGTCGGTATCGTCCATCGTCGGGTCTTTCAAAAGGGGCATCTTGCAAGCTCTTCTAACCCAGGACCTTACCGGTTTCGAGCACTTTGTGCGAGCAGGCAACAAACTCGGAACGTGCATTGCCAGGACAAGATGCGTCGCCAAGGTTCAAAGACGCCAGCTCGGCGTCTCCTGACCCCGCCGTTTTCCCTTTTGGGTCGGCCTATGCCCCGTGCACCTCCGTTATTTTCTGACAATGGAGATCTTGCGGAAGCAAAGGCGTTCGCGTTCGCGCGAATCTGCGCCAAAGGTTCCAAGCCCGTCGTTCCTGCACTGTAGGATCTTTCCGCGATAGTCCCCACCGCAACTCTTCTTCGGCTTTGGAAGCTCCACCAGAACGGCCTTCGTCGGAAAACCCTTGCGTTCCAGCCGTAGAATCCAGCCGTAGAATAATGAAGCGGTGATGCTAACCCGGCGAGCGTGGTGGCCCATTGGGCGCACATTTCCAAACCAAGATGCTGTGTCGGCGAAGCCGCTCTTATTAATTAAACGACTCGACGCCATCCTGCTGGCGCGCGGTCATTGTACCAGTCTCCCGTGCTCGGGAAGCTATTCTTAACCGCGTCTGAAGCAACGGCTTTGGACGGTTGATATCATGCGGTACGGTGATCACATCCAACAAGAGGCATGATCAGCATGAGTCCGATTGTCGATGCTAATAATCTGCCTCGCTCCAAGGTTTGGGGAGAGAGCGACCCCGCTGTGCGTTGGCAGGGTGCCTTCGCCCGTTTCGGCGGGAACGGATCAACGGCTTCTTCGACAATTGTGTATGAGATCGAGCCAGGGGGCCGTCTGGGCTGGCATACTGACGCCACTGAGGAGACCCAGTACATAATTGCAGGCACCGGCCTGCTGTACTGCGAGGATGGTACCACTCACCCCGTCGCGCCCGGTAGCGTGTTTGTCTTGCCCACACTATTGCGCCACGATCTTGAGAACACCGGGACTGAAACGCTTCGCGCCGTGGCTTTCTTCGCGGCAGCGATGTTCACGCAGAGCTTCGACCAGGTGATGCTGCCGCCGAGAACCCACGTCCTTGGCACACCGAACCGCGACGGGCAGGTCGCCTACTGAAAAGCTGAGTCAGAAAAACACAAAGGCCGCCAGCTTTCGCCAGCACGGCGACTGGCCCGTATGACCGGTAGCTTCGGCACTAAGAAATAGCCTTCGAGGGTCTGGCCGCGGAGATGAACGACGCCCTTTGCTGCGCCTCGCTCAGCATCGTGCTCCCGGCGCGCGGCTATATCGGGTCCTTAGCTAAGGTGCGAGCGCAACGCCACGCAACCGATTTCTGTCAACAGAAGGGTGGCATCACGTTAGCCTCAAGCCTCGGCAACTCGACGACGCATCTGTCTGCCGGCTTTCGCTGCCCAATATCCCGCGGCTTGGCGAGGGTTCGAGGAGGTCGAACGCGCGAGCCCCCCAAACTGCGCCGCAACTCAGGCCGCCATTGTCAACATTTCGATGCCGTGGTGCAGCATTGCCGCGCCGATCCGGGCCAAGTCCGGCGGCGCCCGCGGCTCGGCCGTGCGACATCTGCCGAATCCGCACTCGCCCATTCGCCCGATACCCGTCTTGCCGCCCTTGCTTGCCGCAAGCTCATCGCGGCCTATGCCGAGAACCACAAACATGTCGATTGGGCCGACATTCAGGACGCGCTTCGCCCGGCGCTCGAAGCCTTTGTCCTTCCGGGAATATTCATCGAGCGCGCCCAAGAGGCGCAACTCAACGGCCGTTGATGCGATCGGGTCGGATCGACCGGCCCCGATCCAGTGAGGGGAGGCCCGTTCCCCCTTCCCTCAAACTCCCCTTCCCGCCCGCAGAAAGGCACCGGCTTGGGTACCCAGCCGGTGCGTTGCTGCCATCTATATATCCAATAAGGTATAACTGATAGAACCCACGGGAGAGCTTTGAGCTGTGAAGCAGGCCAAAAAAGACTGGAGTGCGGTTTGATTGCTAGCCGGTGGTAGCACAATTGTTGCGCCAATTTGGCTATTTAGTTTATGGTTCTGCAAATCACCCAGAATCGATGATTCCGGGTCGCCGATCCAGCGCTTACGACGGAGAAGACAGACCGACCAGAAAAAAGAAAAACCGCCCCGAAACGAATCCCGGAAGCGGTTTGCAGTGAAAATAAGCCAAAATCTTTCTCGCAAACCTCCCTTCCCCTGTCAACCTGAAAACACCGTTTCGGTGAACGGGATTACTTTGCCTGGTCTCCAACAAAAAGGAGACGAGAATGGGAGAAGCTGTGCCACTGAAGCGGCCAATCGGTCGAAGAGTGACGCCACAACGCACCGAATACCGGCGATTGTCAGTGTCAGCCGAGATGGGATCGGTGACACGCGGGCAGCTTGCCGTGCTCGCGCACAACCTGCCTTGCACGGGCTTGATTAACGCGAGCGAAAGCCATCTTCTGGTCACGTTGGTCAACACGGCGTCGCCTGAGGCCTTTGACAAAGACGGGCGGCCGATCATCTTCAAGTCCAACCAGCAGCTCGCCTTCGAGATCAATCGCTCGGTCGGACGGGTCAGTCGCATGCTGTCGAACCTCTTCGACGCAGGGCTCGTCACCATGCAGGACAGCGGCAATTACAAGCGCTATCCGCACCGCAACGCCGACGGTCTGATTGTCGACGGTTGCGGCATCGATATGCGCATTTTGATTGTTCGTTACCGCGAGCTCGATGGGCTGGTACGGCAGGCGAAAGCCGAGAAAGCAGCCGCAAGCGCAGCACTTCGCCGCTATCGTGGGGCGCTGCGCAATCTCCGGTACGCTTTGGCAACCGCCACCGGAGAGCGCGCCCGATCACGGCTTGAGGCGCGACTTGAGCGGATCATTGCGGTTGTCGGTATTGCCACAAAGGCGTCGAGCGCAGTTTTGCGCCGCGCTACGGCGTTGTTCGAGTGGCTCATCGAACGGGCCCTGCAGCTCTGCCGCCGTTCGGAATCCGCGTTGGTGACAGAAAATTCGGCATGCGCGAATGCCGAAAACGACATGCACAAACAGATTACAAGCCCTGATCCTATTGTGAACAGTAACGAGAATCGGCGTTCGGCTCACGCCGAACAATTCAGTTTGCTAGAGGCTGGCTCTGCCAGCCAATGGGCTTATGAAGCAAGCCTGGGGGGCGGCTCGCGCCAAGTCAACCAACCGAAGCACCCACCACAGGCACTTGTGGCCTTGCAGGACTTGGTGCGGGCGATACCGGCGCTAGGCACCTACGGCTTTGCCCTGCCCCGTACGTGGGCCGAACTGGCGCGAATCGTGCCCCAGATGTGCCGAATTGCTGGAATTTCCGACGATGCGCGCCGCCGCGCGGTCGACCAAATGGGCGAGCAGCAGGCGGCCGTGGCGGTCGCGGTGACGCTGCAGAAGTTCGACCGGCAAGAAGTTACCTCGCCGGGCGGCTATTTGCGGGCCATGACAGAGCGCGCGGCCGCCGGCGAGCTTCATCTTGCCCGGTCAGTGTTCGGGCTCGTGGCGCGCAACATGACGGAGGCGTTGAATTGAGGTTCCGAGCGGCATTGGCGGCTGCGGTCGCGATAGTTTGCATCGGCGTCGGCGCAGCCGCGGCCGATTCAGCCACCTGGTCCGGTACTGTCCGGGTGATCGACGGAGACACGATCAGCGTGCGCCAGCAGCGCATCCGGATCGCGGCGATCGACGCTTGCGAACTCCGCCAGACAGGCCTTCGCAATGGCGAGGTCTGGCAATGTGGCATTGAAGGCCGGGCCTTTCTTCGGCGAATGATCGATGGGAAATACGTCAGTTGCCGGATCATCGACCGCGATCAGTATCGCCGCCTGGTGGGGCACTGCTTCTACAAGGAAACCGATGTCGGGCTGGCGATGGTCCGCGCCGGGCTTGCCGAGTCGATGCTTCGATATCTGCCGTCGTCCCATCCGATCAACCTGATCGAGTATGGCGAGGCCGAGAACAGCGCCCGAGACCGAAGGCTTGGGCTCTGGTCGGCCGAGGTCGAAAGTCCGCATCTCTACCGGCGCGCTAATAAGTCTCGGGCGCCTTGACCGGACATATCCAAATCGGCGCTATGAATTGAAAGAAGCGGTGAAGCAATTTGCTTCTCGATTCCTGCGTGAAATGGCAGAAACCCGTTGTAACGGCGCGGATTGTGAATAGAATAAGGTCACTTCTTGCCGCTTCAGGCCGTCACCGATCCGGAGGCAGATAGCCAATGTTGTTCACCCCTCACCCCTCCATGGCGGTTGCTTTTGACGCTCGTTCGCACGTCGATGCGGTTTGCGCAAATCCGGCGTCCGCAAAAATTTCCCCGCCTGCGGCTTCCTCGCGCAGCAAATTTTTCCGGCCTCCGGCTTCCTCCGCTACCGCTTCGGCCTGCGGTGCGCACCGCTTTCCGCCGTGCCCGTGAACAATCGTCGCAACCACCAAAGAGGAGTGACTGACATGACCACCACCAACTTCATCCAGTTCGACACCGACGACCTGGACGCCGCCAAGGGCAACGGCCTTATCTCCACCATCGATCGCGACCTGGACATCCACGTTGTCCCGTTCGACTCGAGCAACGAGAAAGCCCCGACTCACCGCGTCTATGCCAAGTCCCCGCGCGGCTATGACATCGAGGTCGGCGGCATCTGGAAGAAGACCAGCGAGGCGAAGAAGCCCTACTACACGCTGTCGATCAAGCGTCTCGGCTTCAACGCCAATCTCGGCCGCTACCCCGGCCAGGACGATCCTACCCTGCAGGCGATCATCGAATGGGATCCCCGCGATTGAATGACGTGAAGCGCCCGGCCCTGAGCCGGGCGCATCCCTTCACAGGTCGATAAATACCGCAAACCGCTCGATTTTCGGCGGTTTTTCTGCTAATGTTTTTTGCCATTGGAGATTTGTTGATGAACATTCATTCGACCCGTCCCGACAGCTCGCCGGAGGCCGTTGCCCGGCGTCGCAAGGCGACGGATCAGGCTCGCGCGGCCAATATCCGGCAGGGCTACACCCACGATCCGGTGCTGGAGGAAGCGACGGCGGCCTATGTCGCCGGCGACATCACCCGCGAAGAGTATCGCCTGCGCGTCGTGCGTCCGGCGAAACGGGCGTAATCGAGACTCCCAACCTCTAGAGGCGAAGGCCGCCTGCCCTACGCAGGCGGTTTTTTTGTTGACCTTGCCCATGTCCGACAGCCCTGCCCAAGGTTCTTATTTCTATCCGAACACGTCGGACGATCCCGATCGTACCGATGTGCTGCGTAATAAGTTCGGCATGGAGACTCATTCCGAACTCCGCATAGAAGAATACCGCGCCACGGCTTTCCGCATGGCGGAAATTGCCGAAGGCGACGGCCCGCAAGGGCAATTCGACAAGGCGCATCTTAAGGCTATTCATGGCCATATCTTTCAGGACGTCTACGAATGGGCCGGCCACACACGCGACGAAAGCCCGATCGTGGTCGGGCAGCGTGTGGAGCCGATCGGTGGCCTCTCCAAAGGCGGCATCGCATTCCTGCACGGCTCGCGCATCGAGATGGGGCTCGACGAGGCGTTGAAGCCTATCCGTGATCCCGATGTCTTGCGCGGCTCGACGCCAGAGCAGTTCGCCGAGCGTGCGGGCCAGGTCATGGCCGAGCTCAATTATGTACATCCCTTTCGCGAGGGCAACGGACGCACCCAGGAGGTGTTCATCGCCGAGCTTGGCCGTCACTACGGCCATGAGGTTGATTTCACCGTCATCACCAAGCCGCGCATGATCGAGGCGTCGATCGAAACCACGAACGACCCGTCAAGCGCTGCCATGAAACATGTGCTCGAGGACGCGGTAGACCCGAATCGCCGCGAAGCCCTTCGCGCCGCGTTGTCCGACCTCGAGGTGCGCGGCGAGGTACCGTTTGAACACAACGTTCGCACAGCCCGCCCAGGCGAGGAAGTGACCGGCCAGGTGCTCGGGCATGACGAGCGTGTCGCCAGCATCGTCTCGGACGAACGGATCATCGTCGTCGATCGCGCGGACCTGCCCGAACGACTGCCCGATGATGAAGCGGAAATCACCTTCACCGCCCGATCCGACTTTTCCCGCCTTGGCCGTGAGCCACAGGCCATCGAGGCGCCCGTGCAGACCGAACGCGCCGAAGCGACCCGGCAAGACACGCCGCCTGCCGAGCTGAAGGCCATCGAGACGGATATCGCGGCGCAGCGGGCTCGCGAGCGCGATAGCGATGGCCATGAACGATAACGTCGCTCGCCGGCTTCAAGCTGCTCGGCAACCGTAGTTGACCGGCCAGGCATGATCGATGCGGCCGGCCGCCTCCATCCGTCGGGTGAATTGACGGACAAGCTACGATAGCCCCTCCCCCATGCAACCGCTGACGCGGTCCTCCTCTCCGTTTCGGCCCCTACGGGGTGCATGGGCTCGTTTCGGCTATCTCCGGTCCTTGCCGTCAACCAACGGATGGAGACGGCCATGACGAGCATCAAGGACACCTACCAGCGCATCACGGACACCATTGTCGAGCAGCTTGAAGCCGGCACCAAACCCTGGATCCGCCCCTGGCGCGGCAATGCCCGCCGCAGCGCGATCATCCCGCGCCGCGCGACCGGTGAAACCTATCGCGGCATCAACGTCATCATGCTGTGGGTCGCAGGCCAGACGTTCGGCTACGAGGAAAACACCTGGATGACCTACCGGCAGGCCCAGGACTTCGGTGGTCAGGTCCGCAAGGGCGAAAAAGGCACCCTTGTCGTCAAGTACGGCACGTTCACGCCGAAGGATCACGAAGACGACGAAGATCGCGCGATTCCATATCTGAAGGGCTACACCGTCTTCAACGTTGAGCAGATCGAGAACATGCCGGTTCACTTCTTCAGCCCGGCGGAGGAGTTGCCAACCAATCCTGTCCCGCACATCGAAACCGTTGAGGCCTTCATCAAAAATACCGGCGCAAAGGTCAGCTACGGCGGTACAAAAGCCTGCTATCGGCCGAGCACCGACGACATTTTGATGCCAGACCGGGAGCGCTTCGACACCGAGGTTCACCTTTATTCGACCCTGCTGCATGAACTCGGGCACTTCTCAGGTGCGAAGCATCGCCTTGATCGCGATCTGACCGGCAGATTCGGCAGCGAATCTTACGCGGTCGAAGAGCTCGTTGCCGAACTCGCCGCTTCGTTTCTTTGCGCCGATCTGGGTGTTGCCCATGATCCGCGCGACAACACGGCTGCCTATCTGGCAAGTTGGCTCGCCGTCCTTAAGAACGACAAAAGAGCCATTGTCACGGCCGCTGCGAAGGCGCAGGCCGCTGTCGACTACCTTACAACTCTGCAGCCGGCGGCCGGACTGGAAGCCGCCTAGCGCGGCTTTCCCAATGTGCTCTTTGATCGATCGACGGGCAGAGTTGCCCGTCGACACTCTTAAGTCGCCGGTAACGCAGAAAACCAGCTGTCAAGTCGGCTTTGCCGCCGCGACGGTTCGCTTTGACGGCCGGTTTTTACGGACCAAAGGGAGCTGCGGTAAGCGGCTGCCGGCTTCGTGGAGAATTCCAGTTGTCAGCCGTACTTTTCCACGTTTCCGTCAATGAAAACAACAGGGAGGCCAACTATTGGCCCGCAAGTTGTAGGACAGGACGTTCGCTCGTTCTCGTTAACCTTTTGTTAACGCAATATTTCTTGCCGGATCGGATAGAATCGGGCGATAGTAACGATAATTTGGGGGGAATCCCAAAAATATCGTTCCTGAAGGGGTCAGCGTGCATGAACATCGCCGCTCACGTTGAAGAAGCCGGCTTCGCAGACACCATTCTCGACCAAGGCAGCGAGATTTCACGCAAGCTCGACATGCTCCGTATCGAGAAGTTTCCGCCGAATGCCCAGAAGACGCTTCGGCAGTTCTCGCTTGCTGAGGTAGCAGATTACATCGGGGTGTCCCAGAGCTACCTGAAGAAGCTGCATTTGGAGGGCAAGGGCGTGCAGCCGATTACGTCTTCGACGGGACGCCGATCGTACACTGCGGAGCAGATGAACGAGCTCAGGAGGTTTCTCGACCGCGAACCACGTCGCCGGCTAGGCGACAAGCTGCAGGTCCTCGCTGTCGTCAACTTCAAGGGTGGCTCAGGCAAGACAACGACTGCAGCGCATCTAGCGCAGTATCTCGCGCTCACTGGTCATCGCGTGTTGGCGATCGACCTCGATCCGCAAGCATCTCTCACTGCCCTTCACGGCATCCAACCCGAACTGGACCAAAACCCGTCGTTGTATGAGTCGCTGCGATACGACGACGAGAAGAAGTCGATCGTCGAGGTCATTCGGCCTACGAATTTTCCGAACCTGGACATCGTGCCCGCGAACCTGGAGCTTCAGGAGTACGAATACGACACACCCTTGGCGATGCAGAACAAAGGGTCCAATGCAGGGAAGATGTTCTATACCCGCATCGGGGATGCGTTGGCCGAGGTTGATGACCATTACGATGTCGTTGTCATCGATTGCCCGCCGCAGCTCGGATACCTGACACTGACGGCGCTGACCGCGGCGACCTCCGTTCTGATCACTGTTCATCCGCAGATGCTCGATATCATGAGCATGAGCCAGTTCCTGCTTATGCTCGGCGAAATCCTTAAGTCGATCGAGGGGGCTGGCGTGAAGGTGTCTCTGAACTGGTTCCGCTATCTCGTCACCCGGTTCGAACCTACAGACATACCGCAGACCCAGATGGTCGGATTTATGCAGTCCATGTTCGCGAAGCAGATGCTGAAGAACCACATGCTGAAGTCGACCGCGATCTCGGACGCAGGGCTGACCAAACAGACACTGTACGAAGTCGAGCGGTCGCAATTCACTCGATCGACATATGACCGCGCAATGGAATCCTTAACGGCCGTAAACGGGGAGATTGCCGCTCTCGTCCACCAAGCATGGGGACGCAGGCAATGACCGTTCTGTTGTCAGCCGTACAATCGCGGGTTTTCGTCAACGATGACAATGACATGTTTCATTTTCGGAGCAGCTGAAGATGGCAAGGCGAGACGTGCTATTGGGCATAACGCAAGCGGAGACGACGAAGCCGGATCGCCAGGCGACCGCTGGTTACGCGACGCGTGGCGCCTCGCGATCGATGCTGTCTTCCATCGGTGAGCTTGCAGCCCAGGCGGCAAAGGCCGAAAGGCTGCTTGAAGGTGAAACGGTGGTCGACCTCGATCCCAGTCTCATTGACAGCTCGTTTGTTTCCGATCGCATGGAAGACGACGACGAAGCCTTCGGTGAATTGGTGGCAGCCATTAGGGAGAGGGGACAGGACAGTCCGATTCTGGTTCGGCCTCACCCCACGAAAAACGGACGCTATCAGATCGTATTCGGTCACCGTCGTGCTCGCGTGGCAAAACAACTTGGGAAACCCGTCCGCGCCGTTGTCAAGGAACTTCATGACAGGGATCATGTGGTTGCGCAGGGACAGGAAAACTCAGCACGGGCCAATCTGTCTTTCATCGAGCGGGCGGTGTTCGCACAGAATCTGGCGGATCTCGGCCATGACAGGGAAACAATTCAGTCAGCTTTGGCGATCGACGCTCCCATGCTTACGAGAATGCTCTCGGTCACAAAACGCATTCCAAATTCCATCATCCATGCGATCGGAGCCGCAAAAGGAATCGGCCGCGACCGCTGGCTTGATCTGACGTTGCTAATCGAGAAGCCGTCAAATCTGATGAAGGCTGAGGAACTTGTTGAGACCGGGGAATTCAAGTCGGCGGCAACCGATGACCGCTTCAACATCCTCTTCAATTTTCTAAAGACATCCAGAAAACCCAAGAAGGGGGCAGGTGCGTCCGCCAATGCCAAATCCTGGTCTCTGGCAGGCAAATCGGTCAGCGTGACCACGAAGGACACCGGGAATGCGTTCACAGTAGCTCTGAAGGCCAAGGACGCCTCCCGTTTCGGTGCGTACCTTTCCGAGAACCTGGAGCAGCTCTATCGAGCCTTCAGGGAATTGGAAGAGAAGCAAACAGGAGACTGAAACCGCAAAAGAAAAAGGCCCCCGAACGTCACCGTAGCGGAAGCCCTTCTCGTATCTAGACAATTCGAGAATCTCATTTCCGCGAATCAGTGTCAAGAGTTTTAAGCGTCGATTCGGCGAGCGGATTTCTTTTGCCTAATTGAAGGCGAAGGAAGAAATGGAGACTGGTATTGCAACGACGCCCTTTGGGCGGCGGCCGATGTCGCTTGCCATGCTGGCAGCGCAAAACGAGTCACGTGAGATCCCCAAAGGCAGGGTCGTCGACAAGTGGCAGATCTATCGCAACCTCTGCGAGGGCAAAAGCATCGTCGGCACCGGCGATCGCGCCCTGGCCGTCCTGAATGCGTTGCTGTCATTCTATCCTGACAGTGAGCTGAGCGAGGAAAACGGCCTCATCGTGTTTCCCTCGAACGCACAGCTGTCCCTCAGGGCGCACGGCATGCCCGATTCCACCTTGCGGAGGAACCTGGCGGAACTGGTGGATTGCGGTCTAGTCATCCGTCGGGACAGCCCGAACGGCAAGCGTTATGCACGGAAGGGCAGGGGTGGGGAGATCGAGGAAGCATTTGGCTTCTCGCTGGCGCCGCTGCTGGCCCGTGCTCAAGAGTTCGAGGCGGCGGCCGAGCGTGTTCGCGCCGACAACAGGGCGCTCAGGCTTATGAGGGAACGCATTACGCTGCACCGCCGGGATATCCAGAAGCTGGTCGAGGCGGCCGTTGAGGAAGACGTGCCGGGCGACTGGGGAGGCCTGTGGAGGCGTTTCCGCGCCGTTGTGGAGGCAATTCCGCGCCGAGCCCGCATTGCCGAGCTCGAGCCTATCGTGGCCGATCTGGCCGCGTTGCGTGAGGACGTGGATAACCTGCTGGAAATCCATATGGAATCCACGAATCCAAGCGGCAATGAGTCCCAAAGCGAGCGGCAGCAATCTGATTCAAATACCGACTCTATTTTTGAATTTGAACCTGCTTTGGAGAAAAGCGGGTCGGCGGCCGAGCCAAGGACGAGGACCGCAGAGTCCCCGAAAACCTACCCGCTGGGGCTGGTGCTGAAGGCCTGCCCCGAAATCGCGGAGTACGCCGTCGACGGCATCGGCAACTGGCGCGATTTCATGATAACCGCCGCCCAGGTGCGGGGATACCTGGGCGTTTCGCCGTCGGCGTATGAGGATGCCTGCCATGTCATGGGTCAGGAGATCGCCGCAGTGGTGATTGCCTGCATTCTGCACCGGGCACAGCACATCGATTCAGCCGGCGGCTATCTGCGCGTTCTCACCGAGAAGGCGAGGGCAGGGGAGTTTTCGGTCGGGCCTATGCTGATGGCGGCATTGCGAGCGAACGGCGAGACAACAAAGATGACAGGGTAACCGTTGGCGGATCGGTTCGCGCTGATGCGGGGCTTGCATGGCGCATCAAGTGAGGCTATATTTTGCCTCAAATGGAATGGAGAGTGAAATGCTAGCGTTCGGAAATGTCGCCGACGTGTTGGGGCTGCCCGTCAAAGAGGTGGCGGCGCGGTCGCCTTTCGGGTTGATCTCCCTGATCGAGCATGGACTTCCCATTGGGGCGCTCGAGCGCGTTGCGCATCTTCTGGCGCCTGGCGATGCTCAGTTCAAATACCGGCTGATCCCCAAGGCGACCTACGAGCGGCGCAAGGCGGTACATCGCCTCTCGTCGGACGAGGGCACACGATTGGCCCGCGTCGCGCGCGTCTGGGGCCTTGCTGTCGATGTCTGGCAGAACGAAGAGGAAGCGCGCGATTTCTTGTTTCGGCCGCACCCGATGATCGAGGACAAGCGACCAATCGATGTCGTTATCCTGAGCGAGTTCGGCGCCGAAATGGTGGTGGGTATCCTCGCAGGTCTGAAGTACGGCAGTGCTGCGTGACGGCGCAGACTCTCGATCGCACACTATCGTCCTTTCGCATCGGCGATCCGGCCGGCACCTACCCGATCTTCGATGCGACCGGCTCGACAATCGCGCCAGGGCGATGGAACACGCCCGGAAGTCCTATCATCTACACCAGCGAGCACTATTCGACGGCCCTGTTGGAAAAGCTGGTGCATGGCAGCGGCCGACTGCCGCCCAACCAGCACTACATCGAAATCACAATCCCGCGCGGACTGAGCTACGAGGTCTTTTCCCAGCCGTCACTGCCCGGCTGGGACACGATGCCGGCGACGGTGAGCAAGGGATTTGGTGAAACCTGGTGTTTAGAACGGCGCAGCGTCATCCTGCTGGTGCCGAGTGTTGTGGCGCGTCTCGATTACAATGTGCTGATCAATCCGGCGCATCCGGAGTTTTCAAGGATTCGGACAAGTCTGCACCAGCCCGTCTACTGGGACCGGCGGCTGTTTGGCGCGTAACGGGGGAAGGGAAGAGGCTTTCTGTCGGCTACAACCCCGAGACCTTGGTGAGATTGACGTGGAACCGGTCACGTCGGCGCTAGTATTTCCACGTCATCTCGACCTCGGCCGACGAGGCTCGGCGCGCAGGGAATGGCCGGAGAACTTTTGGCCCCTGCGACTTAGACGATGATCCGCGCCGCCCGCCCGAGCGTGCGCTCGGCGTCATTGTAGTAGTTGGACGCTTGCTGCACCGAGCGATGCTGTGACTGCTGCATGGCTTCGGGCAGCGGAATGCCGCGGCGGGCGGTTTCGGTGAGATAGCCGGAGCGCAGGCCGTGGGCGGAAAACGCCGCCGGGTCGAGCCCGGCCTCGGCGACGCGTCGCTTCAGGATCAGGTTGACCGCCTGCGGCGTCAGCGCCCGTTTTTTGAGATTGCCCCAGCGGTCGATGCCGCGGAAGACGGCGCCCTCAGTGAGCACGGCGCGCTCGAGCCATTCCTTCAAGACCAGCACCGGCCGGCCGACCAGCAGCACGAAAGCGTCGCTGTCGGCCTGTGTCGTTTTTGTCCGGCCGAGCCGGATCGACAGACAGGGCAGTTTTTCGCCGTCGGGAGCCTTGGGATCGGTGGGTACCGGCTCTTCTTCGACGATCTGCTCGAACCGGAGCGAAGCAATTTCGCTGCGGCGGCGGCCGCCGGAGGCAAAGGCGGTGATGAGAAGGGCGCGGTCGCGCACGTCGACGAGACGGTCGCCGGCGCAGGCTTTTAGGAGCGCGGTCAAAATGTCGGCGGTCACCGCCTTCTTGCTCTTGCGGCCGCGCGGGCGGGCGCTGGCGCGCACCGCCAGTTTTATCGCGCTCTGCAGGCCCGGCGCGTTGAATTTTCCCCCAAGACCGCGCCATTTAGTCAGCGTCGACCAGCTGGACAGACGCCGGCGCACGGTGTTCGGCGCGTGCGGTCCATCGACACGCAACAGTTTGGCCGACTTCAACGCCGTCGTTACGTTTTCCGGCATACCGTGCGAGACGTCGGTTTCACGCTTTGCGGGATCCCACAGGTGATGGGCGACGAATTTTATCAGCAGCACCTCCGGCGCCGGCCAGGGGAGCGAAAAACCGGTCGCGGCGAGCGACCAGGCCTCGAGATAGCCGAGGTCGGAGGCCAGCGCCCGCAGCGAATTCTCGCCGATGCCTTCTTTGGCGAGATGGCGCAGTGTGGCGACGTCGTCGTCGGTGAGGATTTCGGCCAGAAAATCGCGCCGGTCGAATGGCAACACCGAATCCAGCGCATCGAGCGCCTCCGCACGGCGCAGTTTTTGGTCGGGTACGGGCTTTGGCAGGCGAAGATCCATGTCGGCGCTCAGAACAGATATTTTTTGTCGGCCCAGGCGAGCAGCACGGCTGCATCGCGGTCTGGCAGGCGCACGCGGCCGGCACGCAATCCGTCGGCGATGGTGTCGCCGACGTCCGGATCGACCCAGTGCCCGTGCGTCATCAGAAAGAACCAGGCGAAGGGCAGGCCAATCTCGGCGTCGATCGCCTCGGTCCGCTCCATCAGGCGGTGCACCGAAATACCTTCTTGCAACGGCAGCTTCTCGGCCGGCATTTTGAGCGGCCGCGGGATAAAGCCGATCTCGCGCCGGCCACGATCTTCGCGATCGTGGATGTCGAAGGCCCAATGGTCAAAAATGCGGTGGGCGCAAGCGCTCGACCGCTCCCAGTCGGCAAAAAAGCGGTTTTCACGTGGGACAAAATCGAACCAGTCCGGATTGGCGTCTAAAAACGCGGTGTCGCGTTTGCCGTCGGGACCGACCTCGCGGATGACACGGTTCGCCAGCTCGGGACGGCTTGCCTCGCGCTGCTCGCGTTCGATACGCTTCCGGCGCGTCAAAAAACTCCGCATGTGAACGATGCCGCCGCCGGCGCGGCCGCGCAGCCGGTAGACCGGCCCTGCGAGTTGCTGCGCCTCGGCAGCGGAATCGCGAGAAACCCAAATCGGCTCGAAGAGATGGTCGACGCTGTTGGGGCGGTAGTCGGGATCGACTACGGGGCCCGCCAGGACCTCGAGCTCGCGGCCGAGCGAGAGTTGCAAAAAATCGGCGACGCCCGGCCCGGTCGGGGCGAAGGCGAAGGCGCTGGCGCCGCGCCATTCGGCGAATTTTTCCCCGTCCACGCGATGCCGGTTCCAGAAGGCGGTGAGATCGCCGTTGAGTTCGGCCAGCCCCCTCTCCATCCAGGCACGGTGGTCGCCGCAACGCGTGCCGTCGGCAGCGACAACTGCGTGAGGGTTGCACCAATAGGGATCGTCGATCGTCACGTCGGTGAAGGCAAAGCCTGGAAAGGCCTTGTTGAGGGCAGGGGCGAGCGCGGCGTCGGCCGACTGCGCCTCCAGAGATGCGAGCACGGTTTCGACGGAAGCAGGGTCGGGCAGGCGGACGGGGTCGGTGATCATGCAAGGTTCTCTGCGGCGGGAACGAAAGAAAACGCTTTCTCGTCGATGGCAAGCCCGATTGTCGTCGCCGGCGGGCTCTGGAGGGCGATTCTGGCTGATTTGCGCCGCAAAAACAATCACTATCGATAAGAGGTCATTATCGATAGTGAGCTTTTGTCCCGGGATCATCGCCTGTGACGGAAGTGAAATACAAGATAGCTTCTGTTTCGCGAATGACATACAATCGAATCAATGACTTATGATCTTGCCAACTTGCCCCTGAAGGCCCTGATCGGGCCGCTCGCCCGTGCCGAAGACCTTTTGGCGCGCCTTGACGAGCGCGTGCTCAAAAGCCCGGTCCGCTTCGGTTTTGGCGAACGCTCCCACTTCGCCGACGCGGCCGCCGCGCTGTGGCTCGACGGCGAGCTCGTCCACACAGAAGACCTCGTCTTGCATGATGCCCACATGGACATCCGCACGCCGACCCACGAACTCACCCGGGCGCATGCCGTGCTGCGCGCCCGCCGCCGCATTCTTTTGCACCCACCCGACTGGGCGCTTTCTCGCGTCGGCATTTTGGCGTTGCGCGGCCGTGAAGGGCAGGGCGGCTCCGGTGCTGATGCCGCGGCGGCCGCCGCCGGACCGGACGACGACGCCGGCGACAGCGGGCTTGCCGATGAGACTGAACAAACCGATGCCCTGGCACAAGAAATGGCCGAGATCGACGCCGTGCTGGCACGCTCCAGCCGGCTGCTGGCGGGCCAAAAGTTCGCGCCGCGCGCGGCGGACAGCCCGGAGGTCGACACGGCAGGGCAGGGGGCAAACGCGCGGCAGGCCTTGCCGGACAGTCTCGGGCCGCTGATCCGCGATCTCGACTGGGACGAGGACCGGCGGCTTGCCGACTGGCTCGCCGTCGTCGACAAACTGCGCGGCGAAACCATGCCGGCCGTACTGGCCGCGACGATCGCCTGGGAGGCGTGGCAGGACATTGAACCGCTGCAGCACCAGCACTGGCTCGGTCCGCTGCTGGTCGCCGCGCTGCTCAGGGAGCACGGCAAGGTCGGCTCGCATCTGTTTTGCCTGCATGCCGGACTGCGGACCGTTCCGCGCGACCGGCGCAAAAGCCCGGTCCGGATCGTCCGGCTGCTGGCCAGCCTCGATGCTTTTGCGGAGGCCGCCGCGGCCGGATTGAAGGAGCATGATCGGCTGGTGATGGCCAAAGGCCAGATGGAACGCCGGATCAGGAACCGGCGAAAGAGCTCGAGCCTGCCGGCGCTGATCGAACTGGTTCTGGCGCAGCCTGTGGTGTCGGCGGGACTGATCGCGGCCGAGCTGAAAATCAGCCAGCGCGCCGCGCTCGACCTCGTCGCTGAACTCGGCATCCGGGAGGTGACGGGACGGGGGCGCTACCGGGCGTGGGGGATCCTTTAATACTTCTGTCCGTGCTGCGGTGCTTGTCTCGCCACCGATCTCGGCCGCGCTGCGGCCAGCTCAGTTTTTCGGATCTGTCGGCTGAATGGGCTGGTCAGACCGCATCGTCCGGCTACATAGTTATGGCCGGGACTTCGCGGGCGGTACTGTCCGCAGCAATACCATTGCCCGGTCCCGTCTTTGTGCTGCATCCGTCCGCGATCCCGATGGGACCAGGCCACATGGAGGCTACCATGCTGGTAAAGGAAGCGATGACGGGCGAAGTGCGTTGGTACTCCCCCGATACGCCGATACAGGAAGTCGCGCGCGTCATGCGTGATGAAGGTATCGGTTGCGTGCCGATCGGCGAGAACGATCGGCTTGTTGGCATGATCACAGATCGCGACATCACCTGCCGCGGCGTGGCCGCCGGCGAACGCCTCGATGCGTTGACGTGCCGCGCGGTGATGTCGCCCGGCATATTCTTCTGTTTCGAGGACCAGACACTGGAGCAGGCGCTCGGGCAAATGCAGGAGCGCCAGGTACATCACCTTCCAGTGCTCAACCGGCAGAAGCGGATGACGGGCCTCATCTCGCTGGGTGATATCGCCCTGAAGGGCGAAAGTTCGATCCTCGCGCCGCTCGCCAAAATCGCCGCACGTGACGCTGAACGGCACCTGAACGCCGCCTGAGGTTCAGGGACGCTTGCGACAAAGAGACGGGGGCGGCATGCGCTTAGCGAAACCAGGCATGCCGCCCCCAAATTTTTGAGTCGCATCGCTTAAACCGCCGAATGCTTAGGCGTCTCGGAACAAGCAGAAGTGGGCAGCGTTGAACCTGCAACTGAGGTGAGATCGGCATGGCCGAAACTGCTCTCCGCAATTTCACCATCAATTTTGGGGCCAAGCACCCGGGGCCCCGTTTGTGCCTCTTTCTCGAACTCGATGGAGAGATAGCTGAGCGCGTCGATCCGCGTATCGGGCTACTGCACCGGGGGACCGAAGCTGTCGAAGGCGCCCTACTTCAACCGGCTCGATTACGTCGCGCCGATGAACCGAGAGCATGCGTTCTGCGTGGCGGCCGAGAGACTACTTGGCATTAATTCCCAAGCTCGGCCAGCCCATCCAACTGCCAATCCAGCGAGGTCTCCATGACACAGATCCGAGCCGACAACCAGCCCGTCACCCAAATCACAATCATCGATTCTGAACCGGAAAAGCAGGCCGAGGCATTGTCCGTCATGACCGAGCGCGCGCGCTTTATGGCGCGTCAGCCTGGGTTCATCTCAATCAGCCTGCATCGCAGCCTCGACGGGCGGCGCATCGTTAACTACGTCCAATGGCAGAATCGCGATCTCTTGCGATCGGCTCATCAATCGCCGGAATTTCGCAAGGAGTGGGGTCACTTCGATCAGTTGACGGATGAGATCGATCCCAATCTGTACGAGGTGGCCCAGGTGATAGATAGTGGTCAGTAGGCCTGCTGGCCACGTGACCTGAACCGCCGGGGTCGAGACAGCCGGGATAAGCTGACGAGTCTAAGCCATGGCTGCCATGAACCATCGCGTCGTCACCGTGTTCGGTGGAACCGGTTTTCTCGGCCGCCGCGTTGTTCGGCATCTCCGCAATGGCGAGTTTTTCGTTCGGATCGCATCAAGACATCCGGAACGGGGCAAGAAGTTGTTCGGTTCTGATGATCCGCAACTTCAATCAGTCGAAGCCAATATCCACCATGAGCGGTCGGTCGCCGATGCGCTTGGTGGCGCTTACGGCGTGGTAAAATGCGGTCAGTCTTTATGTCGAACGCGGGCAGGAGACCTTTCATTCCGTGCATGTCGAGTCGGCCCAGCGGGTAGCAGCTCAAGCACACCGAGCCGGCGTCGAACGGCTCGCTCACGTTTCAGGAATCGGTTCCGATGCTGCCTCGTCGTCACTCTATATTCGCAAGCGCGGCGAAGGCGAACTGGCGGTTCGGGCGGCGTTTGCCGACGCCACACTCATCCGCCCGGCGGTGATGTTCGGACCGGATGACGCGTTTCTCACCGTCATCCTCAAACTTCTCCGCCGGCTTCCAATCTATCCGATGTTCGGTCGCGGCCTGACGAGATTGCAGCCGGCCTATGTGGACGATGTGGCGGAGGCGATCGCAAGAACGCTGCAGGAGACGGGAACGCATGCGATCACATATGAGTGCGGCGGTCCTCGCGTCTACTCTTACAAGGAATGTCTCAGAGCCGTTGCGCACCAAGCCGGTCTTAGACCGATACTGATACCAGCGCCATTTGCCGCTTGGCACGCACTGGCATGGGCCTCGGAAATGCTTCCGAGTCCGCTCGTCACTCGGAACCAAGTGGAATTGATGCAGGTCGACAACGTGTCATCGCCGGAGATGCCCGGATTGGGAGAACTTGGAATTTCGCCGCACTCTGTCGAGGAGCTACTCCAGGAGATGTTACGCGATCTTTGATCAACGATCCTCTTCGGAACTGCTCGCAGGCTCATACACCGCCGACCAGGCCTATGCGATCGACGGAGGTTGGACGATCTGACCTCGGCGCTATGTTCATATCGATGGATTTGAGATGACCCGCATTACCGGACTTCGCACCCACGACCTTCGCTTTCCGACGTCGCAAAGCTTGGACGGATCGGATGCGATGAATCCCGATCCGGATTATTCAGCCGCCTATGTCGTGCTGGAGACGGAAGGCGATTTCGAAGGACATGGGCTGACCTTCACCATCGGCCGCGGCAACGACATTTGCTGCCGCGCCATCGAGGCGATGACGCATCTTCTCGTCGGCCTCGAACTGCACTGGATCAAGGAGGATCCGGGCCGGTTCTGGCGGCATGTCACTGGCGACAGCCAATTGCGCTGGATCGGTCCGGACAAGGGCGCCATGCACCTTGCCACCGGCGCGGTCGTCAATGCCGTCTGGGATCTATGGGCCAAGGAAGCGGGCAAACCGGTCTGGCGTCTCGTCGCCGAGATGAGCCCCGAGGAGATCGTGCGCATCGTCGACTTTCGCTATCTCACCGACGCGCTGACGCCCGGGGAAGCGTTGGAAATCCTGCGCCGTGCCGAACCCGGCAAGGCGGAGCGAATCGCTACCCTCGAGCGTGAAGGCTACGCTTGCTACACGACGTCGGCAGGCTGGCTAGGCTACTCGGATGAGAAACTGCGCCGGCTTTGTCAGGAAGCGGTCGATGCGGGTTTCAGTCACGTCAAGATGAAGGTCGGCCGCGATCTCGGCGACGACATCCGCCGGTTGACAATTGCGCGCGAGGTGCTCGGCCCGGATCGCTACATGATGATCGACGCCAACCAGGTGTGGGAGGTCGGACAGGCGATCGACTGGGTGAAGAAGCTGGCGTTTGCGAAACCCTATTTCATAGAGGAACCGACAAGCCCCGACGATGTCGCTGGTCACCGAAAGATCCGCGAGGCGGTCGCGCCGGTGCAGGTCGCTACCGGCGAAATGTGCCAGAACCGCATCATCTTCAAGCAGATGATAGCCGGTGGCGCGATCGACATCGTCCAGATCGACGCCTGCCGCATGGGTGGTCTCAACGAAGTGCTGGCGGTCCTTTTGATGGCGGCGAAATACGGGCTGCCGGTCTGGCCGCATGCCGGCGGCGTGGGCTTGTGCGAATATGTCCAGCATTTGTCGATGATCGACTATGTCGCGGTGTCGGGAACCAAGGACAGCAGGGTGATCGAGTATGTCGACCACCTGCACGAGCATTTCCTGGAGCCGTGCCTGATCGAGAATGCCGCCTACATGCCGCCGAAGCTGCCGGGATTCTCGATCGAGATGAAGCCAGACTCCATCGCCGAATACCGGTATCGGTGAATCGAGCTTGCGCAAATTGGCTGCTCTCCTTCTCCGCAACAGTCTTTGCAGACTGACCAGCCGGGAAGCAGCCGGTAGCGGGAGTTCGCTCGCCCTCAGCCGAACTCGCGCCCATAGCACCCGCGGCACTGCCTTGCGGGGCCTTCGATTGATCAATGCCCTGCAAGGCAGTATCGAGATCGCGCAAGCCGTCGACTGCTTCCGATTTATTGGCCGCTTTCGCGGCGACCTTCGCCACCCGGCTGATCGCCTCCGCAATCTCCGCCTGGGCTTCTGTCGATACAGCATGGTTGCGCTCGGCGGCGCGCGTAATCGCTGCCAGGACGGGCTTGTTCCGGGGCAGAAGGCCCCGACTATCCGCTGCTCGCGTCGAATGAGCTGCCTTCGATGGGTTGCTGGCTAAGTGCCCTTAGCGGCGTCCTCGATCAGTTCGGCTACAAAGTTGCGGAACCGCTCGTCCGACCTATCCCCTATGTTTCCTACTTCTTTCGCCACGATCCCGCGCGCAGACACTGACACCTCCCCACTCAGATGAACGCTGACGGTGAACGTTCTTCTGACCGTCTTCTCTGATCCTCGCTTCCTGTAGATTTGGAACCGAATAGAGGGGGTTGACGCTTTGGCCCGGCGGTGTGGCCCAGTGTCTATGTCAACGGTTAGCTCGCCCGCTACGTCGGCCTTACGCACGGCAGGCGTCCCGGATGGCGTCGAGCTTGGCGCGGCGCTTCTTGTTCGACAGTCCCTCAAGCTCTTCGACGGACGCAGCCTCGTCGAGATCGTCGCGGAACACGGTAACGTCGATGTCCTCGGAAAAACGCTGGATGAGGCCATAGCCTTTTGACAGCGACGTCCCGCCCTTGAAAAGCAGCCGTGGCTCCCCCGCAGGCCGTTCGTGGTAGAGCGAATTGAGGGTCCAGCAGACCCAGAAATCCTTTTCGACATTGCCCACCGGAGCTCCGATCCGATTGGCCGTGGCGAGGAACAGGTCGAGCCGGTCGCGTGGGGATGCCGCGATGATCTGGCGGTAAGCATCGGTACTCATGGCTTCGCCTCGTGCGGATCCGCCCTCAGGATTTCGCGGAGGAACTCCTGCATCCAGATCGGCACGGCGGAGAGACCGGCGCGCAGATCCTCGCGAATGGCCTCGCCGTGCTTGGGGTCGGCAAACAGGCGGAGCAACGTCGCCTGGATACGCTTCCGTTTGAACTTCTGGGTCAGCATGTCCTGCATCCAATGCAAGGCCTGGACGACCCGCATCCCCGGCCGATCCGCCCAATAGAGGCGGCTAGGGGCAGCGTATTTGAAGTGGATTTCCTGCGTGCCGAGCTTGATTGGCTTCAACCGCGCATCGACCAGCACTTCTATTCGGGCGGGGACGGCGGTCGTCAGGCCGAGGTCGTTGGCGGCCGTCATACCATCGATGACGGCGCGCGCCCGATCGCGGCGCGTGACGGCGCGGATCACAGCTCGATAATCCGGCACGGTGGCGCGGCAAGTCAGGTTGTTCGTGCGCGGCCGGTCGCTCGACTGCACCGGGTGATGCGAAGGCAACGGTGCGAACTGATTCGAGATAGTGATGAGCGCGTTTACACCGTTCATTTTCGCAATATCGAGGTAGCTGTCGAGCCGCTGCGGTGTCAGTTCCGAGTTCCCTACCTTGGCTTCCACCAATGCCGTCCAGGTTTTGCTTCCTGTCTTCAGGATCAGCAGGCCATCGGGCCGGAACGTCTTGTCTCCGCCCTTTTTCAGGACGACTTCGGTGTAGGTTTCAATCTTAGCCCGAGAGCCCGCGCGAACACCGAAGTCGGCGAGAAGCGACTTCCCGAACTCGCTCCTCTCGAGGCAGGCAATCAGGATCGAGAGGGTCCTCCCTTCTTTGGAGGTAGCGGAGAAGCGGCCGACGGCACCCCCCGACTTGCCCGACTACTCTGTCGCTCACAGAGGCCGGGTGTCTTTCACGTAGTGCTCGAAGAAATCCGAGAACGTCGCCACCCGCAGCGGCAGTTGCGCGTAGGGCGGATAGTAGAGCGTCAGCCAGATCTCCGGCGCGGTCCACTCCGGCAGGACCTCCACCAGGCGTCCTGTGCCAAGATCGTCTTCGACAATGAAGCGCGGCAGGAGCGCTATGCCCTCCCCGTTCATCACGAGCCGCGCAAGGAAGTCGCCGTTGTTGGCGCTGAAGCCGCCTTCCGCCCTGTGGCTGCGGCGGCTCGCTCCCTTGGACAGTTCCCAGGTCTCTATCCCTGCGTCCTGGCTGTAGCTCAGGCACGAGAACCCGGTCAGGTCCTCCGGCTTCTCCGGAGCGCCCCGCTGGGCCAGGTAGGCGGGAGCGGCGACGAGCGTCCGGGGCACCCTGCAGACCTTCCGCCAGATCGTCGACTTGTCAGAGGGAGGACCGGAGATACGGATGGCCAAGTCGTAGTCGTCCTCGACGATGTCGACGAAACGGTCGGATAGCGTCAGCGCGACATGGGTCTGCGGAAAGAGCGTCGCGAACTGCGACAGCACCGCCGGAAGTAGCTTCAGTCCCAACGACATCGGCGCGCTGACACGGATCAGGCCTGACGTGATGCCCTGCGCTTCCATCGTCTCGGAAGCCGCTTCGGCGATTCCGTGCACCAGCGGAGCGACGCGCGCGGCATAAACCGCTCCTGCCGAGGTGAGCGACACCTGCCGCGTGGTCCGCAGGAGAAGCTGCACGCCAAGCCTTTCCTCCAGCGCGGCCACCGCACGCGTGACGGAGGCGGGAGTCATGCCGACCTGGCGAGCGGCTCCATTGAAGCTCCGGTGCTCGGCGACCGCCAGGAAGACACGAAGGGATTCGAGCTCGCCCATCTCATCACCATTGCAAAGGGCGCAACAATATCTGCCGGATTATGTCTATTCTGTTGCTCTGCGGCAAACCCTACCTTCTGGGCAACGAAACACCAGAACCCACGGAGATCCACAATGATCGAACAGATCAAGGGCCTGCACCACGTCACGTCGATGGCGGCGGACGCCCAGCAGAACAACGACTTCTTCACCAAGCAGCTAGGCCTGCGCCGGGTCAAGAAGACCGTCAACTTCGACGCTCCCGATGTCTATCACCTCTATTACGGCGACGAGACCGGAAGCGCCGGCACGATCATGACCTATTTTCCCTTCCCGCACATCGCGAAGGGACGCCGGGGCGCCGGCGAGGCTTCCGAAACCGTCTTCGCCGTGCCGCGCGGAACACTCGGCTACTGGAAGGAGCGTTTTGAGGCGCAGGGCGTCTCGGGGCTGGAAGAGCAGGAGCGGTTCGGCGGGAAGCGGCTTCGTTTCTTCGGACCCGACGGCGACGGCTTCGCGCTGGTGGAAGTGGACGGCGACAACCGCAAGCCCTTCGACGGCGGTCCGGTGCCGGAGAGCGTCGGGGTGCACGGCTCCATGGCGTGACCATGCGCCTTCGGGACGGCGGCGCCACCAGCGAGTTGCTGAAATACATGGGATACGAGGAAGTCGACCGCCAGGGTGATCTGACCCGGGTGGCCATGCCCGGCGGCAACGGCGCCGACTTCATCGACCTCGAGGTCCTGCCCGGCGCGGCTCCCGCGCGTCAGGGCGCAGGGTCGGTCCATCATGTCGCCTTCGCGGTCAAGGACCGCAAGGACCAGCTCGAGGTGCGGAAGGCGCTGATCGACACGGGCTACAACGTCACCCCGGTGATCGACCGCGACTACTTCTGGGCGATCTATTTCCGCACGCCGGGCGGCGTGCTGTTCGAGGTGGCGACCAACGAGCCGGGTTTCGACAGGGACGAGGACACGGCTCATCTCGGCGAGGCGCTGAAGATCCCCGCCCAGCACGAGCACCTGCGCCCCCGGATCGAGCAGATCCTGACGCCGATCGCAGGGTGAAGTTCCAAACGAAACCGCCGCCCAGGTGCGGCGGTTTTCACCCATCGAAGGATTCGAACAATGTCCAAATCGGCCTATCACCACATCGCCAAGGCGCCCGCCGCAGGCGCTCCGCTGGTCTTCACCTTCCATGGCACGGGAGGCGACGAGCACCAGTTCACTGGGCTGCTCCAGCAACTCCTGCCCGATGCGGGAATCGTCTCGCCGCTCGGCGATGTCTCAGAACACGGCGCCGCCCGTTTCTTCCGCCGGACAGGAGAAGGCGTCTACGACATGGATGACCTCGCTGCTCGCACTGACAAGATGAAGGGGTTCATCCGGACCCATAAGGAAGCCAATCCCGGAGCACCCGTTTATGGGCTGGGGTACTCGAACGGCGCGAACATCCTGGCCTCCGTCATCTTCGAAGCGCCGGAGCTATTCGAGCGAGTGGTGCTGATGCATCCCCTCATCCCCTGGACGCCCACGCCCAACCCGGCTTTGAAGTCAGTGTCGGTGCTGGTCACGGCGGGACAGCGCGACCCGATCTGCCCCCTTCCGATGACGCAGTCGCTGGTCGCCTGGCTGGAAGCGCAGGGCGCTCAAGTGGAACTCGCGCTGCATGGCGGCGGCCACGAAATACGGCAGGAAGAACTCGCCGCGCTTGGCAAGTTCCTTATGTGATCCAGCCGGGGCGTCATTGCGACGCACCGTTGCTGACCGGGAAGAGTTCGCGATGATCCAGAATTTCATTTACCAGGCGCTTCCTGCGCGCGTCGTGTTCGGGAGCGGAACGGTCTCGCACGTAAAGGCCGAGGCCGAGCGGCTCGGCGGCAGACGGGCCATCGTGCTCAGCACTCCAGGACGGGGGGAACGCCTGGCCGAAGACATCGCCGGACATCTCGGCTCCCTCGGCGCAGGCGTGTGCGCCCGGGCCGCGATGCACACGCCCGTCGAGGTCACCGAGAGCGCGCTCGCAGCCGTGCAGGAGACGTGCGCTGACATTCTTGTTGCGGTCGGAGGCGGCTCCACGATCGGGCTTTCCAAGGCGCTCGCGCTCCGCTCCGACCTGCCCCAGATCGTGCTGCCGACGACCTATGCCGGGTCGGAAATGACTCCCGTTCTCGGCGAGACGGCCGAGGGCCGCAAGACGACGCAGCGCAACCCGAAGGTCCTGCCGGAGACGGTGATCTACGATGTCGAGCTGACCCTGACCCTTCCCGCTTCGGTATCTGCTACCTCGGGCATGAACGCTATCGCGCATGCGGTGGAGGCTCTTTACGCCGAGGACGGCAACCCGGTGGTGTTGCTCATGGCGGAGGAAGGCATAGCAAGGATGGCGCGGGCGCTTCCGCGGATAGCCGCCGACCCCAGCGACGCGGAGGCCAGGACGGACGCCCTCTACGGGGCCTTCCTGTGCGGCTCTGTCCTCGGCGTGACGACGATGGCGCTGCATCACAAGCTCGCCCATGTGCTGGGCGGGATGTTCGATCTGCCACATGCGGAGACCCACACGGCCCTGTTGCCGCACAGCATGGCCTACAACGCGGCCGCCGCGCCTGATGCGATGGAGCGGATATCGCGGGCCATCGACGCGCCGGACGCGTCGCGAGGCATCCACGATCTTGCGATGTCCCTCGGCGCGTCCATGGCGCTCCGCGATCTCGGCATGCCCGAAGAGGGCATTGACGCCGCCGTCGACGAGGCGCTTGCCAATCCCTACGGGAATCCACGCCCGCTTGATGCGTCTGGCCTCAGGGCGTTGCTGGCACGTGCGTGGAAGGGGGAAGCGCCGTCAGCTTGCTGAGGCGCGCTGCTCGAGCGCCTGTCGGCAGAATGCCGGCGCGCCTGAAGTTGAGACGGCCGCCCGACGGTAGCTGTGGCTTCGGGGCGTTGCCGCGCGGGAACCGGATGGACTTGGGCAGGATCGCCAATCAACCTAAGGGTCAAAGTCGCATAAGATTGCAGTCCGGAACTCATAGCGGTCGTCTACACAGTTCCTCATCAGTTGCAGCCTACCTGGATGTGAAATTATGACTCAAGGACGAGCAACCGAAACCCGCCGCCAATAGATCCCTTTTCCGGGAAACAGACGTACGAGCGCTGTCAGTTCGAACATGCGCCAAAATTCCACCATTCCGGAGCAAACCTGGAACTCGAAACGTTTGAGCCGTTACAACGGCAGGCCGGCTTTCACATATCCCTCGATGAAGTGGTTGCGATCTTTATCGTTGCGGAAGGGATGAACGGCCCCCCAACGCGTTGCCGTGAATTCGGGGTAGGATGACAGGAATTGCCCGGCCTCCGCCCGCGCCTCGTCTATACGCCCGAGTTGCGCCAGGCTCGCCGCGAGGATGCGTTGTGACCCTTGCCTATGCGTCCCCTCATGGCGCAAGGTCGTGACTGCGTCATCGTACTGACCCGCCGCATACTGGGCCAAGCCGAGAAACCAGTGATATACAGCCGGAGGGTAGGGATTGAGACGTATGGCATGGCGCGCGCAGTCGATGCCCTTGGCTGGCTGCCCGTCGAGCACCATAAGGTCGGTCATGAACGCCCATGCGTCGGCGTGGTTCGGGTTTAACCGGAGCGCGGCCTCGACCTCGGCGATGCCGTCGGCAAGCAGCCCATCATATGCAAGCACCAGCCCAAGGCTCCAGCGGGCATCGGCGTTCTTGGGGTCTAGGGAGACGGCCTGCTGCGCCGCATCGCGTGCCTTGGGACGGAGCGAGGCTTGCGGCTCACCACCGTAAATCCAGGCAACACGTAGACCGTGCGCGAGCCATGCATAGGCATCTGCAAATGACGGGTCGAGGCGGATGGCACCGAGCAGGAGGTCGCGACCGGTCGCCGTGCTCTCTGACGCTTGGGCAATTTGAGCCTTGCCGCGGATGAACAGATCATAAGCCTCCAAACTGGCCGTGCGTCGATGGGTGACCTGCCTCGTACCCGGCAATGCCCCAGAAAGAGCCTCGACGATCCTTGCGACAATCTCATCTTGGAGGGCGAAGACATCGGCGAGGTCGCGATCGAAGCGGTCGCCCCAGATGTGGGAGTTGGTGGCGGCGTCGATCAGTTGCGCATTGATGCGCACACGGTTCGCAGTGCGTCGGACACTTCCCTCTACGAGATAGCGCACGCCAAGTTTCCTCGCCACCTCGCGAGCATCGACTTGCCGCCCCCTGAAGGCAAACGACGAGGTCCGCGCGATTACCAGAAGATCGAGGGTCTTGGAGAGGTCCGTAATAAGGTCGTCCGTCAGGCCTTCTGTAAAAAAATTCTGTTCGGGTTCGCTGCTCATGTTCGCAAAGGGCATCACCGCGATCGCCGTCTTACCCACCAGCGCAGCGGTTGCGGCCGCCCCATCGGCAACCGTCCGGTCCGAATGGACGAACCGGTAGCCTACGCGCGGGACAGTGACGATCCATTCACCCCTCCCTGGCGCGTCGCCGAGGCATCTGCGCAGGGCAGCGATCTGCACCGTCAGGTTGCTCTCCTCGACCAGGGCGTTCGGCCATGCCGCATTCATCAATGCGGATTTCGTGACCACAGCTCCGTCAGCCTCCAGCAAAGTGCGGAGAAGCAGAAGTCCTTTTTGACTGATGTGAACAATCGATCCGCGTTTGAGTAGCGTCTGCCGCTCGGTGTCGAAAACGAAGGGTCCAAAGACGAGGGGCGCGCCGGTCATTCGGGCAACTTAGGATCGGTTCGCATGATTTCGGAATTTTTCCGCCAGCCTTTCAGGACGGAAAACCGTCTGCCGGTCCATGCTCCCGGTGCAACTCAACCACACCGCCACAGGGAAGGAACTCATCATGTCTCCTAAACGGCACGTTCCCGGCACTCCAATCGTGGCGAGGCCGCGCTATTGGGGTGCATGCATGGCGTTCGGCGTTTATGCCGGCGTCCTGCTTGTTCCATCCACCTGGACCCTGGCCGCCCCTCAGGTAGATTCAAAGCAAGTGCGGGCGAATGCATCCGGTTTATTCACCACCCAAGATATCCACGAAACGAGGCGATGGGAAATAATTCGCATTGTTCCTCCAGAGAACAGTCAAGAACTCGGCACGATTATCTTTGGCGAAGGGCAAAGCCTCTTGGAGCCATCTGCCCTGCGGGGGCCGCGCTGATCATTTGTGGTCACCCAGGCACCAGGATGCGCGCGCGTCGCCACATCAGTTGCCGCACGCGTCTGATGGTGGTGGCGCGCCCAGTTTTATTCTGTACGCCGCTCCTTTCCCGGCAGCTGCTATCCTGCGTTGCCAATGTCCTCAGTGACTGCGCGAGCGGACAATCCGTAATCATCCAGAAATGACCGATTCTGGCGCAACTGGTCTGGACGTGCGCTAGCATCCGAATGATCAGACACGCACTTGACGATTTCCGCCAACGTTCGGCCGAGGCTTTCCTGGGGAAACACGGCGGATAGCATCAATGCCGTTCTCGGCAGCGACGGGAAATCTGCGAATTCGACGAAAAACCGTTACCGAAGCTGCGGCCGAAAAGCGCTATCCTCGATTGGGATCGGGCGGTGCGGGCGCGGTCGCGGTTTACCGCTGCAATCCGCTCACGCATGGTCGGTCCCGGCGGATATTACAATCTCGGCAATGCGCTCGGGCTGGTGACGGGTGTCGCGGTCCAGATCGTCGCCGTGCCGCGGGGTTCCGGCCTGAGTGGCTCTGCCGCGCTCCTCGATTATTTCGCCGGCAGCATCGCCGCCATGGCACTGACACTGGCAACGCTGGTCTTCTTCTACAGCGGCGATCTACTGCCGCGCCTGGGCTAGAAAGCCGAGCCCCGATGCGTCCCTGAACCGCCTTGGCGACGTGCTGTCGGGTAAGCAGCGGGCGGCTTGACGGGTTCAGGCTTCGTTCTCCCTTAGCGTTGTTTAGCGGGAAATCAACGCTATCCCCTCTTGCAGCTATCGTAGATGAGGCCGTTGCGCTGCAAGCGCTCGCGCATGTCGTTGACATCGAGACTTAGCTTGCCGGCTGCATAAAGGCTTCGCTTTTTTTCTTCCGTCGCCTCGCGTTTGCGGGCAGTTTCGAGGACTTTTTCCGCGGTTTCGCGCGGCACGACGCACACGCCGTCGTCATCGGCCACGACTACGTCGCCCGGCCGAATGTGGGCGCCGGCGCAGACGATCGGTACCTGGACATTGCCGAGCGTCTCCTTGACCGTCCCCTGTGCGCTGATCGCCCTCGACCAGACCGGGAACGCCATGGAGCGCAGGGTCAAGACATCGCGCACGCCCGCATCGATGATGAGGCCTCTGATGCCTTGCGCCTTGGCCGACTCGGCCAGCAGGTCGCCGAAATAGCCGTCCTCGCAGGGCGAGGTCGGGGCGACGACCAGGATGTCGCCTGGCCGCGCCTGTTCCAGCGCGACATGGATCATCCAGTTGTCGCCCGGCGCGACTTCGCAAGTCAGCGCGTTGCCGCCAATCCTGGCGCCGTCGTAGATGGGCCGCAGGCGCGTGGCGAGCAGGCCCGTCCGCCCCCGCGCCTCGTGAACCGTGGCCACGCCAAGCCGGCCAAGAGCCTCGCAGGTCTCGATCGGTGTGCGCTCGGTCTTCGTGACGACTCTGGCCATAGGTGTTCTCCCGGAACGATGAGGTGCGGCATCCGGCGACGCACCCGAACAGTGCTCATTGGCTGGTCTAGCGTCCTTGTGCCTTCAGCCGCGCATCAAGCCTCGGATAGACCTTTCGGACATTGCCTTCGAAAACGGCGTGCCGTTCGACCTCATTGAGCGAAAGCGCGTCGACGTAGCGCCGCGTGTCGTCGAAGGCGAAGCCGGTTTCCGGATCGATGGCCTTGACCGCTCCGAGCAGTTCGGAGCCGAACAGGACGTTGGCCGGGCCGACGACGCGGAAAAGCGTGTCGATGCCTGCCTGATGATAGACGCAGCTGTCGAAGAAGACGTTGCGCATCAGATGCTCGGCCAGTACCGGCCTGTCCAACATCATCGCCAGGCCGCGATAGCGTCCCCAGTGATAGGGCGCCGCACCACCGCCGTGCGGGATGATCAGCCTGAGACCGGGAAACGCGCTGAACAGGTCGCCCTGGATCAGCTGCATGAACACTGCGGTGTCGGCGTTGATGTAATGCGCGCCGGTCGTATGCAGGCAGGAACTGCAGGAGCCGGAGACATGGATCATGGCCGGCACCTGCAACTCGACCATTTTCTCGAAGAGCGGATACCAGTACGGGTCGTGGATCGGCGGTGCCGACCAGAAGCCGCCAGACGGATCAGGGTTGAGGTTGCAGCCGACGAAGCCGAGTTCGAGGACGCAGCGCTCGAGCTCGGCAAGGACCGGCTTGAGGTCGCCGCTCATCGATTGCGGCAGCTGGCATACGCCCGCGAAGTTGGCCGGGAACATGTCGACTATGCGGGCGATCGAGTCGTTGGAGACGCGCGACCATTCGGCATTGTTCTCGGCGCTGCCGATATGGTGGCCCATGCCCGAAGCGCGAGGCGACAGGATGGTCAGGTCCGTGCCGCGTTCGCGCTGCAGGCGCAACTGGTTGTGCTCGATCGTCGCCCTTAGTACGTCGTCGGCGATGCCGGGATAGACGGGCATGGCGTCGCGCCTGCCTTCGACGAACTCGAGCTGCATCTTGCGAAAGGCATGATGCCCAGGTGGTTCGCTCGTGTAGTGGCCGTGGCAGTCGATGATCATTTCGTTCTCTTCACGCACAAGGTGACGCATCGTCGATCCGCTGCGCCGTTCCGCGGTTCCGGCAAGCGGCGGACGGTGAGGTCCGCCGATGCCGATGTCCCGCCTATGGCTCGAGCACGTAGTTGGTGAAGCCGCCGTCACCGGAGGCGACGCCATTGATGGCCTCGTTGATCCGCTCCAGCGGATACGTCCGCGCCTCCAGCCCCGAAAGATCGATCGCTCCGGAGCCGATCATTTCGGCGATCTCCATGCCCTCGGCCGTGGTCAGCCAGGCCGAGCCGAGAAGCTCCATCGAATTGTCCATCCACCATTTGGTGTTGAACAGCAAGTCGCTGCCGGTACCGCCGATGTTGACGATGCGGCCGCCGCGCTTGACGCCCATCATGGCGTCCTTCATGGCGTTGACGTCGGCCACCGCACCGAGGCAATCGAGCATGAAGTCGGCGCCGAGACCGCCGGTCTGCGAGCGGACCCAGTCGGCGACCTTCCCGTCCTGGTTGGAGAAAGTCTGGATCCGGTTCGGGGCAAGCTGCTTCAGCCGCTCGAGCAGAGGTTTGCCGCGTGCTACCGCGTAGATCGTCGAGACGCCCATGGCGAGCGCGAAGAGTGTCGCGCCGACGCCCAGCGTGCCCGTTGCACCATTGATGATCAGCGACTTGCCGGCCGGTACGCCGAACTTCTTGAGCGCGGAATACGCCGTGCCAAGGTAACCCATGCGGGCCGCCTGTGGGTAGGTCATGTTGTCGGGGATCTTGACGATCGCATTCTGGGGCGCGCGCATGAACTGGGCGAAGCCCCCTTCAGGATAGCGCTTGTAGATTTCCAGGCTGTTCCTGTTGAAGCCGAAATAGCCGTTGAAGGTGAAGTATTCGCACTTCGCCTGATGGCCGCTGACGCAGGCATGACATGCGCCGCAGGATCGCAGCGGGTTCACATACACGCGGTCACCCGGCTTGATCGCCACGACCTGTTCGCCGACCTGATGCACGATACCCGCAGGGTCGAGGCCGAAGATCGCGGGCTTCGCCGGCAGCGGCTGATGCGGGTACCAGGTCTCCCAGTTGTTGAGCACGTTCGCGAGATTGGGCACCATCCCGCAGGCCTTGACCTCGACGACCACATCCGTGCCGGATGCCATCGGCTTCGCCACTTCCTCGACACGCATCGGTTCGTTCACGGCATGAAGCCGTGCCGCCCGCATCATGATCGTCATCGTCTGTTCCTCCCAGTATGCCAGTTCGCGGAGATGTCTCGTTGACATTCCTCGTAGACTGTGGATACCGTATAGTATCTGGATTGGATGACGCAAGAGCCGATTTCCACTGACGACAGAATTTGCGGGAAATGTCGGCGAACGCCGCATCGGTTGCGGCATGGCGACGAACGCTTCGGCTCCGCTGGATGAGAGAGCGTCGCCCGATTCGGCAACAAGGACGGGAGGAAGGGCCGGGCGGTCCTTTCGTCGTTCTACATGGAGGGATCAGTGCCTGAGTTTACGCTAACGCCGATCGATCTGTTGCGCATTCTGTGCGGGATCTGGTTCATTCCGCATCTCATTGGAAAGGTCAGGAACTTCGAAAAGGCGACGAAGACGTTCGAGGCCGCCGGGCTGAAGCCAGGAAAACCTTTCATCGTGCTGACGGTTGCGCTGGAATTTGTTGCCGCCGTTGGAATGGTGTTCGACATCTATCCGCGATGGGCTGCGGCGTGCGGCGTGGCCGTCTTGCTGGGAGCGGCCTATGCGGTGGTGCGGATCAACGGCCTGCGCTGGCGCTGGCAGTTGATGGGTCCCGAATACCCGATCTTCTGGGCGCTTGCCTGTATTGTTTCGGCCTTCTAACCTTCGGCCGATTCGGATACCAAAGGTATCCCAATGAATGGCTTGGAAGGATAGAGAATGGCGCGACTGACGCGCGAACAGAGCCAGGCTCTGACCCGCGAGAAGCTTTTGCTGTCGGCGAGCGAAGTCGTGGCTCGCGACGGTTATTCCGGGGCGACCATCGAACGCATCGCGGAAGAGGCCGGATATTCGAAGGGCGCCTTCTATTCGAATTTCGAGAACAAGGAAGACATCTTCCTTCAACTGCTCGAGCGCCATGCCGGCGGCGACGTGGTCGAGCTCACCGGCCTGCTCGACGGCTACGATGACCCGAAAGAGATCATCGATGCGATGTGCGATTGGGCCAACCAGCGGGCGAAGGACAAGCGCTGGGGAACGCTTGCCATCGACCTGTTACGGATCGCCCGCCGCGACAACACACTGGAAGAGCGGCATCTGCGCCTGTTCAAGGACCAGTGGGAGGGCCTGGGCAAGTTGCTGTCCGGAAAGCTTTTTCCCCATGGCGGTGCCGATATCGAACCACTCTATGTGGGCGGCGTCGTTCTGGAACTCATCTACGGCGGCCTCTCCAGCTTCATGAAGGACGATTCGCCGGGCGAAATGGTGAGGGCCACGCTCACTTCGATGCACGAGGCGCATCTCTACAGGCACATGAAGCGGCCGGCTGCCCGCGGATAGGGTGGGCGTATCGGCCCGCCCTGGTTCGCACCCGGGGCCGTTCAGGCGCGCGCCCTGTCATTTGTCGGGTGCCGCCACCAGCATCATCTGCAGCTGACACACGAGCTGCTCGGCCTCCCTTGCGTCAGCGGCCGTACCGAAAACCACATGGTCGGGCCGCACCATGACAGCGCGCGCGCCCTTCGAGGTCAGCCAGTCCGCGAGGACGCGGTCTTCCTCCACCAGCAGCGAAGGGTAGGATCTCTCCTGCGCCACGCGATGTACGGTAATGCCCACCTCGCGCGCCTTGTCCAAAAGATTGGGCGAGGGTTCCATGTTGCCGGCGATGAGAAGCTGGAATCCCGGCGGCAACGCATCGTCTAGTCGCATCCGGCCGAAAGGCGCGACGATCCAGGGCTGAGGACACGGCTCACCGGTGCCAGGGCTCGGCGAGCCGTCGATGTTGCTGGCGACAAGCCCATGACGGATGGGCGGAAAGAGGTTCTGCCGGATATGAACACCTTGGCCCGCTTGCATGGCCGCAGCCATCTCGGTATCGCGCGCCTGCGCCCTGTCCGGATCCAGCTCGCAGATGAACTGCCCAAGCCGCTTGGTGATGTCGATGACTTCGCGCATGAACGGCCTGCGCTCGGCCTGGTAGGTGTCGAGGAGCTCCGATCCGCCGTCTATCACATGGGCCAGCTTCCATGCAAGATTGGCTGCATCCTTGATGCCTTGCACCATCCCCTGCGCGAGAAACGGCGGGGTCATGTGGCAGGCATCGCCGGCGAGAAAGACACTGCCCACCCGCCACTGCTCCGCAACAAGTGCGTGGAAGTTGTAGGTCGCCGAGCGCCATAGCCTGGCCTGGTCCGGCCGAAGCCAGCGCGAAAGCAATTGCCAGATGCGCTCCGGGCGGTTGATCTCCAGCGGATTTTCACCCGGCAGGATCATGAACTCCCAGCGTCGTAGCCGATCAGGCCCGCTCACGTACGTGTGCGGGCGGGCGGGATCGCAGAACTGGACGTTGGTCTCCGGCAACGGCGCGTGCGGGTCCTCCAGTATCATGTCCACCACGAGCCAGGGTTCGTCGAAGTCGAGGTCCTCCAGCGCGACGCCGAGCCTGCGCCGGATGAAGCTGTTCGCGCCGTCGCAACCGACGACATAGCGCGGAGTGCGCCTCGTACACTCGCCGCTCGCCTTGTCGCGCAACGTCAGGACCGGCCTTTCGGGGTTCTCAAGGCCGACGAGCTCCATTCCTGTGCGCAGCGTCAGGTTGGGGAACCTCTTGCCGTTGGCACGCAGAGCCCGTTCAAGCTCGGGCTGCAGGAAGGTCTGGTAGGGCGGCCAGGCAAGCGGGTAGGGCTCGGAAGGAGACTCGAACCGGCGCAACAGGACACCGTCGGCAGACCTGTATTCCGACGGGCGATAGTGCCCTGTCGCTGCGGCCACGGCCTCGGCCGCGCCGATGTTCTGGAAGACCCGCATCACCTCATGGTCCATGCCGATCGCGCGAGGCAGTGCGTAGACGTCGTCAGCGGCGTCAACGCCTTCTACCCTGACGCCTGCGGCCGCAAGAAGATTGCACAAGGTGATGCCGACCGGCCCGAGCCCAACCACAACGACGTCCGCCTCATCTGGCGTCATCAGTGAGACCCTCGTTGGTTTCGGTCCTCTGTTGACCGGAACGGTGCGAACTGCCGCGCGGCATCACTGCAGGAAAGTCGGCACTGTGAGCCCCAGCCGAACGGCTGCATCGGTGAGGTTCCTGGCCGTGCCCTTTGCCAGCGGGATGCCGTTGGCGGTGCGCTCCCGCCTGGTCTGGAACCCGCGTTCGCCGGGCAATCTCACGCCATCGGAGCCGGCTGCCGGATCGAGCGCATGGATCGCGCCGGCGAGGCTTTCCACCGAGGCGAGAAAGGACGAGCTGTCGCCGAAGGCCGCCGGATTGATGGCAAGCATAAGGCCATTGAAGCCGCCGTTCTTCTCGCCGCGCAGGAACGGCGCGATGACGGCGTTGCCCACCAGCACGCTCGACAGAATTTCAATCATCAGCGACAGACCGGATCCCTTCGGTCCGGCCATGGGCAGGATGGCCGCCACTGCATGCGGGTCCTGCGTTTCGACGCCGTTGGCGTCGATGGCCCAGCCCTTGGGGATTGGTTTGCCCGAATCTTTGGCCGCCATGATCTTGCCGAGCGCAACGGCGGCGGTAGACATGTCGAGTACGATCGGATCGGCGCCATCAGGCCGTGGCACGGCGATCGACAGCGGATTGGTCGACAGGGCCTCGCCCTTTGCGCCAAAATAGCTCATGAGCGGTCTTGATGCGGTCATGGCGATGCCGATGAGACCGCGTTCGGACAAGTTGGTGGTGAAATAGCCGATTGCGCCAGCATGGGATATATCGCGGGCGCCGCACAAGCCGATGCCGAACGTTTCCGCCAAATCGGCGGCTTTGCCGGCCGCGTGCATCATGGCGACGGCGCCCGGCGCCTTTCCGTAGTCGAAGACGCAAGTCGCCCCGAATTCCCGGATCAGCTTCGGCTGTTGACCGGAGCGCACGACAGCGGTCTCGATCATCTCGATGTAGCGCGGGATCCTGAGAACACCGTGCGAATCCGCGCCACGCAGATTTGCCCAGACCAACAACCGCGCGCTCTGCACCGCCTCGTCCGGCGTATAGCCGGCAGCATTGAGCAGTGCGGTCGCAAAATTGGTCAGTTCGCTTTCCTGGACGACGGGCATGCCGAATGTCTCCTGGTCTGGCCGCATCGACCTCAAGCTGCCGGCGTTGCCGGGAAGAATTTATCGAGCCAGCCCTTGAGCATCATCTTGGTGCGCGGCGCGTCTTCCGGTGCGAGCGGGAAGTGAGCGGTGCCCGAGATCAGCATCAGCTCGGCCGGCTGCCCGGCCTTCTCGAACAGGCGAATGGATTGCTCGGTCGGCGTGATGATGTCGTCGGCGGTGTGGAAGAACAGGGCAGGGCGGGGCGCGATGTTGGCAACCACGTCTTCCGCCCTGAAGTTCATCATGCTCCATGCCGTCTCGGTCGGGATCTCCATGATCGCCTTCGGCGACAGATTCTTGCGCAATTTTTCCGGGATCGGCACGGCGTCGAACCGCGAGATCCACATGCTCTCGCCCGTCGCGCGCTTGTGCTCGCGGCCTTTCTCGAGCAGGCCCATGAAGCGCTCCCAGGCCTCCGGCGTGGGGTGCTGGCCGCGGAACTTCCGCTCGCCGTGACCCCAGCCGCATGAGGAGATGACGCAGGCGAACCGCTCGTCGACGCCTGCTGTATAGACCGAAACCGCGGCGCCGAAGCTGTGGCCGGTGATGCCGATCCGCTTCGGGTCGATCTCGGGGCGCCCGGCAAGGAAGGTCAGCGCGTTCTTTGCGTCGGCGACCTGATCGAAGCAGCGCACCTGGGCGCGCTCGCCCTCGCTCTCGCCGCAGCAGCGGAAGTCGAAGCGCAGCGCGGTATAGCCGAACGTCTCCATCATCTCCGCCTGGATCTGGGCGTGCGACTCGTCCTTGGAACCGACGAAGCCGTGGCAGACGATGAACGCCGGCAGCTTCTGTCCGGGACGGTGGCTGTCGGGAATGTGCAGAACCGCCGACAGTTTCAGGCCGTCGGATTCGAACGTGAGTTTTTCCTGCATAACAATCTCCTATGCGAAGCAGCGCCCCGCCCGAGTCGAGCTGCTTGGCCTTGCTTCCCTGTGTGGTCTGCCGCCGCGCCTTCCGGATCAGTCGATCTTGGCGAATGGAAAATGGTGCTCGCGCCATTCCTGGGGGGCGGGAGAACCCCAGACATTCATCTGGCGGACGTTTCCCGGGCGCTCCAGGTTGCTAATGACATTGGGCTCGAAATGGGCATCGTCGGCGACGGTATGCATGGCGCCGGAGCACTCGACCATCGCTCCGCTGGCATCTAGGTAGTAGGCATAGGTGTTGTCGCCCGGACGATGGCGGCCCGGCCCCCAAAGAACCTGGCGGTCGAACCCGTCGAGAATGTCGCCGAGCCGGCAGTAGTCGCTGAAGTGGCTGAATTCGAAGGAGTAGTGGTGAAGCCCGACCGGACCCTTCACCAGGCCCAGAATGTGGTGCTGGCGGTTGCCGCCATGCATCCAGCTCAAAGCCTCGTTGACCATGCGCTCGGTGAGCTGCATGCCGCAAATCTCGGAGAGCTGTCGCCTTGTGGCGACCGGGTCGGGGGTGATGAGATTGATGTGGTCGAGCCGCCGCGGCTTGATGCCGTTGGTCGGGTAGCGCGGATTGTACATGTCGTCGCGCGCCGGGGTGTGCACCTCGAAGCGCAATCCGTCCGGCGTCGCGAAGGTCACGCCGGCGTCGCAGCAGGCTAAGCTCGGTTCACGCGAGAGGATCCGGCAGCCGGCATCGTCCACCCGCGCGGCCGCTTCCGCGACAGCCTCGGCGGTCAACGCTTCGAGCCCGATCGTGTGGCATGAATTCTCATCGGAGCTAAGAAGCACAAGCTCGGCCTTGCGGCCGTTCGAGCTCAGCCATGTCTCGTCCGTCGCCTGCCTGGTGACCCGCAAACCGAGGATTTCCGTCGAGTCGTGGATCACGGCCCCTATGTCGCGGACATTCAGCTTTATGTGACCGACCCCAAACACCAGGTGCATCACCATTATCCTCCTACGGCCGCTGCCCTGGCGACCTGCTTAGATCAAACTCGGTCAGATGGCAAACAAATTTCGAAAATAATATGTTATTGCGAAATATCAGGAGTCGGATCTGTCTTCGGCCACCGTATTCCTCAGGATTCCAATGCCCCGGATTTCGATCTCGACCTCATCGCCGGGGAAAAGGAACTCCGGCGGATTGCGGCTTGCGCCGAAGCCCGAGGGGGCGCCGGTAACGATGACGTCGCCGGGATCGAGCGGAGCAAAGGTCGAGATGTAGGAGATGAGCCAGGGGACATCGAAGATCATGTGATCGATCGGGATCGACTGCCTGGTCACGCCATTGACCCGGCTCTCAAGGCGGAGGCGCGCCGGGTCAGGAATCTCGTGCGTACAGACCATCCAGGGGCCGAACGCGCCGCTGTGGTAGAAGTTCTTTCCGGGCGTGAACTGGCTCGAGTGTTTCTGCCAGTCGCGGACGCTGCCCTCGTTGAAGCAGGCATAGCCGGCGACATATGCCATCGCCTCAGCAGGTGCGATCTTGTGCGCGCGGCGGCCGACGATCACCGCCAACTCGCCCTCGAAATCCAGCCTGTCGGAAACCGCAGGCTTCAGGATGGCGCCTCCGTGACCGGTCTGCGCTTCCGCGTGGCGCATGAATAGGAGCGGAAATTGCGGCGCTGCCTTGTCCTCCTCATGGAAATTGGTAGCGACGCAGAAAATCTTGCCTGGGTTAGGTATTGGAGGGAGCAGTTTGACGCCGGCCAGTGGCAAGGTCTCGAACTCCATTTCGCGGGGAGCGAGGTCGGGAAAGCGGATGCTGAGATAGGTTTTCAGATCCGGTGGTGCATCGGGAATGGAATCCAGCCGCAGGATCATTTCACCTTCAACAATTCCGTAGCCGGCACCGTTGCGTTCAACGAAAGAAGCGAATTTCAAAAGCTCACCCATTTAGGACGTACCCCTGAAAGCAGGTACTTCTGGCCCGGAGTAAAGCGGGTTTTCGAAAATATGCAAGCCATGAGAGAAACCGGCAAAGCGCACCGATCTGGATGGAAATGGCCTAATCGCCGCTTCTGCTGGCGCCGGTCCTCGGTCATCATCATAAAGTTACGAAAAAAGATTGATATTTCGAAAAAACTATGCGACCACCGAACTGGCCTCGGGAGGAGGCCCATATGTGCGCCGAAAAGCTCGGCATGCAGTGGTTTGAGCGAACGGGAGGTATCGACGTGACAGCAATTCCGCAGACGATGAAGGCCGCGCGCATGCACGAGATCGGCGGCCAGCTGAGGATCGAGGAAGTGCCGGTCCCGAAGCTTGGGTCGATGGACGTTCTCGTCCGCGTCAAATCGTGCGGCATCGTGCCGAACCTTGCCAATATCCTGGCGATGTGGCCGACTTGGTTCCCCCACATGCCGCAACCGCCGCTGCCGGCGATCTTTGGCCTCGACCCGGCTGGCGAAATCGCCGCGGTCGGCAGCCAGGTCCACAGTCTGAAACCCGGAGATCGCGTCTACGTCAATCCGGGGCGCTCCTGCGGCAGCTGCCGTCATTGTCGGCGCGGCGATACGATCTCCTGTCGCCACTACGCCTTCCAGGGCTATTTCGGCTTCAGCCACGACGCGCTGCAGACATTCGGAGATTACCCCGTCGGCGGCATTTCCGAGTACATGGCCGCGCCGGCATCGGCGATCGTGGCGCTGCCCGACAACATGACCTTCGATCAGGCGGCACGGCTCGGCTACATGGGCACCGGCTATTCCGCCCTGAAGAAGGCCCAGGTCGGCCCCGGCGACACGATCCTCGTCAATGGCATCTCCGGCACACTCGGCATATCGATCGCGGTGTTCGGTCCGTCCTTCGGAGTCAAGAAGATCCTCGGCACCGGTCGTGACAGGAAGCTGCTGAAGGAGATCGAAGCGCTGGCGCCTGGCATCATCGAGACGCATTCGCTGGATGACGGATCGGCAGACGAATGGGCCCGTTCCAAGACGTCGCATGGCGAGGGTGTCGACGCCTTTATCGACTGCAACGGCCCCGGCACGCCGCAAGACCCTTTCCTGGCGGGCGTGAGGGCGTTGCGCCGCGGCGGCACCGCCGTCGACATCGGCGCCGTGATGGGCGCGGTTCCCATTGACGTGCACATGATGATGGACCGCAACCAGCGTCTTATCGGTTCGGCTTGGCTGACGACATCCGAGGGCCAGGAAATGGCCGACCTCGTCGGGATCGGCAAGGTCAGCTTCGATCTCCTGGAAACCCAAGCGACGCCCATGAGCAAGGTCAATGAGGCCATCTCGGGCATCGCCCAGCGCCATGGCGGGTTTTCGAATTTTGTGATCCATCCGTAGTTGAATACGCATTAGTATGCTGATACCGAATGGTATCCATGTTGTCTGGGAGGATCAAGACATGAAGATTCGCCGCGTTGTAACTGGAAAGAACGCCGCAGGAAAATCGGTATTCATCAGCGACGGTTCCTCGCCGCGCGAGATGGCGCTGCAGCACACGCCCGGTTTCGTTTCGTCTCCGCAGTGGAAGATCGACGGGACGCCGGATCTGGCCAGACGGGACGGCGCCGATCCGATGGCGAGCGAGAGCACGATGCTCGCTTCGGTCGGGGGTTCGGTGTTCTGGATGATCACCTTTCCGCCGGACAGCGTGATGATGTCGCCCGACTGGAAGCCCGAGCTGGCCGGTCCGGAGCACCTGAAGGCCGCGCCCGGCATCGCCGAGTGCTTCGAGATGGACAATCCCGGCATGCACCAGACGCCAACGGTCGACTACGTGACCGTTGTCAGGGGCCGGCTTGTCCTCGAGCTCGACGACGGCAAGACCGTCGAGCTGAAGCAGGGCGATACGGTCGTGCAGCAGGGCGCGCGGCACGCCTGGCGCAATCCTTTCGCCGAGCCCGTGACGGTCTCGGTCGTCATGCTCGGCGCGACCACGGCCTAGGCGGCGCCACCCCGGGCGGACCGCCCATTCGGCGCGGCCTGTCCGGCGCGCAAAGCGTGTCCCGCCCCGCCATAAGGTGCCGGTTCTCCGCTTGCGCAACAACCGGTTTCCGAGACCTACTGTCCACCCGGCAGGCTGCCGCTCCTTCTTGCCTTGTGCGAGTCCTCGTCGCCGAGATTCTTCTCGGCGACCTCGGCCAGGATCTGGCGGGCCCAGCGGTGCAGGCCGGAATGGTGCGTGCGCTCGGTCCAGTACATGTCGACCTGGATGAAGACGTCCATCGGGAAGGGACGCAAAGCGAGCCTGTCCGAAAGGCGACGCGCCAGTCGATACGGAATCGTCGCCACCAATTCGGAGGCCGGTATCAGGCGTTCCAGTATGTCATGGCTGGAGACGGTGACGTCCGGCTCCAACTCGATGCCCCTGGCGCGCAGCGCGGCGAAATAGAGAGCCTCCCAGCGCCCGTTATGGGTGACCGCGACATGCCGCGAGGCGCAATAGCGCTCAAGCGTCAGTGCTCCGCGCGTGAGCTCGTGCGCCGGGTCCATGACGCACGTATAGTGATCCGAAAACATCTTCCTGCGGTAGTAGATGTCCCCGAGAATCGAGACCGGGCCAAGCACGATATCGCAGGTGTTCTCCTTCAGCTGCTGCTTGCCGTCGACGGCGGACTCGAAAATGTGGATCGTCGCCTGCGGCGCCTCCTTCTGCGCGCGCCGCAGAAAGTCCGGAATGAGAAACATCCGCTCATGATGGTTGCAGGACACCGTCACGCTTCCTTCGGCCGTGGCTGGGTCAAAACCCGACGGCGAAGAAAGCGCCGCCATCTGCTCAAGGATGCCGCGTGCCTGCTGGGCCAGCTGTTCGCCCTTATCGGTTGCCACGATCGAATTACCCTGGCGGACAAACAGCGGATCGTTGAAGGCCTTTCGCAGCCTCTTGATGGCGTAGCTTATGGTGGACTGGTTGACGCCGAGAAGCTGGGAGGCGTCGGAAAACGAGGCGCGGTCCTGGACAGCAACAAGCGTCTGCAGCGTGGCGAGATCTACACTGGCAAGTTCGTCGGAGAGCACCGCCTTCTCCTCCATGCAAATTTTCGATGACCTCTATCTAACCCATCGCATTGCTGAATACACGTCGATTTCGTACCTCGTCTGTCGACAGGGAGGAAATCATGAGCGAAGCCGTGAAAGTGGTCGACGACGTTGCGTTCGAAGACCTGCTTGCCAATCCGTATCCGGTCTTCAAGCGCGTCCGCGACCTCGGGCCGGTCGTCAAGGTCGAGGCGGCCAACATCATGATGGTCACGCGCTTCGACGACATCATGGCCATCGAGCGCGACCCCGAGACGTTTTCCTCCATCAATCCGCAGTCGCTGCTGAACACGGTGATCGGGTCGAACCTGATGCGCAAGGACGGCGACGATCATGCCCGTGAAAGGGCGGCGATGGATCCGAGCCTGCGGCCTGGCGTCGTCAAGCGGTGCTGGGCCGACCCCATGCGGGCGATTTGCGACGACGTTATTTCGCAGATCGAGCACAAGGGCGAGGCCGAGCTTTTCGAGGAACTCGCGGCGCCGATCGCGGCGCGCGCACTGGCCGACATACTGGGTTTCGACGGCGTCGACTGGCGCACGATGGCACTGTGGTCGCAGTCGCTGATCGACGGTTCCGGCAACTACTCGCACAACCCGGAGATCGCTTGCAAGGCGAAGGAGGCAGCCAGCGGCGTCGAGAGCGCCGTCGACAGGATGCTTCCCCATCATCGGGACAATCCAAATCCTTCGATGCTGTCTTCGATGCTCCAGGCCGATCCTCCTCAGACGGTCGGGCAGATCTACGCCAACATCAAGGTCGCGATCGGGGGCGGGCTGAATGAGACCCGCGACTCGATCCTTACGCTGATCCTGGGCCTGCTGCAGAACCCGGACCAGCTCGCGCGCATTCGCGCCGAGCCTTCGCTCTGGGGACAGGCCTTCGAGGAAGCGGTGCGCTGGATTTCGCCGATCGGCATGTATCCGCGCCGCCTGACCCGTGACGTCGAGATCTCGGGGACGCTGGTCCGCAAGGGCGAACAGGTCGGTCTATGCGTCGGCGCCGCCAACCACGACGACAGCCGTTTCAGCGATCCGGAGAAATTCGATGTGTTCCGGGAGAAGAAGTCCCACCTGGCGTTCGGCGCCGGATCGCATTTCTGCGCCGGCACCTGGGTGTCGCGCGCGCTGGTGAGCCAGATCGCCGTGCCGACGGTGTTCGAGCGGCTGCGCAATCTCAAGCTCAAGGATCCGGAACTCGTCCGCATCCGCGGCTGGGTGTTTCGCGGCCCCACGCACATGCCCGTTGTCTGGGACGCTTGAGGAGACTGTCATGCCGAAAATCAGGTTCCTCCTCGCGGACGGCGCGGAACTCGCCGTCGAGGCCCAGAACGGCCGCACCTTGATGGAAACCGCACTTGAAAACAGCGTGCCGGGCATCATCGCCGAATGCAACGGCTCGGCGGCCTGCGCCACATGCCATGTCGTGCTTCCCGAGAACATCATGTCGGCGCTCGGACCCATCAGCGAACATGAAAACGACATGCTGGACTTCGCCGAAGCACCGCGTGAACCTGGAAGCCGGCTGAGCTGCCAGATCAAGGTCAGCGACGCGCTGGACAACGTTTCCGTCCGCATTCCGGCCGCTTAGCGATTGCGGCGGGCCATGACCCACGACATCGACCATCCCGCCGCCGCCATGCCCGGCAACGAAAGCAGCATCGTGATCGTCGGCGCCGGACAGGCCGGCCTGTCCACGGCCGAGAAGCTGCGGGCGAACGGTTTTGTGGGATCGCTCACCTTGATCGGGGACGAGGCCGATGCTCCCTACCAGCGTCCTCCGCTGTCGAAGGCCTATCTTCTGGGCGAATTCGAACGGGACCGGTTGAAGCTGAAAGCAGAGGACTGGTATGCAAAGAACCGGATCGCGTTGCGACTGGGAACGCGCGTCGCATCCATCGACCGGGGCCGGCGGTGCGTGTATCTCGCCGATGGCGGCATGCTTGCCTACGATCATCTCGTGCTCGCAACCGGAGCGACCGCCCGAAAGCTTCCGCAGGCGATTTCGCGCGGCCTTGCGGGCATCTTCACGATCCGCACGCTCGCCGACATCGATGCATTGCGGCCTGCGCTCGAAACGCGTGGCAAGCTCCTTGTCATCGGCGGTGGGTATATCGGCCTCGAGATCGCCGCCGTCGCGCGTGGGCTCGGCATGACAGTGGATGTCGTGGAAGCCGCCGATCGGCCGCTAGCGCGGGTGGCCTCGGCGGAAACGGCGAGGGCTGTCGAAGACCTTCACCGGTCCAGGGGCGTGACGTTCCATCTCGGCAAGGCGGTGAACGAGTTGTTGGGCACTGACCACGTGGCCGGTGCAAAGCTCGACGACGGCACGATTATCGCCGCCGACGTCGTGGTGGCAGGGATCGGCGGCATGCCGCAAACGGCGCTGGCGGCTGAGGCAGGCCTTGTCGTCGACAACGGCATCGCCGTCGACGCTTACGGACGCACGGACGACCCGTTCATCTGGGCTGCTGGTGACTGTGCCAACTTTTCCTTGCCGGGAGGAGGGCTGCGGATGGAGAGCGTCGGCAACGCCATCGACAGCGCCGACCTGGTCGCCCGCAACATCATGGGCGCGCACCAGCCTTATAAGCCAAAGCCGTGGTTCTGGTCGGATCAGTTCGATCTCAAGCTGCAGATCGCCGGCCTGTCCAGACCGGGCGATACGGTGGTTGTCAGGCAGGGGGTGGGCCCAGGACGGTCTCACTGGTACTACCGCCAGGGGCAGTTCGTCGCCGTCGACGGGCTGAATGCACCGCGCGACTATCTGATCGGAAAGCGCCTCCTTGCCCTGTCGGCTAGCCCCGACCCCGCTCAGGTAGCGGATCCGGTGCTGACGCTCGAGGCCCTGGCGAGCTCGAAATGAGGCCGGTCCGGCTAGCCCCGCGTTTCCGTATCGCCTGACGGACAAAGCAGGGAAGCAGAGCGCACCGGCAGACTTTTGGCATTGACATCCTTTATCGTATCTGAATACTATATGGTATCTTGATGATGTGAGGCGAAAGCGGTCTTGGAGGACGCAACTGTCGTGCTCCGGCCAAGTCGCCTCGGGTGGGGCAAGGAATATCGTCACTCGCAAAAAATAACGAAAATATTAGATATTACGAAATTAGCTGGATCATCGGAGGAAAATGGCCTAAGCAATTTTTCGCTAGGAGGACCGGGCGATCAACTCGTTCTCGCGAGCCGCGAGGCGAGGGAGCGCTCCCTGCAACCAGAACTGGGAGGAATCGATGTTGCGACGCAGTTTCAACGTACTCATGCTTTCGGCGGCCTTGGTGGCCGGCACGTTCGGCGCCGCCGTGGCGCAGGAGCCGGTCAGGATCGGCGTCAGCGCATCCAAGACCGGGCCGCTCGCGGGCGGCGCGTCAGGTGTCCTTTGGCCGAACATCAAGCTGTGGGCCGAGAAGGTGAACAAGGCCGGCGGCCTCAAGGTCGGCGATCAGATGCGGCCGATCGAGATCGTCGAGTATGACGACAAGTCGTCGCCGGAAGAGGCGGTCAAGAACATTCAGCGTCTTGCCACCCAGGACCAGGTCGACCTGATCATCCCGCCATATTCGACAGGCCTCAATCTCGCGACCGCCCCGCTGATCGCGAAATATGGCTATCCGCAGATCGTCTCCACCGGCAATGCCAACGATCTCGACCAATTCGTCAAGCGCTGGCCGAACACGTTCTGGCTGCTCGGTCCGGCGCAGGGCATCGCCGACGGTATCGTCGGCACGCTCAAGGATCTGCGCGACGTCGGCAAGATCGGCAACCGCGTCGCGGTGGTCAACGTCTCCGATGCCTTCGGCCTCGAGATGATCAAGACCGGCAAGCCCGCGCTCAAGCAGGCCGGTTTCGATATCGTCTACGAAAGCTCCTATCCGCTTGGCAACCAGGACGTCGCTCCCGTGATAGCAAGCGCCAAGGCGGCGAATGCCGACGCCTTCGTCGCCTACTCCTACCCGCCGGACAGCTTCGCTCTCACCGAGCAGGCGCAGTTGCAGAAGTTCGACGTCAAGGCGTTCTTCGTCAGTGTCGGCGGCAATCTCGACGCTTACGGAAAGCGCTTTGGCACCGCTGCCAACGGGGTCTTGATCATGGGCGGCGTCAATGCGAGCGATCCCGTCTTCCAGGCCTATCGTAAGGAGCACCTCGAGGTGACAGGTCAGGAAGCTGATTGGTGGGCGAGCCCGGTGGCCTATGCCAGCCTGGAGATCCTGCAGCAGGCCGTCGAGCACGTCGGCAGCCTGGACAAGGAAGCGCTCAACAAGGAAATCCAGTCGGGCACCTTCAAGACCGTCATCGGCGATGTCCACTTCGACAATAACATCAACAACAACAACTGGACGGTGGGCCAGTGGAGCGATGGCGTCGTTCATGGCGTCAGGGCGACCGGGAACCTCCAGGGCGCGCAGCAGCCAGTGATCAAGCCCGTCTGGCCCAGCAACTGATCCGATCCTCCCAGGGGCCTCGGCGTCCTCGTGGCGCCAGGCCCTCACTGCGAGAGTGCCAATGCTCATCCTGCTGACAGGCCTGCTCCTTGGGGGCACCTATACGCTCATCGCGCTCGGGCTCACGCTCCAGTACGGCGTGGCGCGGATAATGAATCTCGCCAACGGCGAGACGCTCGTAGCCGCGTGCTTCGTCACCTTCTGGCTGTATACAGGCTATGGGATCAATCCGCTCCTTGGCCTGCTGGTGATCGGCCCCGGCGCCTTCGTCGTCAACTGGCTGATTTATGCCTGGCTGATGCAGCCTCTGGTGAAGCGGGCTAGGAACCGCGGCATGCTCGAGGTCGATTCGATCCTGGCGACTTTCGGACTGCTGTTCTTGTTCCAGGGGCTGATGCTGCAGGCCTTCGGCGGGTCCTATTTCAACTATGAGTTCCTCGCCCAGCCCTTCTCGATCATGGGCGACTCGTTCGGCCTGAACCGCGTCGTGGCCTGTGTCGCCGCGGCCGTCATCGCCGCCGCTCTCTACGTCTTCCTCTACCACACAGACCGCGGCACGGCCGTTCGCGCGGTCGCCGTCGATCCGCGCGCCGCAAGGCTCGTGGCGATCGATGTGCGCCGGACGGCGGCCTTCGCCTTTGCGCTCGGAGGAGCGATCACGGCCTGCGCCGGCACGCTGCTGTCGACCTTCTACACGTTCAACACGTCGATGGGCGTGCTGTTCACCATGAAGGCGCTGATCATCGTGATCATGGGCGGTGTCGGCGACATTCGTGGCGCGGTTCTTGCCGCCCTCGTGCTTGGCCTGACCGAGACGCTCGTCGCCAGCCTGCTGGACCCGGGGCTGACGCTGGCGGCCAACTACGCCCTTTTCATCCTCGTTCTGCTGTTCCGGCCGCAGGGCATCTTCGGAAAGCGGCCGGCGTGATGAACATTCCGCGCAATGAACTTCTGGCTGTTGGTGTCGGCCTTGCCGGCGCGGCTGTGCTGGCCTTTCTTCCCTTGGTCACCGAGGGGTTCTGGCTGTCGGTCAGCGTGAACATCATGCTCTATGCGGCCATATGCACGGCCTGGGCGCTCTTTTCCGGGCCCACGCACCTGGTCTCGTTGGCGAGCGCCGCCTTCTTCGGCGTCGGAACCTATTCGGTCGCGATCTTCATCGACGTCCTGCCTTTCCCGGCGCTCATCCTCATCGCGGTCGCCGCCGGTGCCTTGCTGGCCATATTGGTCGGATTGGCGACCCTCAGGCTCTCAGGCGTCTATTTCGTGATCTTCACGCTCGGCCTTGCCGAGCTCATGGGCCAGATCGTGACCTGGGTGCAGACCAATTTCGGCGGCACGATCGGGCTATACGTCTTCACCGATCTCACCGAGGCGCATCTCTACTGGATGCTGCTTGCGCTGACGGTGATCGTGTTCATGACCGGGTGGCTTATCAACAGGTCCCGGCTGGGCCTGGCGTTGCGCATCATCGGCAGTGACGAGGCCGTGGCGCGCCATGTCGGCGTCGACACCGCTCGCGCCAGGATCATCCTGTTCGCGGTCTCGGGGGCCTTCATTGCCGTGGCCGGCGCGATCATGGCGCCTCGTTATTCCTACATCACGCCGGACGCGGCCTTCAATCCGATGACGTCCTTCCTCGTGGTCATCATGGCTCTGCTCGGCGGGACACGCCGCCTGTGGGGCCCCCTGGTCGGCGTCGTCCCTTTCACCCTGGTGATGGACTTCATTTCGGGCCACTTCCCTAACCAGACGGCGGTGATCGTCGGCATCGCTTTCCTAGCGATCGTCTATGTGCTTCCCGACGGTGTCACGGGCCAGCTGGAAAGCCTGTTCCGTCGTCGCCGCCCAACCGACCAGAGCTTGCTGGCAACGACCGTGGGGGAGGGGAGATGAGCGTTCCTTTGCTGGCCATCGACAGGGTGCGCAAGGCCTTCGGCGGCCTCGTCGCCGTCAACGATGTGAGTTTCGAGGTCGCCGAGGGCGAGCTGTTGGGACTGATCGGCCCGAACGGTTCAGGCAAGACCACGATGCTCAACCTCATATCGGGGGCGCTGTCGCCGACATCGGGCAATATTCTCCTGTCCGGACATCCCATCGCCGGACTGGCAGCCCACAAGATCGCCCGGATCGGGGTTGCTCGGACCTTCCAGCTGGTACGCGTCCTGCCGTCCATGAGCGCGGTGGAGAACGTCGTCGCCGGCGCCGTCTTCGGGCACAACAGGCTCTGGGGCGGCGAGGCACTGACGCTTGCCCGCGAACTGCTGGCACGGGTCGGGTTGAAGGGCCGCGAGGAGATTCCCGTGGCGGCAATGACCTATATCGACCAGAAGAGAATAGAGCTCGCCCGTGCCCTTGCGAGCAACCCTCATGTCCTGCTGCTCGATGAGTGGCTCGCCGGCCTCAACCCCAGCGAACTCAGGATCGGCATGGAGCTCATCCGCGAGATCAGTGCGCAGGGCCGGACGATCATCATGGTCGAGCATGTGATGGATGCCATCCGCTCGCTTTGCCAACGCTGCGTCGTCATGAATTCCGGTACGAAGATCGCCGACGGCATCTCGGCCAGCGTCCTGGCCGACCCGGAGGTTGTCCGCGCCTATCTGGGGGACGACGACGATGCTTGAGGTGTCCAATCTCGGCGTCCGCTACGGACGCCATGTTGCGCTCGAAGGCGTTTCCGCATGCGTTTCCAAAGGCGAGATCTGCGTCATCCTGGGTGCCAACGGCGCGGGAAAGTCCAGCTTCCTCGGCGCTGTCGCCGGGCTCGTCGGGACGGAGGCCGGCACCAGCATCGTCATGAACGGCAAGGATGTCACGAAACTCGACGCCCATCTGATGGTGGAGGAGGGGATCGCGCTCGTCCCGGAAGGCCGAGGCATCTTTGGCGAACTCACCGTGGCGGAGAACCTGCGGCTTGGAAGCCATGCCAGGCGCGCGAAGGCTGACGCGGGCAAGATGCTTGATTTTGTCTACGGGCTGTTCCCCCGGCTCGCCGAACGCCGTCGCCAATTGGCGCAGACGATGTCGGGAGGGGAGCAGCAGATGGTCGCGATCGGCAGGGCGCTGATGTCGAAGCCGGACATCCTGATGCTGGACGAGCCCTCCCTCGGCCTGTCGCCACTGCTGTCCAAGGAGCTGTTCAAGTCACTGGCCACCATCGCCGCCGAAGGTTTCGGCATCCTGCTCGTCGAGCAGAACGCGCGGCTGAGCCTCAAGACCGCCGATCGCGGCTACCTGATCGAGACGGGAAGGATCGTCGGAGAGGACACGGCGCCAAACCTGCTCAAAGATCCAAAGGTCATGAGTGCCTACCTCGGCGACGCCGCCGCGGCGGCAGCGCATTAGCGCACTGCCGCACGCCAACCATCTGCTCCATGAATGAGGATGCCCCATGCGCTGGCTTGAAACCGAGATCGTCATCGACGCACCGCCACAGACCGTGTGGGCCGTGCTGGACGACCTAGAGCGCTACGGCGAATGGAATCCGGCCTTGCCGGCGCTGCGCGGACGCACGACGGTTGGACAGCGGGTCACCGGGACGCTGTGCCAGCCCAACGTTCCCGAGCGCGAGGTCACGCCGACCATCACCCGTATCGTGGGAGCGCGGGAACTGCGCTGGCTGAGCCAGGCGCCGGGCGGCGTGTTCAGCGCGGAGCATATCTTCATCCTGGAGCCGACCGAAAAAGGCGGCACGCGGGTGCGCCACAACGAGATCTTCGATGGTCCGATGGCCGACGAACGCTGGCCCAGCATCGATACCAATCTTAGAACGGCCTATCACGACTTGAACCGCGCGCTGAAGGCGCGGGCGGAGGCGCTGCGCGGCGAGACCGCCGTGCTGCACCCCGCTGTTGGGCGGGACGGGTCGGCTGCGCCGGCCGGAGCATTCACCGCGCGCTGCAGATGTGCCAGCGAACCGGTGGAGATCGAGGTGGACCAGGCGGTGGCGCACAACCATCTGTGCGGCTGCTCGAAATGCTGGAAGCCTGCCGGTGCCGTCTTTGCGCAGATCGCCGTCGTGCCGGCCGGCAGCATCTCGGTCGCGGCGCAGCGCGACAAGCTCGAGGCGGTGGACGCCACGCAGAAGATCGAACGCCATCGCTGCAAATCCTGCGGGACGCATATGGTCGGCAAGGTGTCCGATCCGGATCACCATTTCCACGGGCTTGAATTCGTGCATCCCGAATTGGCGACGAACGCGCATCAGCCGAAGATCGAATTCGCGGCGTTTGTGTCTTCGCTCGTTGAGACGGGGACGCGGGCGACCAGCATGGCCAATGTGCGGGGCACGATGGCCCAGGTGGGGATTCCCGCCTATGACGCATTCTCGCCGGAACTGATGGACATCATCGCCTGGCACAAGGTGAAGCTCGCGAAGGCGGCCGGATAGCGGCGGCCGTGACGCATCGGCCTGTCGTCGGCAGGCCGGGATCGATCGAAATTGGAGAATGCACATGAAAACCCGCGCCGCTGTTGCCGTTGCCGCCGGAAAGCCGCTGGAGATCATGGAGGTCGACCTCGAAGGTCCGCGCGATGGCGAAGTGCTGGTCGAGATCAAGGCGACCGGTATTCGCAGCGTCGTGGTCTACTGATCGGTATGAGCCATACGCCGGGTTGAAAGCTCTGAGTTCCCAAAAACTGTGCTTCCCCAGCATCGAAGGAAGACCTGCCGCACGGGCATTCCGGAATGCCCGTTGGTCGGTCCATTAAGCTTGCTGCGATCACACGCTGCGGTAGATACACCGGCCACGATTGGCGTTTGGCGGAGAAGGAAGACATGCCAGAACAGATGAAAATGATTTCCGCCGCCAAATCGCATGGCGGTGTCCAGGGTGCCTATTCCCACGCTTCGGATGCCTGCGCCTGCGAAATGACGTTTGCCGTTTTCGTGCCACCTCAGGCGGCGCAAGGTCCGCTGCCGGTCGTCTGGTACCTCTCAGGATTGACCTGCACCCATGCCAACGTAATGGACAAGGGCGAGTACAGGCGCCTGGCCGCCGAGCTCGGCCTGATCGTCGTTTGCCCTGATACCAGTCCGCGCGGGGCCGACGTCCCGGATGAAAAAGACAACTGGCAGTTCGGCAGCGGCGCAGGCTTCTATGTCGATGCGACGCAAAAGCCCTACGCCGGGAACTATCGCATGTATTCCTATGTCACCGAGGAATTGCCGGCGTTGATCGCACGGGAATTTCCTGTCGACATGACGCGTCAGGCGATCTTTGGCCATTCGATGGGCGGGCATGGCGCGCTGACGATTGCGTTGAAGAATCCCCAACGCTTCAAGAGCTGCTCGGCATTCGCGCCGATCGTGCAGCCGACCACTGCCGGCTGGTCGCGGCCGGCGTTCGAAAAGTATCTCGGCGGCGATCAAGCGGCATGGCGCGGGCATGACGCCTGCGCCCTCGTCGAGGACGGTGCGCTTTTCTCGGAATTCCTGGTCGACCAGGGCACGGCCGATGGTTTTCTGCAGCATGGTCTGCGGCCGTGGCTGTTCCAGGAGGCGTGCGACCGAGCAGGCATCAGGCTCGTCCTGCGCATGCAGGAGGGCTACGATCACTCCTACTTCTTCATTTCGACCTTCATGGACGATCATCTGCGCTGGCATACCGAGAGGCTGTTGTCCGACGGCTAGAAGCAATATGCCCTGTTCTGCACCCGCCGGACGGCGGGTACCCGCACCCCTTAGGGCGACGGTTTGATTATTTCGAAAATCGGCAGTAATCTCCGCGCTAATTCAACGCGGAGTCGTATGCATGGGCACCACCCTCAAGCCCGTCGGAGAGACACGTGCTGCGGATGTGTTGGAGCGCATGCGGGGCGACATCATCAGCTGTGCCTTGAAGCCGGGAACCAAGCTGCGCTTCGAAACGCTGAGAGAACTGTATGAAGTAAGCTTCTCCACCTTGCGCGAGGCCCTCTCGCGGCTGGTGGCCGAAGGTCTGGTTGTGGCGCAGGGGCAGCGTGGGTTCCTGGTCGCGCCGGTCTCGCTTTTCGATCTCAACGATCTGACGGATGTCCGTGTGCTCGTCGAACGGCAGTGCATCAAGCTGGCGATCGATCGTGGCGACGATCGCTGGGAGGCGGACATCATGGCTGCGTTCCATCGGATGGATCGCCTGCAAAGCCGGCTTGGGGCGAGCTACTATCTCTCCGACGAATGGGCCGCGTTGCACAGTGCGTTCCACCTTTCGCTGGTCGCGGCATGCGGCTCGCCCAATCTGCTCGAAATCCGGCAGAAGCTCTTCGAGCGCGCCCACCGCTACCGCAGGATGTCCTCGCAGTTTCGCCCGCAATGGCGCGCAAAGGACGTCGAGCACAAGATGATCATGGATCGGGTCATCGCCCGCGACACGGCCACGGCACAGGATCTGGTCGAGCGGCATATCCGCGAGACGACCGAGAATGTCATCGCTCATGCAAGCCACCTTTTTGCGCAAGGTGGCGATTCTTTCAGGCGAACGGATCCCGTGGCGGCGGAATAGGCCACGGAAAGTTTCACCGGGGCGCGATACGCCGACGAGAGTTTCTCAATTGGCCGGAATGAGGCGGACCGCACCGATGCGCTCCGCTTCCCGCCATTGCCGCGGAATCGAGGTGCCCGGCAGGCTTGCTGCCTACCGGGAAAGTCCGCGCTGGCTTACGAACGGGCACGCCCTTCAACTTGAACAACGAGGCTCACCTCGTCGCCGATCATTCCGAGCGCGGCCTTCATGCCGTAGTCGCTGCGTTTGATCGACGTGCGCGCGCTGAAGCCGACCACGTGGCTCTTGTCCCACGGGTTTTGGCCTTCCTTGTTGAAGGTGACGTCCAGCGTGACGGGTTTCGTGACGCCGGCGATCGTTAGATCGCCGGCGATCGTGCCGGACTTAGCGTCGACCGCCTTGAATTCGTGCCCGACAAAGGTGATCTGCGGGAACTCTGTTGCATTGAACCAGTCCGCGCCCTGGATGTCGCTATCTCGCTGGGTATTGTTGGTCGAGATGCCGGCAACTTTCACCGAAACCTCGAGGCTGCTTTCCGCAGGGCGAGCAGCGTCGAACTGAAACGAGCCCGAGAATTCCTTCGCGATTCCGATCACCTGCGAGAAGCCGAGATGATCGATGAAGAAAGCGATCCCTGAATGCACGGGATCAATATCGAATGTCCCGGCCGCCGCCCTTTCGGCGGTTAGCGGCAGCCAGGCGATGGCGGCGGCAAGCAAGGTGGTGCGCAGTAACTTCGACATGGTTGTAATTTCCTCCCTGTTGATGGTTCCGACAGTCCTCTCCCGGGTCATGCCGGGAAGCTTGAGCCATATCGCGCGATCACAGTCGCCAGGGATGCGCCGACAGGCAGCAGGCACATCCCTACAAATGCGGCGCTTCGGACGACCTTGTTCGTGGCGCGGACCCGGCGCAGAACCGGATCGACGACAAAAGGCGAGACAAAGACCAAGGTGAGCACGGCCAACGCCAGCATGTCGGTCTTGCGCGTGATGAGCGTGACGGTCTGCGCGACGGCGATCATGCCTCCTGCTCCTCCAAGGAGGGATGCGGAGCGAAATCCGAAGTCCGGATTTGAAATGTTGGCTGCGACAATGGCCGCGATGGCAGCTGCAAAAAGCAGGCTGAGCTGGAAGCTGGTGGATGATGCTCCCAGCAGCGCGATCGGCGCGAATCCGATGCATGCCGTACCGAGCAGGGCGGCGCGTCTTGTACCGGATTCGTCCTCGGCGTTGCCCGTTCCACGGGAAAGGCCATACATCACCAGCAGGCCCCATAGCGCAGCCGCCGCCACTTCCAGGAGCGCATCGGGCAGCCGAGCAGTTCCTATATACGCTGCGGACGCGATCGGCTGGGCAAGGACGAGTGCGCGACCGAGCCCGCTACGGCCGGCGGCCTCGGCCAGGACACCGAGCGCCGTTCCGATCAAGGCCACGTAGAAGATCTTGTTGACCGCGCCTGCTGGCGGAAAGGACGGCACCTTGTTGTAGGCGAGCCAGTAGGCGACAAGGAAGGAGGCCGGCACCAGGAGGTCCGTCCAGACCCGCCCGGCGCGGAGCCAGCGCAGCAGCCCAGCGGCGACAAGCGCCAGCAGACCCGCCGCAACCATGCCCAGGATCATCGCTTCCTGTGGCGATCGCGCCAGGCCGCTCATGTCAGCGGTCCGTCAGTGCTTCGAACTGCCGGCCGCAAATGTCGGCGATACTCTTGGCAATGTGCATACGTCCTCCCCTCTCGGCGTGAGGTTGCATCAGCCGATTCACCGATCGATGTATTGACATACCAATCGTTCTTTAGATACCAATTCGTATCTCAATCTGATATGCCTGTCAATGTGGATGGCGCCAAGGTCTCAGTACCGAACCACATCTCGCCAGACAGATGAGCAAGCCGGTGCCTGCACCGGACGTTTCAAGGGAGGATATCGTCATGACCGATTTGGAACCTGTCGGCCTCGCCGATCTTCGGCTCGCGGGCGGCGCGCAGGGGTTCAACTGGCTTCCTGTTTTCGTTGCCGACGAACAGGGCCTTTTCGAAAAGCACGGCATCCGGATCGTGTACAAGCGGATGGGCAGCGTCGAAAAGGCAACCGCGGCCGTTCTCGAGGGCGAAGCGGACCTGGCGATCACGCCGCCGGAAGGCGCCGTCGCTGACTTCGTCAGGGGAGGAGAGCTGCGTATCGTGGCAGCCAACGCCGTGCGCCTGCCGATGTCCATTGTGGCGCGCCCGGGCATCGGCTCGCTCGCCGAACTGAGGGGCAAACGGGTCGGCACCTCCTCGCTGACGGAGGGCACTGCGATCTACACGCAGATCATGCTGGCTGCAGAAGGGCTGCACTATCCCGGCGATTATGAGTTTTCCCTGGCCGGCATTCATACGAAGCGGTGGGAGGCGCTGCAGGCGGGCGAAATCGACTGCGCTCCGCAGCCCGCACCGTGGAACTTCCTTGCGCAGGACCAAGGCTACAACCTGCTCGGGGAAGTCTGCGCCGCGATCCCCGAGATCGTCTTCACCGCCGTCATCGGAAAGGCTTCCTGGCTCGGTGCGAACCGCGATTTGGTGATCAGCTTCCTCAAGGCGCTGATCGAGGCGCATGTGGTCACCAATGATGCGGCCAACCATGGCATCACCCTGCCGACCTTCCAGCGCATCACCACGCCCGAAAGTGAATCCCTGGCGCGACGGGGATTGGAATACATGCGTGGCATGGGCATGTGGCCGCAAGGCCTTGCCGTGCCAGACAGGGCGCTCAGGACGACGATCGACCTGATGGTAAGGGCGAACCTGCTCGACGAGTCGAAGCGCGGCGCGGCGGAAGGCGTCTTCGACAGGCGCTATCTGGAGGGCGCCGCCTGATCACCAGCGGCCGGCGAAATCTTCGATCGGCGGGTTCATCGTGAACGCCACACACATGAAGAAGCTGCCGGTCCCGCGGTCGCTGTGAGCACAGCCGTCTCGCTATAGTCACCTTCTCGACCGGCGCCAACCATCCGCGCGCGCCTCATCTTCTGAACAGAACATTCGCTCACCCTTGGCAGGGCTGATCACTGTCTCGTCATAGAATCGCTGGCCGGGGAGGTGGTAGATGCGAACCCCCTTGTTGCTGATGTTGCCCTTGATGTCGCATGAGCCGGAGAGCAGTCGAACTGGATTCGTGGTTTCAGGCTTAGGCGCCTGCTGTGCGGCACGCCATTCCCAAGGAGGCTGAAACTCGCCTTGCCAGATGCCTCGCTTCGCCAGCCGAGCTTCGTCCTGATAGCTCGCGTAGGCGCCGCCCGAATGGAGCGGCCAATCCATCGCGTGGCCGGCGGTGACCAGCCATGTTGCCACCGCCGCGCCGTCGGAACGATAGCAGTCACCGACGAAGCGGCCGTAGCGATCCCAATCTATGAATGTGCAGGTTACGGGCCGGGATTTCGCCAGCCAGGCATCAAGCGCTTTCGCAGAAGACTGGCCGCAGCGGTAGTTCTTGCCCTTTGAATTCCGGCAGAGCTGAGCACTCTCAGGCGCATCGATGCTATTGAAACGCACGCGCGTGCCGGCAATATCGATCGTGTCTCCGTCGATGATGGTCGCGCGGCCTGAGATTGTGTTGCTGTCAGAGGCCGGCTGTTCGCCTGAAACCAGTGGTGCTATCGGCGAAGAAGTTGCCGCTGGTTCAGTGCCAGGCTCCGCGAGATAATCGCCTAAAATCCAGCCCGAATAGTTCCCGTATGAAACGTGATGCCAAGAGCCTTCGCGCTTCGATGACAACACTGCAGATCCAACTGGGACGGTGAGTACAATCTGGGACTCAGCCGATGGGGATGTCCGTAGGCGAACATTTGCGGTGCTATAAAGTGTCTTTTGAACGGAAGGGGCGGGCCCGGCATAAGCGTCTGTACCCTGGGAGGCCCGAGCGTCCGGTTCTGCTGTCGCGGGCTTTAGATTCGGCTGCACGAATCCGGTGGTTAATAACCGTTCTCCGGTAATCTTGGTCTCATTATACGGCGTGCTGCACAAAACCAGTCCAGCGCCAATGGCGAGTAGCACAAGGGCGAGCGGGCCCTTCGAAGACGGCTTAGTTTGAGAAGCAACTAATTGCGATGGCGCGCTAGGCACGGGCTGTCGCTTCGACGAAACAACCTCTGAATAAGAAAGTCCGGTGCCCGGGATGCTCGCACTGAGGCGCTTCTTGCCTGTTGTGCTAACTGTATATCCAAGCCCTTTCGGTCCAACCCGCACGCTGGCACTTTTCGCGTTGAGATTTATCCGGACTCCCGGCGCAATCCTTACAGATTTTCGAAATCGGAATACCATCCCCCAAGCGCCCCCCGTGAACATGATGTGGCGAAAGCCACAGCGAGTCGAGTCGGTTGGACCCTCTGTGCCCTTTATCGCCGACGGTATAATGGAAACCTTCGATCACGTCCGATCCGAGGAGGTCTTCAAGCTGTTTGGGGAGATGGGATGTGCGGGTCAGGTGATCTACCTCACGCATCACCAACACCTGTGCGAGATCGCCAAGGCCATTATTCCGAGCGTGACGATCCATGAGCTTGGATAGTTGTGCACGCTTCCGTTGGTGCAAATGACCGCCTTGGGCTCAATCCAGGCGTCCAACGCCCATGTCATTGACGGCCGGCAACGGATCGGCTCGCGACCTTCCCTGCGTGCAGCGCAACATCAGGAGCTGGCGCGAGGCTGACCTCAAGGTGATGAGCTGGAAACCGAGTCCGTGGATGTTCTCTACTTGTGCTTCGAAAGTCGCATAAGATTGCAGTCTGGAACGCGTCCGGATCGGCCGGGAGCACCTGCGGCTTTAGTGTAGAGACGGTGCCTGGCAAATTCGCGGCATAATTTTTTGAAATGATGGCATCAGGTGAATAAATTTTCCTAATGCCGGTCTGAACAGTAGCTTCCCCGCATTCAATTTGAAGGGAGCACAGACGATGACTGTCGACATGCTGCACGTGGTAAAATGGCACAACGGAGAGAAGGACTATTCTCCCTTCTCGAAAGCTGAGATGAAGCGCCGTCAGAACGATGTACGCCGCTGGATGGCCGACAACAAGGTTGATGCTGCCCTGTTCACCTCCTATCATTGCATCAATTATTATTCCGGCTGGCTCTACTGCTACTTCGGCCGCAAGTACGGCATGGTCATCGACCAGGACAACGCCACGACCATTTCGGCCGGCATCGATGGCGGCCAGCCCTATCGCCGCAGCTTCGGCGACAACATTACCTATACGGACTGGCGCCGCGACAATTACTACCGCGCCGTGCGCCAGCTGACGGCGGGCGCCAAGCGCGTCGGCATCGAGTTCGACCAGGTCAATCTCGACTTCCGCCGTCAGCTCGAAGAAGCGCTACCGGGAGTCGAATTCGTCGATATTGCCCAGCCTTCGATGTGGATGCGCTCGATAAAGTCGATGGAGGAGCAGACTCTGATCCGTGAGGGTGCACGCGTCTGCGACGTCGGCGGTGCGGCCTGCGTGGCGGCGGTGAAGGCTGGCGTTCCGGAGCACGAAGTGGCGATCGCCACCACCAATGCGATGGTCCGCGAAATCGCGAAATCGCATCCCTTCGTCGAACTGATGGACACCTGGACCTGGTTCCAGTCGGGCATCAACACCGATGGCGCACATAATCCGGTCACGAACCGCGTCGTGCGGGCCGGCGACATCCTGTCGCTCAACACCTTTCCGATGATCTTCGGTTATTACACCGCACTCGAACGGACGCTGTTCTGCGACCACGCCGACGATGCCAGCCTGGACGTCTGGCAGAAGAATGTCGCCGTGCATCGCCGCGGCCTCGAGTTGATCAAGCCGGGCGTCCGCTGCAAAGACATCGCAACCGAGCTCAACGAAATGTACCGCGAGTGGGATCTCCTGAAATACCGCTCCTTCGGATATGGCCACTCCTTCGGTGTGCTCTGCCACTATTATGGCCGCGAGGCTGGCGTCGAGTTGCGTGAGGACATCGAAACAGTGCTGGAGCCCGGCATGGTGGTGTCGATGGAGCCGATGGTTATGCTGCCAGAAGGCACGCCAGGTGCGGGCGGCTACCGCGAGCATGACATCCTGATCGTCAAGGACCACGGCGCCGAAAACATCACCGGTTTCCCCTTCGGGCCGGAACACAACATCATCCGGAACTGACCAGGATGCACTACATCCCCCATGACTGGCATCGGGAGGGGTCGGGCACGCGTGCCCGGCCCGACCCCTATGCGACAGCACCGGCCTATGGCCTGGCCTGTGAGATGATTGCCTTTCTCAGGCGAACATTTTTGGCCACCGCCCTGCAAGGCAAGGCGGCTTCCTCCACGCAGCCAGAACGCAAGCCATCAAATGAAGATGCCTGCCATAGGCCGGCCGCCGTGCCGACAAGCCCGCCCTTGAAGGACTAACAAAGGCACCGACAAGCCAGGTAGCAGTCGCTGCGTCCTCGACCCAGTCGATCTTTCCAGATGCAGACTGGGGTGGCGCACGGTTCCAAAGCCATCGATTGCAGCAGTTGCCGCGGCCATTGGGTCTGCGTGCGATTGCCTGGCGCGGCCAGACAGACGTCGGTCGGCCGGAAACGGCTCTTCGTCCTGTAGGACGGCAAGAACTTCAGCGCGGGAACTCTGTGTTTAGTGCCCTTACGATGCCGGCGACGCAGACGTCCAGGAGGATCACTCCCTTCTCCGGCGACGCGTCCCTGGGCGAAGACAGTGTGCCGCTCTTTGGCGTCCACTCCGGCTTGGGCGGATAGACGTCATAGGGCGGGAAACTGGCAGGCGGATGGTCAACGGCGCGCTCGAGATGGACAAGGTCCGGGTACAGCGCCAACATCAACGAGGTCTCCAGCACACCGCCATGTTCCAGATCCCAACCGGTGAAGCCGTTCGGATAAAGCCGTGCGATCGTCGCCTTGTCGACGAAGTCCCAATAGGACAGCACCACGATCTTTATGTCGTCGATGCCGCCCCAGCGCAATTCGCGCAACGCAAGATCGATACCCTCGACGATGTACCATGAATTCTCGAAATGGCCATTCATCAGGCAAAGCCGCCGCACGCCATGGCGGGCGAATTCCTTGATGACGTCACGCAGTGCCGCGACCAGAGTCGCGCCGTCGAGGCTGGTGGTCCCTGGCAGATGGTTGCCGCCGCCCGATTTCTGATGCGACTTGTAGCCATAGGTAAAGGGCGGTGCGACGAGGGCGCCAGTCTGGACGGCAACACGACGTGAGAACTCGGTGGGCAGCAGCACATCGACATGCATCGGCATGTGGCATCCATGCTGCTCCATCGAACCGATCGGGATCAGGACCGGCACCGAACCGTCACGCACTTTGGCGTCGTAGTCTGGCCAGGTCAGTTCGGCAGCAAAGACCGTATCACTTTGCATTTTCATCCCCACTTTCGAGCGTTTGGGTTGATGATTTGGTCCCATTCATGCGATATGAGAAATTTATAATTGTGATCCTTCCATAAGGAATGGAAATCAGTGGGAAACATCGTCAACTTCCAGACCGACCTGTTGCGGACCTTCGTCTCGGTCATCGATTTGGGTGCCTATACCAAGGCGGGCGAGGCGCTCGGCCGTACCCAACCGGCAATTTCGTTGCAGATTCGCCGTCTTGAGGACCTGGTCGGTGCTCCGATCATCAAGCAAGCCGGCCGTACGCTGCTGTTGACCGGCGAGGGCGAGATGCTCTTGAGCTATGCTCGCGAGATGCTGCGTCTCAATGACGAGGCAGCGTCCTATTTCAACCGCTCGAAGATCGCCGGCGTGCTGCGCGTCGGCTTGCCCAACGACTATGCCGTTTCATTCCTGCAGGGCGTCATCACCGAGTATACGCGCCAGCACCAAGGCATTTCGCTGGAAATCCATTGTGGCTGGAGTGCCGAAATCCTCGATCGGCTTCGCGCCGACGAACTCGACCTGGCCGTGGCCATGGTCAACAATGAGCGTGCCCAATATCTGTCCCGCTCCTGGATCGAGCGTCCTATCTGGGCAGTAGCAGCCTCCAGCGAGCTCGACCTCGCCAAGGGCATTGCGCTTGCAGCCCACCCGGAAGGATGCGCATACCGCGCGCGCATGATCCAGGCACTCGACGCGGCGCAAATCCGCTGGCGCGTCGCTTACACGGGCTCCGGCATCGGCGGCTTGCAGAATGCGGTCGTCAACGGGCTCGGTGTCAGCGCGCTGACCCGGTACACCATGCTGCCCGGCATGCGAGCGCTCGACGACAGCGATGGCCTGCCGCCGCTCGCGGAAATCCGCGTCGGGCTGTTCTACAAGCACCCGCGCCTGTCTGACGCTGGCATCCGACTGGTCAACCACATCATCGCGCGGCTGGATGAAGCAGGCGTATCCGGCGACCCGGTGCGCCGCCCCATCGAACTCGATCGGCAATAAGGTTTGCAAATGCATTTATTATAAGAATTAATTTTTCAAATACATGGGAGCTTCCTACCTTAGCGGAAACCAAAGCGCGAAGGGGAACTCCATGACAATAAGCAAGACCTTATCCGGCGAGCGTACGCGCCGCGACCTTTTGAAGGGCGCAAGCGTTCTCGCTGGTGGCGCTCTCGCTCTGCCGTACCTAAGCCGGCTGGCCTTTGCCGAACCTGTAGAGCTCAACATGCTCGCCTGGTATGGCCACGCCGAACCCGACGTGGTGGCGGAGTTCGAGGCGGCCAACAACGTCAAGTTCAAGCCGAAATACTATACCGGTGGCGACAACATGCTGGGCCTGATCTCGCAGTCGCCTCCCGGCACGTTCGACGTCATTCTGTCGGACGCCGAATATGTGCAGCAGCTGAACGCGGCCGGCTATATCGAGAAGCTCGATCCGGCTGACTATCCCTTTGACGATTTCTTTCCCGAATTCCAGCATTTCCCCGGCCACTGGCAGGGCAACGACCTCTATTCGGTCATCACGCGCTTCGGCTTCCTGGGGGTCGCCTACAACACCGAGGCGATTACCGAAAAGGAAGCCTCGACCTACAACGTGTATTGGGCCGACAAGCTGAAAGGCAAGGTGGGTCATTTCGACTGGCACCTGCCCAATCTCGGCCAGATCAGCTTGTTGAACGGCAACGCCACGCCCTATGACATCGACAGCGATGCCTGGGGCGCGCTGCAGGAGAAAATGAAGACCCTGCGCCCGCAGATCGGCGGCTTTTTCGACTATGGCGGCACGTTCTCCTCACTGCAGAATGGCCAGATGTTGGCCATGGCCGGCATCGGCGACTGGATCACCGGCGCATTGGAGAAGGGTGGGGCGAAAGTCCGCACCGCCATTCCAGAGGAGGGCGGCCTGCAGTTCACCGAGTCCTTCTCCATCGGCAAGGGCTCCACCAAGGCCGATCTGGCCAAGAAGTGGATTCAGTACATCACCTCGGCAAAAGGCCAGGTAAAGTCGGCCAATATGGCCGCCTATCCATGTCTCATACCCAACAAGAAGGGCTGGGAATTGCTGGCCAAGGAAACACCGGCGGAAGCCAAGCGTCAGGGCATGCTGCTCAACGAGAGCAACGCCATGGATCTGATCCGCGCCGGACGCATCAAATACCGGCAGCTTCCGGTCCAGCAAAGCCTTGAGGACTGGAACGATTTCTGGTCCGATTACAAGGGCGCCTAGAATACTGACCCCCCGGTTCGGATAAGTTCGTCAAGCAGGAGGGGCGGGCCAATGCGCCCGCCCTTCACATTTGCGGTCTGTTGTGACCGCCCCATCAGATCGGCCATATTCAATCGGCAGAGCTCGCTCTCATGCGCAAATCGATCACCCTCTATGGCCTGACATTCTCACTGCCGATGCTGGCCTGGCAGGTGCTGTTCTTCCTTGCGCCGCTTGTCTTCCTGATCGCGCTCAGCTTCTGGACGGTCAAGAACTTCCGCATGGAACCGGATTTCAATCCGGACAACTGGACGAGGATGCTCGGCCGCGGCGTCTTCTGGGATGCTTATTTTCGCACGCTGTGGCTGTCTACATTCGCCGCAATCATCACCAGCGCACTGGCCTTCCCCTGCGCCTATGGGATTGCCTTCAAACTATCGGAAACGGCACGGCGCTGGGCAGTGTTTCTGATGGTCATCCCGTTCTTCACGTCCTATCTCGTGCGGGTCTATTCCTGGCAAATCTTCCTGTCCGACAACGGCATCTTCAACGCGCTCTTCACCCATGCCGGCCTCGGCCCGTTCGGCATGCTGAACACGACCTTCGGCACGATGATCGGTTACCTGACCTTGAGCTTTCCGCTGGTGGTGCTTTTGCAATTGTTCAGCCTCGTTTTCGTCGACAGAACGCTGATCGAGGCTGCTCACAATCTGCGTTGCGGGCGGCTGCGCACCGTGTTCGAGATCGTCGTGCCTGCGGCAAGGGTCGGACTGGTGATCGCAGCCCTGTTCTGCTTCATTCTGACTTTCGGCGATTTCGTCAGCCCGCTTTATCTCGGCGGTGGCGATCCGCCGACGCTCTCGATCCTGATTACTGATACGACGAAGTCGGGCCAGCAATGGCCGCGTGCTGCCGTCATCGCCCTGACCATGATCTCGACCCTGCTTGCGGTGGCGTTCGCGGCCGTGACCTACGCCTACAGGGAGCGCGGACGATGAACAACTTGAACCGCAGCCGGCTGGTCGACTGGGCCTTGAGGCTCTACATCGTCCTGTCATTCGCCTTCATCTTTGCACCAATCGCGGCAAGCTTCGTCTTTTCGCTCAATGTCGACCGCTTCCCGTCGCTGCCGCTTGGTGGCTTCTCGACCATTTGGTACGAGGCCGTCTATGCCGACCCGCTGGTATGGGAAGGTCTGCGCAACACCTTGATCGTCGGCTCGACCGTCTCCGTGCTGGCCACAGCGATCGGCTTTGGGGCAGCCTATACGGACTTCCGCTACAAATTCTTCGGCAAGCCCCTTTATGTGGCATTGGCGCTGCTGCCGCCAACCATTCCGGTTGTCATCCTGGGTCTCGCGATGCTGGCGTTCTTGTCGAACGTCCATCTGTCCGGTGAAATCCACGCCGTCATCATCGCCCATGTGGTCATGTGCGCCCCTTTCGCCATGGCGATCTGCCGGCTGCGCCTGTCGCAGATGGACCCCTCGCTGGAAGCGGCGGCGTGGAACCTCGGCGCTTCCGAATGGATGGCCATGCGGCATGTCATCGTCCCCTTCTGCCGGCCTGCGATTTTCGCGGCTTTGTTCATCACCATGGCGGTGTCGTTCGACGAATTTGCCGTCGCCTGGTTCGTATCGGGCCTCCACGAAACGCTGCCGGTCAAGGTGCTCGGCTTCCTGCAAGGCCAGGTCAGCCCGCGGATCAACGTCATCGGCACGTTCGTCTTCCTCGCTTCGATGACCCTGGTAGTTCTCGCCCAGCTCCTCCTCATGAAACGCAATCCCGCCCAGACCGGCGGCAAAGCGGAGTCAAAGACATGACCGAAGAAGCACTTGTTGTCTTTGACGGCGTGGTCAAAAGGTTTGGCAACTTCGTCGCCGTCGAACCTATGGACCTCGACATCCGCAAGGGCGAATTCCTGGCCATCATGGGCTCGAGCGGATGCGGCAAGACGACGACGCTCAGGATGCTCGCCGGTCTTGAGGCACCGACCGAGGGCGAAATCCGCTTGGCCGGCAAGCGCATCAACGACCTGCCGACCTGGCGGCGCGACACGCCAATGGTGTGGCAAAGCCTCGCGCTATTTCCTTTCCTGACCGTGCGCGAGAATGTCGAGTTTAGCCTGCGAATGCGCGGTATCGACAAGATCGAGCGTGGCCGGCGTGTCGACAAGTGGTTGGAGCGCATGCAGATCACTGAATTTGCCCAGCGCAACGTCGCGCATCTTTCCGGCGGGCAGCGCCAGCGCGTGGCGCTTGCCCGTTCGCTGGTGACAGAGCCGGAGATCCTGCTGCTCGACGAGCCACTGTCGGCGCTCGACGCGCATCTCAAGGTGCGCATGCAGACAGTGCTGTCGAACCTGCAGAAGGAGCTCGGCATTACCTTTGTCTATGTCACACACAGCCAATCCGAGGCCTTCTCGATGGCCGACCGCGTCGTCATTATGAGCCGTGGCCGTATCGAGCAGATCGGCAATCCGCAGGAAATCTACCGCGCCCCACGCACGCGCTTCGTCGCCGAATTCCTCGGCTCTTCGAATGTCTTCGCCGGCAAGGTGTCTGAGATCACCAGCAATGCCGTCAGGATCGCCACGTCGGCCGGACAGTTTGACGTCGCACCGAACCCCACCAAGGCGTTGGCGAAGGGCGACAGGGCGACCTTCGTTGTGTCGGGCGATCGCGTGCAACTGAGCAATAGCCAGCCGAGCACCACCAACGCGATGCGCGCCTCAGTGGTCGGCGAGGAATTTGTTGGCGCCACCGCCGTCATCCATCTGGAGGGCGACGACGGCCTGGAACTCAAGGCGCAGAAGAGCCACGACGAGTTGGAGCAACTGAACCTGACGCCCGGTGCCACGATCTGGGTCTCCTGGCGCGCTGAAGCGAGCCACATCCTGCCCGGAGAATAGGAGGCTGGCATTGCGGTTCGGATTCCTGCTCGCCCGAAATTTTACACTTTCGCCAATGTCGCTTTTTGTCGACACGCTGCGGCTTGCTGGTGACGATGGCGACCGTAGCCGGCGAGGACGTTTCGACTGGCAAATCCTCGGTGAGAAAGGCCTTCCGATCCGCTCGAGTTGCGGTGTGGAATTACTGCCGACCAAGCAAATCACCAATCCACAGGAATACGACAATATCGTTGTCGTCGGAGGGCTCCTCAATGGGACTCTGTGCCTCAGTGCAGAAAAGGAGACCTTCCTGCGACGAGCGGCTCAGTCCAACATCCCGCTCACAGCTTTATGCACCGGCAGTTTCATACTGGCGCACTATGGTCTGCTCGACCAATATCGAGCCTGCGTGAGCTGGTTTCACATCAAAGAATTTCGGAATTCTTTCCCGCACGTTCGAGCGCATGCGGACACGTTGTTTTCAATCGACGGAAACCGGGCCACCTGCGCTGGCGGCGCCGGAGCAGCCGATCTTGCCAGCCACTTTGTGTCGAAGCACGTGGACAATAGAGCTGCCGAGAAGGCTGCAAAAATATTGGTTCTCGACAGAATCAGAACAGGCCGGGACGTGCAGCCAAACGGCGAGCTGTTCCCCAAGGCCAGAAGCCGCCACATAAGGCGCGCCTTGCTTCTGATGGAGAGCAATCTGCAGGAGAAAATCACCGTAGAAGGCTTGGCGGCCAAGCTTGGGATCTCGCGCCGCCAACTGGAGCGGCTGTTCGCGACTGAGGTGCAAACCAGCCCTATGGTGGCATATCTCGCGATACGTCTGCAGTATGCAAGAATGCTTTTGGAGACGAGCGATCTCCAAATCGGCGACATAGCTTACAGGTGCGGGTTTCCAAATGCCGGTCATTTCAGCCGGGTATATCGTCAGTACAAGGGGGTTGCGCCGTCAGAGCTTCGACGAGCCTAGGCCGTGTGCTGAGAAACGATGTCCGGCCTACAAGCGTCAGTTCGGTGGCCGGTAGCGTCCGCTTTAAGACAGTGGCACAGCTAACTTTGACGACCGAGTTCGGGCGCAGAGCTGCCATTCGCAACGCGGACAATGAATGTCACCGTTGGGTCACGGATTGGCGCTACCCGAAAGAACCAGTGCGGCGTGTGCCTTTTCTCAGGCGGAGTTTTCAAAACAGGTCCGTGACGCCTCCTGCGGTTAACCTCGCCTCAAGTGAACAAAATGAGAACAAATTCGTCAAGCCAGCCTTGACTGACGAGGAATATGTTCCTTATCTCAGATGCATCTGAGCAGGATGGGTTATGGGCAAGCGCCAAAACACGCCGGCCGGCGAAGCTATTTGTGAATTGGAACTAGTTGCCCAGCAGGCCATAGCTGCGGCAGGCGGAGATGCTGTGATTGCCCTGCTGAACGTGCTCATCCGGAATGCCGAACTCGAGCGCGAGCTTGCGTTGTCGCGGGCAGCTGTCTCGAGTGGCTTTTCTCGCGGCTGGCATAAGGCGCGGCCCAGCCATGGCAACAACAGCAGAGGACAATTTCCGGATCGAGGTTTGGGACCGCGAGGAGAAGGCGCTTGTCGAGACCATCTGTCGATCACCGGACTCATTTGTCAGCCAAACGGCGTGGCAAACCGCTATCCGACGTCGACCCGGTATGCTCCTGATCCACTACAACAGCCGGCATGTGATGGAAAAGATCATCACGCCGGGCGAGCCTACAGTGCCGCCGCAGACGATCGTTGAGGGCAGCGTACATGCCGTGGCTGGACGTATCGCTGGGCGATCTTCGCGAATGGCACACATTACGCGCCTGGTGCAGAAACTGCTCACACCATGCGGAGGTAAAGGCGCCGGCCCTCATCGGGCGATACGGCAAGGACGCGCTGTTCAGCACCGTGGAAAGGGCGCTGATTTGCACGAGCTGCGACCGAGGCGGCCCGGTGCGGCTGGAGATTCACAAGCTGCCGAGGAACTGAAAGGGATATGAGAGATGCAGAACCTGATCGTTTTTCTACAAACCAACTCGGCCCTGGTGCTAGCCAACCCAGTCGCCTTTGCTTCGTTCGCGGTCCTCTTTGGAGGTGGAGGCTTCCTAGTCGGGCGCTACTTTTTGACGGAGCGCATCGCAAATCTGGAAAGCCGCATTGCCAGGCGGGATGACGAGATTACGGCTCTCAAAGAGGGACGGTCATCCGCAGAGGAATCCAATCTGCCGATGGTGCCCATCATAGCCACCAAAGCCATGTGGGGAGAGGAAGAGATTGCGTCGCTCACTGGGAGTCTATTCACCCACACTGAAGACAAGATACGTCTAAGTCAGTCGTGATAGGCAATTTGTTGCAAGTGGCCCGGCACTCCCTGCGATCCTGCGAGGGTATGCGACAGGTGGATGCGCGTCTGGACGGAGGCTGCATTAGGGCAGCGTCGTCAGATCTGGTTAGGCGAACGATGCTGCCGACAAGCGCCAGTCGGCGACAAGCTCGACCCGAAAGCCGACCCGCTCGCCCGATGAGCGCAACGCGTTCTGGCGCATCGGCTTATGCCTTCGGCCCTAGAGATCAGCGACTCGCGGCGCGGCATGAATGGCTGCATACGGTCGGCAGTGAAAAGGGACGCCGTGCACTCCTCGCCTGGGTCCAGTCTAGAGGGCCGGGTTACTTCATGCGAACCTGTGCCACGCTGTCCCTGTAGTCCGCTTTCGGGTCGCCCATCCCGAGGAAAAGTTTCACCCCGGCGACGATGCTGGATGCATCGTTCCAGATTTCGGCGACCGCAGGATCGAACCTGAGTAAGCACAGCTTCGGATCTTCCTTGCCCCCTTCGAACCAAGCGGCGACAAAGCGGTTCCACAAGCGGTCGATGACTGCCCGATCATTGTTGATCCTCAGTGTGCCTTCGACAGTGGCGAATAGGTCGTGTCCCTTGGCGACATAGACTAGTGTCGCATCCTTTTCAGCTGCAATGGCTTCGGCCAGGTCGGTGTCCTTCGCCGTGAAGAAATAAATGACGTTGCGGTCCCCATCGAACTGCGCTGTCATGGGACGAGGGCGGATGCCGGGGCCGCCGATCATTGCCGTCATGTCCGAACGGATCGAGTCCAAAACTAGCTTTGAATTCCGGATCCTTGTCGGGCATGGCTTCTCTCCTGTGAGAATGCCAAACGCCGCGCGTCTGCCGTGGTTCCAAGCGTCTGCAGGCAACAGGCAGATCTGGCCCGACGCAGACGTACATGCGGCACGGGACTTCTGGTGCAGGGAAGCGGCCTGACCGGTTCCGCTACGCGTTTTATTCCACCCTCTCCGCTAGACTTTCTCCGCACAGTGAGCATTGGTTCTGTATAGACGCGTAGTCGAGCGTATGCAGCAGCGGAAGGACGCGCTGCGGTCGCCAAACCCAAGCGGAAGATTCCTATGCTCTTCGACACAGCCGCCGCACTGCTCGACTGGCTTGGCTTGATCGTTTTTGCGATTTCGGGCGCGCTGGTCGCCTCGCGCAAGCAAATGGACGTAGTCGGCTTTGTCCTGCTCGGCACGGTGACGGGCATCGGCGGTGGCACGCTGCGCGACCTTCTTCTGGGCCTGAGCCCCGTTTTCTGGGTGCGGGAGCCTGCCGTTCTTCTCGCATGCGTCATCGTATCATGCGCAGTGTTTTTCACCGCTCACATCCCGCAGAGTCGCTACCGCTTGCTCCTGTGGCTCGATGCCCTCGGTTTGGCGCTCTTCGCGGTCACGGGTGCGGAGCGCGCTTTGCTTGCAGGCTCAGGCGCGGTGGTGGCGGTGGCTATGGGTGTGGTCACGGCCACCTTCGGCGGAATCATTCGTGACGTGCTGGGCAATGAAAGTCCAATAGTGCTTTCCCGTGAAGTCTATGTCACGGCAGCCCTTGCTGGGGCGATCGTCTTTGTTGTGCTTACGAATATCGGCTTAAGTCGCGAGGTCGTGCTCGGGGCAGGTCTCATTGCCGGGCTGCTCGTGCGCGGAATGGCGTTGCATAAGGGATGGTCGCTGCCACGCTATCGCGAGCGGCGGGGGCGAACGCCCGATGAGATCGACCGCCTGGATCGTGCGTAACGTCCCGAGACCTGAAGTCCGCCCCGGTCATGCCTTCCCCAACGGGCCGAAACCCTCAGCCCACGTTGTCCGTGCTGTCCGGATCGATCGTCGTGATTGCTCTCTGGCACCGATCACGCGCCTTTGCTCGGCCCTTATCTGGCCGCACAACGCGAGATTAAGGGCGACGAATCCGCCCCACATGCCAAAGAAAGCGAACATCGGAGGGAATTGCGCTGCTTGTACTATCCGATGACGGCTTCAGGTGTTATCGACGCCTAGATGGATGACAGCAGCTTATGTGCGGCGCATCCCACCCGCCAGGATATATATCTATAGCCGTGCGTCCTGCGAGATCGGATTGTCCGCGTCCTCTTGCCCTCCCATTTTCGATCGCCGAACTTTTCCATCCTGTCGGGCAGGAATGGAGACCATCCTCGTCCGGCGTCGGCGAAGGAACGGGCCGAGCTGATCGTGACCGGTATAGTGGGGACCGGCACGCTGGCCCAGGTGCTGATCGGCAGCACCGTAACCGCTCCTGTGCGGACGTCGCCGGTGCCGGTCCTGGTCGTGAAGAAGGGAGTGCTGGAGACGGAGGGCCGAGCGGCCGTGGCGACCGACCTATCGGATTCGTCAAAGCCTGCCTTGATGGTCGGGCTGCGATGGTTTGGGTTTCGGCGTCTTGAGCTGTTCCACGCGTTCGATCCGCCCTATCGCCGTTTGGTGGACGACAAGACAGCTTACAACAGCCAGTTCGAGGAGAGTGCGGTCGAGCAGTGCCGGGATTTCGTCCGGGATGTAGCAGGCGCGGATGCTGTCTCCATGACTGTGGTCATTGCCCGGTGGGGGGACCCGGTGAGTGGACTCAAGGCCCTGACGAATGAAGCCGATACCGATCTCGTCATCGCAGGCACGCACGGACGAACCGGCTTGATGCGCGCCCTTTTGGGTAGCGTCGCCTCACGCATACTGCATGATGTCCCCTGCGATGTACTGATCGTGCCGAGCCGTGCGCGTTAACACTCCCGCTGCGCTCGACGCATGATGCGTGCGTCCAGCTTCTCATCTTGCTACTGAGGATGGTTCCCACGCGGGCGTTGATGCCTGAACCTCCGCGCGGCTAGCTAATCTGGTAGCCGCTGGAGGGATGGCGCGCCGACCTAGGACGCAGCTAGTCTCAGGAAGTTTGTGACATTGCCTTCACAAAGGTCCATAGTCGGTTGCGGGCGCGCCAAGAGGGCGGGCGAGCCGTTCTGGCGCACCTTCTGGAAAGGCGGACCGGCTCTGTCGGAGAACCAGACCCCGGCTCCGGATCTCGACCGTCCGGTGGCAGGCCTGCTGCGCGACTTCCTCATCGGCGGCGTCAACTACCCGTGGACGCTGGTGGCGAGTGCGGCGTTCGGTATTCTGCTCTTGGCGACGCCGCTCGTCTTTGGCACCGAGCCGCCGCTCTACTTCAGTGACCATATCGCCGGTTGCCTGGTAATCATGGTGGCGGTCACGGCCATGGCCGAGGTGGCGCGGCCCGTACGCTTCCTCAATGTGCCATTTGCTCTCGCCGTCGCAGCGTCACCGTTCCTATTCGAGGGCGGCACCCTGATTGGGACAGCGGCAGCAATGATCATTGGCGTGGCGCTGATAGGTCTAAGCTTGCCCCGAGGGACCCGCAGCGAAGAGCACTATGGCGGCTGGGATCGCGCCATCGTCTGACCTGAAATGGCTGAGGGGAACGAACCAGTTGTGCGGGCTGGAGAATACGAGATGGGGCTGGAAAGTCCGTGCGAACTAACCGTTCGGTGCATCTGTGGGTCGACCGACGGTATTTCGCGACAACGGCCGGTTTACGTGACGGCAGGGAAAAGCAGATCGACAGTCGTGCCTGCTTCCGGTTCGCTGGAGATCGCTATCGTGCCACCGACCATTTCCATGAACGCGCGCACCTGCGGAAGCCCGAACCCCGTCCCGCGATCACCTTTCGTACTAAAGAGTGGATCGAACACTTTGCGGATGATGTCGGCGGGCATTCCACAGCCTTCATCTCTAACCCTGACGCGAATGTGGCTCGATGTAAGGTTAATTCCAGGTGTGTCGGAGCCAGAAACCTGCCTGGTGCTGATGTCGATCCTGCCTCCGTTCGGCATAGCGTCTCTGGCGTTGGTGACAAGATTTAGAATGGCCGCGTCGAAGAAGGCGGGATCCAACAGGCAGCTCGGCAGGTCGGGAGTTAGATCCAGGACAAGACGAACGTCCGACCCGGCGCCGTATCTGAGAAAAGGCTCAAACATGTATAAATATTCGTTCACGTTGCCGACATGGGGGCGAGGCTCTGATGCCTGGCAAATGCGAGAAGCTGGGAGGTCAGCGCAATCCCTCCGTCGATCGCGATCTTCGTCTCCGCGAGGTATGCACGCAGTTTGGTGGGATCCTCCCAGTTGTTTTCAGCCAGCCTGAGGCCTGACCCGATGGCTGTCAGCAGGTTCCGGAAATCGTGGGCTATTCCTCCGGTGAGTTCGCCAAGCGCTGCCAGCCTGCGTGTCGCAGTTGCCCGTTGCTCCGCCGCAGTGGCGGAAGGCAGCGGAGCCAGAGGCTGGACTGACGTTTCCTGGGTCACCTTGTTGCCAATTTGCGGCTTGGGAAATCGGACGCCGTTGCCGCATTCGTCACGACGGTTAAGAGCCAATCCGCCACAATTCCTGGTTCCTTTTAGCACAACAAGACGCAGGATGTCGTCTTAACTACCTGCGCCCATCACACGGCAAAGGTCGGAAAGCTCAAGATCATACGATGATCCTCGACTTTCTGAACACCCGGAATGTTTTCGCATAGGACCCGGAGGGCGTCGCGTTCGGCGTCGGACTCTAGGGTGCCCCAGAAGGAAACCACGCCGTTCTTGACCGTAAAATTGGGCGTGCTGGCGCTCGGCCACGCCTCATCGCGCAAAGTTCGACTTTCCGGTCGCTCAACGAAAGCCTGTCGCCGGGGATGAGCCGATCTACTGTCCAAGTCTTCGGCCTCAGGAACGACGGTGAAGATGTCAACCCAAGACGGCAGTTTTCAAAATGAGAGGCCGAGTTGTTCTCAATTCGTATCGAGCGGATGACCGGTATCGCATTCTGATAGGATGCATACGTGAAGCTGGACGCGACATCGGCAACGATGCATGGCGCAGCAGAAATATCGGATGCGGAACTGTCAATTGTTGCGTACTGAGAATTATCGGCTGATTCCATTGATTCAGCACCCCCCCCTTTTAGAGACTAGCGGCTTTTTTCTTTTTGAAGAAGGCTCTTGTCGTAACAAGAAGCTCTTTTGTAAGCTTGATAGTTTGGATGTACAGATGGGCTTCTGGGCGGGCGCTGACTGCAGCATTTCCCGGCGAAACCCATCAAAGGCCCTATCGCCACACTTCAAACCCATGAAAGAGAGTTGCCGAAAGCGGTTGGGCTTTGCTAACCGGGTACGAGGGGGTGGCGAAGCCCGGCTAGCAAGCGCCTAAATGAAGAGTGTCCCCTGAGCTCGGACGCTGGGTCCGAGTGTGGAAATATTCGCGTCGAACCACGTTCGGGGTCGGAGATCGCCCAATGGCATTTCGTTTCATCCATACGGCCGACATTCATCTCGACTCGCCGCTGCGTTCTCTTGCGATGCGAAACACAGATCTTGCCGAACTGGTGGGAGACGCCAGTCGTCAGGCATTTGTCTCCATCGTCGACCATTGCCTTGCGGAGCGTGTCGATGCCCTCGTCATTGCCGGCGATCTTTACGACGGCGATCAGACATCGATGAAGACGGCACGCTTTCTGGCGTTGCAGATCACCCGTCTCCACCAGGCCGGTGTCAGGGTCTTCATGATCCGCGGAAACCACGACGCCATGTCACGGATTACGAAGCAGCTCGTGTTTCCGGATACTGTGACGATCTTCGGTGGCCGTGCCCAACCGGTACTGCAATCAGCCGGAGGCCTGGACGTCATGGTCCATGGCTTGAGCTTCGCAAACCCAAAGGCGCCAGAGAGCCTGCTGCCCAAATACACGGCCCCCCGTGAAGGGGCGGTCAATGTCGGCATCATGCACACCAGTCTGGCCGGATCGCCTGGTCACGACGCATATGCCCCTTGCAGCGTCGCTGACTTGCACGGCCATGGTTTTGACTACTGGGCGCTCGGGCACGTCCACGTCCGAAAGGTTCATCCTGGAGCGAGCACGGTGGTGATGCCAGGAATGCCGCAAGGCAGGGACATAAACGAGGCCGGAGAAAAGTCAGTCACTTTGGTAACGATACGTGACGACCGTTCCGTCGAAGTCGAGGAAAGGCTGACGAGTGTCGCGCAATTCGAGCGAGTGAACGTCGACCTGACAGGGACTGTCGAGTGGCCTGAAGTCGTCGGACGAATCCGATCCGCGCTCGCAGATATCCGGGCTTCCGTCAGATCCCGGCATGTTGTGGTCCGTCTCGGTCTGAGCGGGGCGTCGCCTTTGTCGTGGGCGCTAATCCGCGACAGGGATCTGCTGCTGGCCGAAGCCGAGCAGGCAGCCGAACAGGCAGGCGACACATGGGTGGAAAAGCTCGAGCTGGGCCTCTCTCCACCCAGGACGGAAACATCCGAGGGCGTCGCGGATCCGATTTTCGAACTCGCCGAATCCATGCGTGCCGATGCGAGCTCGGAAGCCTTCCGTGCCGAAGCGAGGGAACTGGTCCTGAAGATGGTTGCGGATCTTCCGCCCGACGGGCGTGACTTCGCCGGAAAGGACGAGGCCGCGCTGGAGTTATTCCTCGACAGGGTTCTCGCTAGCGGCGCTGACCTGGTCACGGCCCGCCTCAAGGCAGGTGGATCGCAATGAGGCTCCGGCGCCTTGATCTCATTCGTTATGGAAAGTTCACCGACAGGACGATCGAGTTCGGACCAAAACCGGAGTCCGGGCCCGACTTGCATATCGTGTTCGGGCTGAACGAGGCCGGCAAGTCGACTGCGCTTTCCGGCTATCTGGACTTGCTGTTCGGGATTGAAGAACGCAGCCGCTACAATTTCCTTCATGAGTATAGCGCGATGCGCATCGGCGGCGTGCTCGAATTCGGGGAGAGGGGGCATACGTTCTCGCGCACGAAACAGCGCAACAATTCGTTGTTGAACGCAATGGGCCAACCGGTCAGCGAAGTGGCAATCACGGCACATCTCGCAGGTCTGTCTCGGGACGCATACGGCACCATGTTCTCGTTGGACGACGAGACGCTGGAAGCAGGCGGAAAATCGATACTTGAGTCACGCGGTGACCTGGGCAAGCTCCTGTTCACGGCCAGCGCGGGTCTTGGGCACGCGAGTGACACATTGAGCGCGCTCGAGGCAGAAGCGGACGGACTCTATCGGAAGCAGGCACACGGAACCGAACTTGCGCTGCTCAAGAAGCGACTTGCGGAACTGAAATCCCGGAAGGATGCGATCGACACGTTGGCTTCGACATTCGAGACCCTTGAGGCCGAACGTCTTGACGCGACGGAAAAATACGATCGCAGCATCACCGAGCGGTCGGTGCTGTCGGCTCGGCTCGATATCATTGCGAAGTATCTCCGCGCAGTCCCGATCCTCGCGGATATCCGACGTAAGGCAGGCCGGCTGGCTGAGTTGCCTGACATCGCTTCACCGCCACGGACCTGGACAGGTAGTGTCGCCGAAATGATCGCTGAGGACGCCAGCCTGAGAACCCGGCTGTCAGCAAACGTCGACGAAGTCGAACGCGTGACGATGAAAATCGCGTCGGTCGAGGTGGACGAGGTGATCCTTGCAATCTCCGAGCGGGTTCGCGGACTGGCGGATCGCAAGGTGCGCTATATCTCGGCAGGCTTGGACCTGCCCAGTCGCAGGACGGAGCTGCAAATACTCGATAACGCCATGGCAATTTGCCTTGCCGCACTGGCAAGGTCCTCCGAGCCAGAGCCTGCCGCGCTGATTTTGCCTGCTGCCATTGTTGGTGCTGTTCGCAATATGGTCGAGCAGCGATCCGGAATTGCTACCAGCGTGCGCGTCGCCCGAGACGAAGCCGCGGCTGCCCTGGATGCGCTTCAGACGGCACGCGAGCGGGTCGGTGAAGAAAGGGCCGTGCCCGAGCCTGCCAGGGCAAGGCTTACCTCGGCTTTGTCGAAAGCGAGGGGGAGTGGGCACCTAAAGGAGATCAAGACGGCACGGGAGGCAGAGGACGAGAGCGGAATTCGATGGGAGACAGCGGTCCGTCGCCTGCATCCCTGGTCCGGAGATGCTCAGGCGCTGGCCAAGATCTCAGTTCCGACCGCCCGGCAGATTGGTGCATGGAAAACTCGCTCAGCAGAGCTTGGGACGAGCAGGGCGGTCCTTTCAGAACGTCTTGCCGAATGCCAAGGCAGTCACGAGTTGCTCTCGGCGCGGCTGGACGCCCTTCGTGCCTCGGTCGACATAACTGACGATGAAGCCGCCGCCGCTATCCGGCGTGCCCGGGACGAGGCTTGGACAAGGCATCGAGATGACCTCCTTGGCGAAACCGCGGACGATTTCGTGGTAGCGTTGGCTCATGATGACAGTGTTGGAGCAGTTCGTCTGGCCAACGCGCGGGAGCTCGCCGAGATCCGAACAACGACCCGCAGCCTTGCCGAAACCGCGGCCGTCATCTCGCGCACTCGCGGTCAACTTTCCCAGATCGACTTGGACGTGGAAGCAGCACTGTCGGAGATCCGCGGAGCGGCAAGAGATCTGCTCGGAGATAGCCTGGAATCTTCGCCTGAGCGTCTGATCGAACTGATCGAGGACCGTGCTTCTGCCCGGACCGATGCGCTCGCGGCCTGGGAGGAGATCGAGGTTGCACGCAAGAAGGCTAGGCGGGCGGCCGACGAGGGGGACCAGATACGCCTGGAGTTGAGCGGGGCGCTGGAGAGCGTCGGCATACGGTCGGATGCGGGCGAGAGTTTGGAGACGATCATGGCCGTCACAGAGCTGTTCCTCGACAGGCAGCTCAAAGTGGACGCTGAACGTGCCGAGGCGCTCCGAACAGTCAGCGCGAAGGAGGAGGATCTGGCTGCCAGACGACGGGCCGTGGACGTGGCAGAAAGGCGTGAGGAAGAATGGCTGGCCGGCGTTGCCGAAGCGCTTAAGGGCACCTGGCTCGAGAGCGGGCTTTCGGCGCCCGGAATCGGGAACGTACTCGATCAATTGGCTGAACTGTCCAAAACCCTTCAGGATCGGGATGCCATGCAGCTCCGGATCGGGAAGATGGAGGCAGACAGAGATAATTTCATTGTCGAGGTTACCGCTGCTGCCGCCGAAGCGGGTGAACCGGCGAACGACGACGCACCGGAACAGTTGGCGATCCGGCTTGCTGAGCGCCTGGAGCGCGCCGATCGCACTCGCGAGGCGAAGGCAAACCTCGTCAGTGACCTGCAGCGCCTGCAAGATGCTCGTGGCACCCTCGACGCTGAAATCGCGGCGCATGAGCGCCGCAAGAACGAAATCTTGGGCGTCTTTGGCGTAACCACCCTATCCGAAGTCGTAGAACGCGACGAGCTGCTGCGGGACAGAGATCGTCTGCGCACTGCCGTAGCCGACCTTGAGGAGCAGTTGTCGGGCGAGCTCGCGGTGGAGGGTGTAGTGCAGGCGCGTTCGATATTGGATGCTGTCGATTTCGATAGCCTCGCGATCGAGAAGGCTGAGAGCGAGCAACGGCTTGCGGATCTTGACGCAACGATACACCAACAGCTTATCCGGCAGACGCGAGCGGCGGACAAACTGGACGCCATTGGCGGCGACAGCGCTGTTGCCCGAATAGATGCCGAACGACGCACCGTCCTGCTGGAAATCGAGGAAAAGGCCGTCCGCTATATCGAGCTGAAACTGGGAGTTATGTCCGCCGGCAATGCTCTGCGCGTATACCGCGAGCGTCATCGCTCCGGAATGATGGCGCGGGCATCTGACGCGTTCGCGCTCATCACGCGCGGTCAGTACTCGGGTCTGGCAACCCACCCCGTGAAAGGCGGCGAAGTCCTCATTGCATTGCAGCGCGACGGGCAGTCCAAAGTCGCCGACGCGCTGTCAAAGGGCGCGCGTTTTCAGCTCTACCTGGCCCTGAGGCTCGCCGGGTACTACGAGTTTGCCCAGTTCCGACCCTCCGTGCCGTTCATTGCCGATGACATAATGGAAACCTTCGACCATTTCCGGTCCGAGGAGGTTTTCAGGTTGTTTGGCGAGATGGCGAGCGCGGGTCAGGTAATCTACCTCACGCATCACCAGCACCTATGCGAGATCGCCAAGGCTGTTGTGCCGGGCGTTACGATCCACGAGCTCGGATAGTTGCCTGCTGTCGCGTGGCATGAGTTAATGCCCCTGCTACCAAAGACGACTTCCGTAGGCCGAACCTTGGATGGCCGCTTCGCGCCCTATGTCGGTCATTGAGGTCAGTTTTGCCGCTGCCTGAAAGCTGACACTACCGGCGACCACGCTGGGGTCGCGGTTGCACCATGAGCGGACCTTTAGGCAGTTGGGTGACGAGTTGCACGATAGGCGTCGTCGAGCACGTTGTAATCATTCCGCCGCAAAAGATCGCGTAGCCTTTCCCGCCCGATCGGTCTACGGTCGGCGCGCCGCCACGACACCCAAGCCGATATGACACCACGCAATTTCCATCTACCCGGCCGCTCGCCCGTTTACGCGCGCGAAGGAATGGCCGCGACCTCCCATCCGCTCGCAAGCATCGCGGCGGTCGACGTACTCAAGGCTGGCGGCACGGCCGCCGATGCTGCCGTCGCGGCTGTCGCGACGCTATGCGTGGTCGAGCCGGCGATGACAGGCATCGGAGGGGACTGCTTCTGCCTCGTGGCGAAGCCGAATGCGCCGGTATGGGGCTACAACGGTTCGGGCCGTGCGGCGTCTGCTGCCACGACCGAGCGGATGCTCGCGGCGGGCCTGCCGCGCAAGATTCCGGCGACATCGCCGCACGCCGTTACGGTGCCGGGCGCGATCGAGGCGTGGGCGGCGATCCTCAAGGCGCACGGCCGATTCGGTCTCGACAAGGTGCTGCAGCACGCCATCCGCCACGCCGAAGATGGCTTCCCGATCGCACCGCGCGTCGCGGCCGACTGGGCCACGATGGTCGACAAACTCACGCCGCATGCCGGCTCGGTGAAGCACTTTCTGGTCAACGGGAAATCGCCCGAGGCCGGACATGTGATGCGCCTGCCGGCGCTCTCCGCGACCTTGAAGGCGATCGCGTCGGGCGGCGCGAAGGCGTTCTACGAGGGCGCGATCGCAGCCGATATTGCCGCGACCGTTCAGGCCGCAGGCGGGCTGCTCGCGGCGGAAGACCTCGCACGCCACAAGGGCGACGTCGTTGAGCCGATCTCGACAAACTATCGCGGGCTCGATGTCGTCGAGCTGCCGCCCAACGGGCAGGGGCTGACCGCGCTGGTGCTGCTGAACATCCTCGAGCAGTTCGATCTGAAGAGTCTCGATCCGATGGGTGCGGAGCGGCTGCATCTCGCGCTCGAAGCCGCGCGGCTTGCGTTCGGCGTACGCGACACGCACATCGCGGATCCTGCCTACATGCGTGAGCCGGTCGCAGGGCTGCTCGACAAGGCCTTTGCGAAGAAGCTCGCGAAGTTGCTTGATCCCGGCAAGCGCGTGCCGCTGCCGAAGTCGCCCGCGCCGTCGAGCGATACGATCTATCTCACGGTCGTGGACCGCGACCGCATGGCGGTGTCGCTGATCAATTCGCTCTACTCTAGCTTTGGCACTGGCATCTGCACCGAGAAGACCGGCGTGATGCTGCACAATCGCGGAACGGGATTCGTGGTCGATCCGGACCACCCGAACACCATCGCGCCGGGCAAGCGACCAATGCATACGATCATTCCGGCGCTCGCCATGCGCGACGGGCGCTGCACGATGTCGTTCGGCGTGATGGGAGCGGACTTCCAGCCGATGGGTCACGCGCACGTCATCACTAACATGGTCGACTACGGGATGGACATTCAGCAGGCGATCGACGCGCCTCGTGTATTCTATGTGGACGAGGTCACCGAGGTTGAGCGCGGCGTGCCGGAAGAGTCGGTCGCCGGACTGAAGTCGCGCGGACACAACGTCGTGCTCCGCCCGCTGCCGCATGGCGGCGGGCAGGGCATCGTCATCGACTGGGAGAAGGGCAACCTGATCGGCGGCTCTGACCCGCGCAAGGACGGCTGCGCGATCGGTTACTAGACCGGGGCTTAGTTAAGGCGCAGCCGTCCAACTTGCGGAAGCCGGCCCTATCCCTTCCACATCGTCGAGCGGAGAAGAGCTTGCATATGCTCTGCCAAGTCGAGCTCACCGCGCGCCTCGATCTTCAAAAGATATCGGGCCTTGGCCCGGCGATCACTTTCCCTCACCGCAGGATAGGCGCATACAGCCAGCAGCGCCCTTTCCTCAGCCCGGCTGGCTCTGTCGTGGTCGCGGCTACTGCCGTCGTGGATTGCCTTCGAACGCCGCGTACATTGCCTTGTGCGCCTTGATCAGCGCCCGCAGATCACTGGATGGTTCCCGGTCCCGGCGTCGCGGCTCTGTGGCGAAAGCCGATGCAGCAACCGACGAGGCGATTACGGCGCTGCCGGAGTTGAGAAGCAAGGCGCGGCGATTCATCCTGGACATGGTGAACTCTCCTCTTCACTTCATGGCAGGCTGCCAGATCGGTGTCGTAACACCGGCCGGCCGCGCTCTGACGGTAGCACGACTGTCGCCGCATTCATGTCAGGATGGATGGCACCGTTAGCCGCGTTACGGCCAGGGCACGGCTTGCAGCGAAGTAGTAAGGGTGATTGCCGGTGCGGCAAATGTCAGCATCGGTCAATTCTTCCGGCTCTCGAACAGGAAGGTTGCACCAAGGTCCACAATCCCGTCGGCTCTTCAAACCCGTAATTCCCGTTTGGAAGCCCTCGACCACCCTTGCCGACCTCCCCGGCCTGGAAAAGTCCTGACTCAGAGCAGACACCCTTTCGAGAAGCGCGATACTCGCTAGGCCACTCGTTCCACGGCCGATATCTTCGTTTCAGCGGCCTGGCCCAGAGAGATTTCCGCCTACTCCATCAATTTGGGATATAGTCCGGGGAACAGGGCAGCCCCCCGCAGCCGAAGAGGAGAAGGGGCGTGGATATCGCGGCATGGCTACTGAGCCTCGGCCTGCAGCAATACGAGCCGGCTTTTCGCGAAAACGACATTGAAGCTGATACGCTTCCCCAGCTCACGGCCGACGATCTCGTGGCGCTCGGGGTCATATCGATTGGTCACCGCCGCAAGCTGCTCGCCGCCATCGACGCCCTGCGCGCTAGTTCGGATACAGCAGCTATCTCAACCACGCGATCCATGGCAGCGGTCTTAGGGCCAGCCCTGCCGCCTGCCGAGGCTGAGCGGCGGCAGCTAACGGTCATGTTCGTTGACGTCGTCGGCTCGACGGCACTCGCAGGCCGCCTGGATCCGGAGGACATGCGCGAGGTCATCGGAACCTACCATCGCTGCGTCGCTGACACAGTTGGCCGCTACGGCGGCTTCGTGGCGAAGTATATGGGGGACGGGGTCCTGGTCTACTTCGGTTGGCCACAAGCTGATGAAGCCGATCCCGAGCGCGCTGTGCGCGCCGCCTTGGCTACGCTGGAGGAGGTCGGCCAGGCCGCGTCAGCCGGCGAACGGCTGGTCGCTCGCATTGGCATAGCCAGTGGTCTCGCGGTCGTCGGCGACCTGCTGGGTGCCGGGGCCGCACAGGAGCAGACGGTAATAGGCGAGACCCCAAACCTCGCCGCGCGCCTACAAACCCTCGCTGATCCTGGCTGCGCAGTGATCGACGCACAAACACGGCGGCGCATTGGCGGCTTGTTCGAGTGCCGCGAGCTTGGCGAATTTCATCTCAAAGGCCTGTCTGGCGCTGTGTGCGCGTGGCAAGTGCTTGGCGAAGCCTTGGTTGAGAGCCGCTTCGCGGCAATGCACGCGGCCTCCCTCTCGCCGCTGGTCGGGCGCGATGACGAGCTCGATCTGCTGCTGCGCCGCTGGCAGCAAGCAAAGGCCGGCGAAGGGCAGGTAGTGCTCATCTCCGGCGAGCCCGGCATCGGCAAATCCCGCCTGATCGCTGCGCTCGAGGAGCGCGTGGCCGGGGAGGTGCATCTCAGACTCAAGTATTTCTGCTCGCCGCATCACCGCGACAGCGCACTACAGCCCGTCATCGCACGCTGGCAGAACGATGCGGGTTTCGTGCGCAGCGAGTCTGCGGACGCACGGCTTGACAAGCTGGAAGCCGTGCTTCTCCCACTCGGGGCAACTCGCGAAGAGGTGACGCTCATTGCCGAGTTGCTCGGCGTGCCGGGTGGAGAGCGGTATCCGCCGCTGGAACTCACTTCGGAGCGCAAGAAGGAGCAGACCTTCGGAGCATTGAACCGGATTCTGGACGAGAGGGCACGCCGGTCCCCCGTGCTGATCCTGTTCGAGGACGCGCATTGGGCCGACCCAAGTTCGCTTGAGCTGTTGGACAGGTTAATCATGCGACTGGCCTTTTTGCCGGTGATGGTGATCATATCCTTCCGGCCAGAGTTTCACGTGCCTTGGGTCGGCCAGGCCAGCGTAAGCTTGATGGCGCTGAGCCGGCTTGGTCCTCGCCAGGCGACGACGCTCGCAAGTCAGGTTGTCGTCGGTCAGGCGCTTCCGGCGGGGATGCTGGAGCGGATTGTGGCGCAGACCGATGGCGTACCTCTCTTCATCGAGGAATTGACGAAGGCCGTGCTGGAGCGCGCCAGTCAGCCGGATAGCGTGGGCTCAGCGCTTTCGGTGCCGAGCACCTTGCAGGCTTCACTGATGGCACGGTTGGATCGGTTGCCGGTCGCAAAACAGGTGGCACAGATCGGCGCGGTCGTCGGCCGAGAGTTCAGCCATGAGCTGCTGGCCGCGGTGGCGGGAATTCCCGAGGCGGCATTGACGCAAGGATTGGACGAGCTCGTAAGCGCCGGTCTCGCGTTCCGCCGCGGCACCCCGCCCGAAGGTATCTACTCCTTCAAGCACGCTCTCGTTCAGGATGCCGCCTACGGGAGCCTGCTACGCAGCACACGGCAGAAGTTCCACTCGCGGATCGCCAGGGTGCTGGAAGAGCGGTGGCCGGACGTGGTCGAAACCCAGCCGGAGCTGCTCGCCCATCACTTCACCCAAGCGGGCTCGATAGAGCACGCCGCCGATTACTGGCAGCGGGCTGGCGAACGCGCGTTTCGGCGCTCGGCTGCTGCGGAAGCCATCGGCCATCTCACCCGGAGCATTGACCTCGTGCGGACCTTGCCCGAGAGCCGCGCCCGGGCAGAGCGCGAATTTCATCTTCAGACTATGCTTGGTCAGGCGTGCATTGCCCGGTACGGCCACGCAGCACCTGAGACCGCCTCCGCTTTCGCCCGGGCGCAGGAGTTGGTAAAGGTCGTAGGCGACGCATCACAACAGTTTCCTGTGCTGTATGGGTTCTGGGCTGTTCAATTCGTACGGATGGCGCTTCCCGAGCAGCAGAAGCTGGCCAGGCAAATTCTCGCCTTGGCCGAGCTGCACCCAGACCCGGAGCGGCTGTGCTTGGCGCACCGGATGTGCGGCGCGACAGATGAGGTGGGGGGCGAGCTGCTCGCCGCCCGCGAGCACCTCGAGTGTGCCGTTGCGCTGTACGACCCGGAACGGCATGGTTCTACGGCCTTTGTTTTTGGCCAGGACCTTGGCGTGTCCGCGCTCGCCCACCTGACCTGGGTGCTGTGGCTGCTGGGCTACCCGGATCAGGCATCCCGCCGACAAGCCGAGGGATTGGCCTTAGCCCACCGGGTCGGCCATAAGAACACCCTCGGGTTTGCCCTGATGTACAGCGCGCTGGTGGGGGCTTTTGGCCGCGACGACAGCGCGGCCGCGGCGCATGCGGCGGCGTTGCTGGAGCTGGCCCGGGAACACAAGTTGGATCTATGGGCCGCCAGCGCGACGGTGGTCCAGGGCTGGGCCATGGCTCGCCACGGTCAGGAGGCCGCCGGGATAGAAGCGATCCAGCGCGGGCTTGCGGATTGGGGGAAGAGCGGCGCGGCGTGGATGCGTCCGTTCTTCCTGGGCCTGCTTGCCGACGCCTGCGCACTCTCCGGTGACGTGCTACGGGCGCTCGGGGAACTGGATGAGGCTATGGCGGCGGTCGAGCGGACGGGGCAGCGCTGGCCGGACGCCGAACTGCATCGATTGCGAGGGCAGTTCCTGACAGCTTTGCCGGACGGCGGAAGACCAGGCGAGGCAAGCGCCGCGTTTCAAAGCGCGATCCAGATCGCCCGGCGTCAATCCGCAAAGTCCTGGGAGCTACGCGCTGCCACCAGCCTCGCCCGGCTCTGGCGCGAGCAGGGCAAGCATGCCGACGCACGCGATCTGCTCGTGCCGGTTTGTGCGTGGTTCACCGAGGGATTTGAGACATCGGACCTCATAGAGGCTAAAGCAATGCTCGACAGCCTGAGGTGAATAGAGTCCATGCCAGTCCGCTGCCAGCCATCTGCGGCCTTCTTGCTGATCGTCGATCCTCTGGGTATCGCCCGGCCCGTGGCCGCGGCGAACGAAAGGATTCGCTGGGGCGATTTCCTTCCACTCAGGCAAGTACTCGGACGGCCGCCACATCCGGACATTGCGTATCAGGGCTGCTATGTGCCTGCGCAAGGCAGTCAGAGCGATCGGTGCATTACCAGCGTGTCCACGAACCCCAGAACCGGATGCTCGAAACCTTGCGGAATCGTTCCGACAACGTCGAATCCAAGATGACGCCAAAGCTTGACCGCGCGTTCGTTGGTACTGACCACACAGTTGAACTGCATGGCCCGGAAGCCTCGCGCAGCCGCGTGACCCAGAGAGTGCTGGCACATCGCCGTTGCAACACCCCGGCCGACCGAGTCCGGCGCGGTCATATAGCCGCAGTTGGCGACGTGGGCACCGCCGCCCCGTTGATTCGCTTGCAGATAATAGGTTCCCGTCACCAGTTCGTCCGCCTCTGCGACGAACACCTCGTGATCCGGGGAAAACCAGTATGCCAGCGCGTCGGATCTGCTCCAGTCACGCGGCAGCGCGTAGGTTTCGCCTGCCCGCAAGATGGGCTCGAGTATGCTCCAAATGGCGTCTGCGTCGGCAAGTGTGGCTGTGCGAATGGTCAGCAAGGCTAGAGATCCAAATTTGCACGGATGGGGTTGTGGCCACGTCCGGCCCTACTGTGGCAGGCCGGCCTCTTCATAGCCATCGATGAAATGCTGTCGATCAGCCTCGTGCCGGAACGGTTGTGTGCTTGCCCAGTGCTGTATCGAGAAATCTTGATTCGAGGCGAGGAATTGCCGTGCTTCCTCCCTGGCCTCTTCCATATGCCCGAGCCGCGCCAGACTTGCAGCCAAGATACGTTGCGAGCCGAGCCGGTGCGTGGCCTCATGCCGGAGTGTTTCGACGGCATCGGCGTATTGACCCGCTGCGTATTGGGCGAGCCCGAGAAGCCAATAGTACCACCCCGGCGGGTGCGGATTGAGACGAATGGCGTGGCGCAAATGTCCGATGCCCTCGATAGCCTTTCCCTCGAATGCCTTCAGTTGCCCCAGGAATGCCCAGGCATCGGCATGGTTGGGGTTGACCCGAAGGGCAGTGGCCAGCTCCGCCGCGCCTTCATCCGGCTTGCCATCGTAGATCAGCACGTCGCCGAGGATTGCATGGGCCACGGCATTTTCCGGATCAAGCGATACGGCGCGCCGGGCTGCCGCCAGGGCCAGCGAATGATGGCGCTCTGGAGCATCCAGCCAATACGCCCAGGCAAAATGGTGGCTCATCGCAAGCCAAGCATGAGCATCGGCGAAGCCGGGATCGAGTTCGATGGCCCTTTCCAAGAGCACGGGAGCGGCCCTGTTGCTTTCGGGCGACTGAACCACCAGCATGCGGCCACGGACGAAGAGGTCATACGCTTCGAGACTTGCTGTCCTACGTGTGCTGGAGGTCACCGCGGCCGGCAACACGCCGGACAGGGCACTTACAATCGTGCTGACTACCTCGTCCTGCAACAGGAAGACGTCCGCCAAGTCGCGATCGAAGCGATCAGCCCAGAGGTGACTGCTGTCCGTCGCGTCGATTAGCTGGGCATTGATCCGCACCCTAGCCTTCTCCCTGCGCACACTTCCTTCAAGCACATAACGCACCCTCAGCTCCCTGGCGACTGAGCAGACATCGACTGACCTCCCCTTGTAAGCGAATGTGGAGTTGCGTGCGATCACCAACAGACCAGGCACTTTCGACAAGTCAGTGATCAGGTCTTCCGCCAGACCGTCAGCGAAGTACTCCTGCTCGGGATCGCTGCTCATGTTCGTGAATGGCAGAACGGCAATCGAAGGCTTGTCGGTGATGGCCTTGGATGTGGAAATCACAACAGGCGGCGTGCCGGAAACGCGGTAGATGCGAACTGGCAGGGCAATGTTTTTCACGGTCTGGGCCCCGAGATCCTCGAAACCAACCTCGATCTTATTTCGGACGTGGTCGTAGATCGTTCCGGAGATGAGGATGCCGCCTGGCTCGGCGGTGGTTTCCAGTCGCGCCGCGATGTTGACGCCATCGCCATAAAGGTCACTGCCCTCGACCATCACATCACCTAAATTGACGCCAATGCGCAGCACGATACGGAGCTTCTCAGGCAGAGCGGCATTGGCGGCAGCCATCGCATGCTGCACGTCTATGGCGCATTGCAAAGCATTGACGGCGCTGGCGAACTCCACCATCACGCCGTCGCCAGTCACCTTAAAGACCCGGCCATGGTGCCTGGCGACCAACGGCTGCAGCACTTGCTTACGTCGGGACTTGAGCGCGGCCAGCGTGCCGGCCTCATCCGTTTCCATGAGGCGGCTGTAGCCAACGACATCGGCCGCCATTACGGCGGCGAGTCGACGCTGGATGCGTTCGTCCGGCATGTGCGGCGATTGCTCTCATCTGAAAGCAGTCCGGCAGTGTAGCGACGCTTCGTGAACGAGTCTATCAGGCCGACCCCGGGCCTACCTCGTAGGAAGGTCAGAAACGGATCATGACCACTGGCCGCGGCCAATGTCTGCTTTCTGGCAAGAGCACCGGCTCAAGAAGGTCAGCAAGGGGTCAAATCTGCGGGTTGCGGTGAAGGTCCGCTTTCCGAGAGCAAATTTAAGCCGGGAATGTCCCACTTGGGTCATGGGCGTGAATTCGGCCGGGGGCGAACGAGCTTCCGCTTAGGGTCGGTTTCGGACGATAAGCGAAGGTCCGCTCCCGAAAAGCGTCGGGATTGTCTGGAAATGGCGCAACTTTCCTGTTCAAGAAGCGGAAGAATTGACCCGAATCGGCCATTCCGGCCGCCTATTGGCGTCTCGGAAGCGGACGTTTACGGCCGGTGGTAGTAGCCGGGGCATTTCGAAGCTAAAAACCGGCGGTCTCGCGCACCTCGATCGCCCCCATCCGAGCGAGCGAGTCCCGCTCCGCGATCTCCATCGCCTCCGCAAGGTTCTTCGCTTCGATGAGCAGGAAGCCACCCAGATTCTCCTTGGTCTCTGCGAAGGGCCCGTCGGTCCAACTCGCCTTGCCGGCACGAACGCGCAATGTCTTTGCGGTCTTTGGATCGGCAAGAGCGTTGGAGGCGAGATAGTGGCCTGATCGCCTGAGCTCTTCATTGGAAGCTAGGGACTCCCGGTCGGCCCCATTCATCCTTGCTGGCGGCGTCAGCAAGGTTTTGATCGATGTAGAAGAGACAAAGGTAGCGCATCGGGTTCCTCCATGGTGCCGTCGATGTTAGTCGCAGGTGGCGACCGCGATTCGACAATGAGCGGAAGAAATTCTGCCAGTCCGCTTAAGGGAAGTTGTCGGCGATCATCTACCGGCGCGGATCGATCAATCCACGTGAGTAACCCATTCGCGACTGCCACCGGCGTCGGCGTGGTCAGCAATTGGCGCGACCTTCCTGTTCGCAGACCGGAAGAATTGGTAGGCGCCCGTGCTCGCTGGCTGTTGCTGTGATGGGAGAGCGATAGCTCAGCCGCCGATACTAGGCGGGCATCGACGATTGACCGGCCGATGGCACCACCGAGCCAGCCTCCGCGACCGATCACGCCTGTGCGCATTCGCTCGCTCACGGATGCCGATCCTCATCGCTTGAAAGTTGTGCCTGGCGAAGAAGCGGTTGAGTTCACGTTGTAGAGGGGCCTCGCCGGTGAACATCTCGACATATTCCGGGACCCGCTTTCAATCAGAACATGATCAAACAACCTGGAATTGCGCGCCAGCGGCGCGGCGGCAAGAGGGCCAGCGCATCGCGCGAGCTGTGGCTCAAGAGGCATGGTCTGTGGTATAAAAGACCGGTGAGGGCACGTTGGGGGTGCAGGTCTCTATCTGCCTCTGGCCTGCCGCTTTCGTATCGCGCTATCTCGACTGAGGCTCAGCATGGAACGGAAGCTCGCTGCCATCCTTGCCATCGACGTCGTTGGGTACTCGGCGCTTATGGAGGCGGATGAGGCGGGCACCTTCGACCGGCTGAAATCTGGCCGCAAAGAGCTGTTCGAGCCGGAGATCGCGAGGCGGCACGGACGAATCTTCAAGCTAATGGGAGACGGACTGCTGGCGGAATTCGGCAGCGTGGTGGATGCGGTCGAATGCGCGGTCACACTTCAGCGCGGCATGGCGGAACGCAACGCGAGTGTCGCCGAGGACCAGCGTTTCGAAGTCCGGATCGGTATCAACCTTGGAGAGGTCATCGTCGAAGGGGAGGATCGCTACGGCGAGGGTGTGAACGTGGCGTCGCGCCTCCAACAACTCGCCGAGCCAGGTGGCATCTGCGTTTCAGAGAAGGTGTCCAAGGAGGTCCAGAAGAAGTTGGCGTTTGAGTTCGAGCCCATGGGCGAGCAGCGGGTGAAGAATATAGCCGAGCCGATCTACTGCTATCGCGTGAACTTACAGCTTCCGAAAGCCACTCCGGCCGGGCGACCGGTATCGCTGGAATTGCCCGACAAGGCGGCCGTCGCCGTCTTGCCGTTCGCCAACATGAGCAGCGATCCGGAGCAAGAGTTCTTCGCCGAGGGATTAGCCGAAGACCTGATCACGGACCTCTCAAAGGTCCCCGGTCTTTTGGTGATCGCGCGAAACTCCTCGTTTGTCTACAAAGGAAGATCGGTCGACGTTCGATCGATCGCGAAGGATCTCGGCGTCCGCTATGTTGTCGAAGGCAGTGTGCAGAAGGCGGCGGCGCGTGTCCGAATCAACGCGCAGCTTATCGACGCGCACGACAATGCCCATGTCTGGGCCGACCGCTTCGACGGCGACCTGGCCGATGTCTTCGCCTTGCAGGACGAGGTTGTTGGTAAGATCGTTAGTGCACTTTCCGGTTCGTTGCCTTCGGCGCGCTCGATGCCTCGGCAGAGGACGTCGAATTTCGAAGCGTACGAGCTTCTGGTGCGCGGACGGACCTTGGTGACGCAGTCGCCAGACGCGAACAAAACCGCGCGTCCGCTCCTCGAAAGAGCGATCCAGCTCGATCCGGGCTTTGCGGAGGCGCATGCTTGGCTCGCGATGTCACACGTCTGGGGTTGGATGCACTGGGGAGAGACTGAGGAGCACCGTTCACTTGGTCGAGCGGAGGCTGAGCGGGCTGTGTCGCTTGATCCAGGGAACGCCGGGGCGCACTCGATCCTGGGTTATATTTTACAGTTCGACTTTAAGGCGGATGAGGCAGCGGCGGAATTTGCGACAGCGCTGAGGATCGACCCCAATCACGCCGACTCTTGGATCTTTCTCGCTGAATCGAAGGCGCATCTCGGTAACGCGGTCGAGGCGATCGAGTGCATTCAAAATGCCTTTCGGCTGGATCCCTACCCGCCCGGACGATACTATTGGATGCGCGGATACGTGGAATATGCGGCGCACCGATACGAGGAAGCGGTCGACACCCTTCGGCATGAAACAACCTACCGGACAGGGTCGCGGCGGATTCTGGCTGCCGCTCTCGCACGGCTTGGCCAGATCGACGAGGCCAAGGAGGAAGCACGACAATTCCTCGCCGCTAACCCGCACTTTTCTATACGGCAATGGGCGAGCATACAGCCGTTCCGCCGTGAAGCGGATCGTCAGCATTTTGTGGATGGCTATCTGATGGCGGGTCTACCCGAATGACCCTCTGGTGCCTCGTGCGAATGACCGTTCCTGGCGCGATCGAGCCGGCCGGTGCATCGGCTCGAATTAAACCGCGATGGGGCGCCCTACGTCGCAACCGGCCGTAGAGTTCATCTCTTGCGCGCCACGATGTAGGGCCGGGCCTCGTTCCCCTTGGTTGCGTGAACTTCAGTTGCAAGAATGTCGAAGCCTGCGGCACATAAATACTCGCTCAGCTCCGCCGCCCGGAAGACGCCGGCATAGGATGCCTTTCCGATCGCACGCATCGCGGGCAACAAGGCAAGCCGTATGAGCGGATTCATATCCCCGAGGCAGGGTGTCTTGGAGATGAATAGGCCCCCAGCTGCAAGTAAGGCATGGATGTGGCGCAGCGTCGGGGCAGGTCGCGGACCAGATGGAGATAGTTGAACCCCAGAACTGCGTCAAACTGCCCGGCCTCAGAGGCAAGCGCCTCCGCGGTCGCGGTACGAAAGAAAAGCGCTGGGTTAGCGTCGGCGGCGCGTTTTTCTTCAGCTGTCGCGATCATTCCAGCGGAAATATCCGTCGCAAGATAGCTTTGCACATGGCCTGCAAGCCGGAGCGCGGTTGTTCCTGTTCCGCAGCCCAGTTCCAACACCCGGTAGTGTGGTTCCAACAGGGCGCGGGTCCGGTTCAGCGTGCACTCATATCCGGCCTGATCCGCAATCGCAGCCGTGGCATACTTCCGTGAAGTCCGGTCCCAGAAACGGGCATCGCTCGCTGTGCTCATTGGGGTAGTCCTTAGCGGAGGAATGCGCCGCAGCGCGAACGTCAGCTTCGGGGACGCACCGGGAATGTCAAGAAATGGCGCAATCGAGGCGACCCGTGCTTTTAACCGCTCTGCACGCGGAAGAAGCCGTTGGAGGACTAGGTTGGGTGGAATGTTGCCATTCGTCTCGTCGACCGGAACGAGCAGGTAGCGCCAATTGCTGCCGTTCGCTTGCTGCCGACGAACGACCGCTTTCCACACCGGTTGCGGGCCGTCGCTCGGTTCGCCCGCGGGTTCACTCATTGGGCGTTCATCACTAACTTGACCGGCCAAGCCACCGGACAAGTTCGTAAGCCAGCATGGGGCGGCGAAACCCCTTCAGCCTCAGTTCGCCAACTGGAACGGATTCGACCAATGATTCAACGGCACCAAGAACCCGTTGGCTGACGAGAATCTGGCGAGACTTGGCCTCCTCGCACAATCGAGCCGCATGGTTCGACACAGTGCCGATCACCGCATAGTCCGCGCGCTGATCGAAACCGATCCGCCCTATGGTGGCGTGGCCCCGCGCGATACCGATTCCGAAGCCAAGCAAGTAGTCCCGTTTGCGCCATCGCTCTGAATGCTCGTCAATTGCATCACGCATCGCCGCAGCCATTGAGACAGCCCTCTCGGTGTGATCGGCACAGGGCAGCGGATCATTGAAAACCACAACGAGACCGTCGCCCACGAACCGCTCCAAAGTCCCCTCGTGACGGACGATTTGTTCGCCGAGACAGGAATGGTATTCGCCCAGAACTGTCATCACCTCCTCGGGCTCGGCAGTCTCGGCGAAGGCTGTAAAGCCGCGCAGATCGCAAAAAACAACGGTCACCTCGCGACGGTGGCTTTGAAGAAGCGCGTCGCCATTGCCTGCCGCAACGATAAGGTCGGCCACCTGCGCGGGCAGAAACCGTCGGAGCCGGCCCATCCGCTCGATCTCGGAAACCTGCTCCGCCACTGTTTGTTCAAGAGAGCGATTCCATGCAGCCAATTTCGCTGCCTGATCCTCGAGAAGCCGCGTCTGGCTCTCCACGGTATCGTATAGCGCCTTCTGGCGCAGCATCGACCGCACGCGCGCCACCAGGGCCCTGTGCTCGAACGGCTTGCTTAGATAGTCATCGCCGCCGGCATCCAATCCCTCGACCACATCTCGTGTATCGGCTTTTGCGGTGACAAGGATAACCGGGATCGATCGCAGCGAAACGTCTGCCTTAAGCGTCCGCACGACGCTTATCCCGTCGAGCTTCGGCATCATGATGTCGAGGAGGATCAGGTCCGGCTTGAGGCTGCGCACCATGGCAAGCCCCTCTTCGCCGTCCGCTGCAGTCACCACTTCGTAGCCATTCGCCTCGAGGCGCATGCGCAGGATTTCGAGATTTTCCGGCGTGTCGTCGACGGCGAGAATGCGAGGCGGATCGTGCAAGGCCCTGTCTCCTCTAGGAAAGCAACTCCCGGATCTTGGCAAGCAGCTGGCGCGGACTGAATGGCTTGGCAATGTAGCCATCGCACCCTGCAGCAAGGGCTTTCGCCTCGTCGCCTGACAATGCGTAGGAGGTGACGGCGATTATCGGAATGTGCCGGAGCGCCGGGTCAGCCTTTATGCGGCTAGCAGCTTCATACCCGTCGATCACCGGAAGCTGAATGTCCATCAGGATCAGGTCCGGCTTTTGCGCTGCTGCGGCAGCGACGCCGGCAGCACCGTCCGCGGCCTCGATCAGTTCGTATTCGGTGGTGGCGATGAGATCGCGCACGATCTGCCGGTTGTCCTCGGTGTCTTCCACCATCAGGATTCTCTTCCTCATGCTGCCTTCACATCCTCTCCCACCCGGATCGGTATCTTCACGCGGAATGTCGAGCCTGAACCCGGCACGGACTCGACGCCTATGGTTCCACCATGCATTTCGACGATACGCTTCGAAATCGCCAGGCCGAGACCCGTGCCACCCTTCTGCCTGGTGCTGCTGTTGTCGACCTGTTGGAATTCATCGAAAATGAGCGCCTGGTCTGTGGGTGCAATGCCGGGACCCGTGTCGCGTACGATTATCTCGAAGTGCCCCTCGACCGCGTCGGCAAGGATGTCGATCGCGCCCCTCTCGGTGAACTTGACGGCATTGCCGGCAAGATTGAGCAGGACTTGGGTCAGGCGGCGTTCGTCCCCGCGGCCCAGCGGAAGGTTTTCGGCGACGGTCGCAGCGAGCGAAAGCCCTTTTGAACGCGCCAGCGGCTCCACAGCTGTAACGGTCGACCTAACAATTTGCCCAACGGAATAATCCTCGAGCGCCAGCGTGAGCTGACCCGCTTCGATTTTTGAAAGATCGAGCACGTCGTTGATGAGCCCCAAGAGATGACGCCCGTTTGCTTGCACGCGCGCCACGGTCGCCTTTGCTTTGTCCGGGAGCTCCCCGTAAATCCCGTCGACCAAAAGTTCGGTAAAGCCCAGAACCGAATTGAGCGGCGTCCTCAGCTCGTGGCTCATATTCGCGAGGAACTGAGACTTATGGCGGCTGGCCGCCTCTAGTTCCCGGCCTTTTTCTTCGATCTCGCGGAACAGCTTCGCGTTTTGAATGGCGAGCACCGATTGGGCTGCAAAGGTTTCCATCAGATGGACGATTTGCTGGTCGAATTCACCTGGGTTGCGTCGCCTGACGACGAGCGCGCCGACGATCTTGTTCGGCCTGAGCAGCGGAACCACCAGGACGCCGCGATATCCGGCGTCGAGGACGATCTTCTGAGCGGGAGAGGGCGTTCCTTCGCTGAGATCGGGTACCTGGACAGGCGCACGGCGCCGTGCGGCGTCGCCAATCCCGGGATCGTTCAGCCCGATGGCCTGGTCGGAAATCGCGGCAATGAACTCATCGCCCATCCCATAAGTCGCGCGTGAGCGGAATTGTCGTCTGGTGCTGCTGAATACATAGATAGTGCCCGCATCCGTGTCCGAGAGTTGAACCGCCTTCGCCACGATCGTCTGTAGCACCGTGTCGAGATCGAGCGTCGAATTGACCGCCTTGCTGACTTCCCCGAGCGCCTCCAGTTCGCCGACCGATCGCGCAAGCTCGGCCGTGCGCGCCTGCACCTCTTGATATAGCCGCCCCAGCTGCTCGGACGTCTGGTTGACATTGCCGGCAAGCACTCCGAGCTCGTCACGATTGACGACGGCAACCTGCTGCGCAAAGTCGCCGGCTGCAATCTGGCGCAGACGCGTCTCGATCTTCTTGACCGGCTCGATCAACGACCAGGAGATGATGTAGCCAAGCGCCAGCGCCAGCAGAATGCTACCCACCGCAAAGGAGACCACGATCAGCCGGGAGGTGCCGTACGCCCCCTTGGTCGTTTCGATGGCGGTCACCATGTCGGCTTCGGCGATGTTGACCAACTGGTTCGTCAGCCGTTCGAGGCGGTCGGCCAATGGCATGATCTCAGCTTGCTGAACCTTGCGCGCCTCGTCCGTGCGGCCGGCGCGGATGAGCTCCACGACATGCGTCACTCCCGCCGTAAACCGGTCGTACTCTTGCCGGACCTGGCCGAGCACTGCCGCCTCACTTTCGGCCACGAACTCCATGCGGTCGAGGTCGTAGCCAAACTGGCTGAGCTGGCGCAGCGCTGCATCCAGCATCCGGTCGTCCTGAAGCAAGAGCGCGGTAGAGATGCTGTAGAGTTGGTTCGTCGTGTCGTGCTGAACCTGGCGGTAGGCTGCGATCCGGCGCTGCAGCTTGATCAACTCATTTGTTTGATCGTTGACCCCGCTCAACACCTGCAACCCGACGGCCCCGAGCACGATCAGCAGGCCGACGATCGACAGAAACGCGATCAGCAGCTTGGTCTGCACGCGCGCCGGCAGCCGCGCAACCCAGCCCACCAGCCGGTTTGTGATTTTATTTGGATTCGTCCAAGAGGCTGAGAAGGTCACCCCGGAACTCCTCCAAGTCGAACCGGACGCCGAGATACTGTACGCGCAAGGTGCCAGTCGGGTCTATGAGCGACGTCAGGAATGTGTGATCGACGTCTCCTTTCGCCACCTTCCTCGCGAAGATGCCGTACTTGCGTCCGACCTCACGGATGATTGTCGGATCGCCAGTGAGAAACGCCCAACCGTCCAGATCAGCGCCGAAGTCCTGTGCATATTGCTTCAGCACTTCGGGCGTATCGTGCTCCGGATCGACGGTGATCGAAACGAAGGCAACACTGGGCCCGAACGCAGAACCTAGCTTGTCCTGCACGTGCGCCATGTTGGCGGTCAGCATCGGGCAGAGGTCGGGACAATAAGTATAGATGAAGGTGACGGCGACCACCTTGCCGCGAAAGTCGTGGAGCGACACGGGCGCTCCATCCTGCGACGTCAGCGTAAAATCGGGGGCCGGTCCGATCCTCGGCAGGCGCTGGTCGTGCGGCGCGTCGTGCGCGTGCGCTGGCCAGGGAACAAGCAGCGCCAACAGCAGAGCGCCGGCCAGCCACCTGCTCATATCTTCAACTCGCGCTTCAGTTCGTTGAGGAAACGCCAGTCGGTGCCTTGGGCCAGGAGCTTCTGGGGGGTGCTCTTGAGCATCCCGACCTCGTGTAGGCGCAGGGCGTAGAAGCGCAGGGTGTCCTCCGCGCTATACTCGCGCCACTGACCGTAGGGGATCTCCTTCATGACCTGGAGGGCAAGGTCGTAGCGCCTAGTATAGCCCTGGTCCACCATGAACTGCGCTGACTGCTCGGGCATGCTGCCGCAGACATCCGCCGCTTTCAAGATGGCGCGGAGGGCGCGTTTTGTGGCCACCGGATACGTGCGGACGAACTTCCGGTTCCCAGCCAGCATGCAGCAGAAGTATTGCGACCAGGGCCGGTCCACGGTGCTGCTAATCACCACATGGCCGATCTGCTGCTCCCGCATCTCCTGCGGTTCGGGAGGAAAGCCCAGGTAGGCGTCGATCTTCCCCTCGCTTAGGAGCCGGATGGACTCGGGTCCCGGGTGCGTGACGAAGTGTATGTCCTTATGGAGGTCCAGGCCCACATACGCCGTCATACTGGCGAGAAAGACGTATCGGCTGGAATCCAGCGACGGCACGGCCACGGTCTTCCCCTTGAGGTCGCGGATCGCTTGGACGCGATCGGTCCCGAACAGCTCAAAGCAGCCGACGTGGAGCCCTGCCAGGATGACGATCGGATCCCCTGCCTCCAGGTGGAGAAGGAGCGGGGCAGCGAAATGCGCACTGAGGTCGGCTTCACCGGAGGCGAGAGCCGGCGCGATGTCTGCGGTCCCCCTTTTTTGGAGGTAGTGCACCTCGGTGAACCCTTCGCTGCGCAGCAGTTCTTCGGCTACATACTGGGGGGCCTGACAGATGCTGGGAATCCTGACGAGCCGGATCCGCGTCGTCTCAGGTGTGGCTCCGCAGCGGCTCGCCCGGTGTGCCAGCCCAGTAGCCCTGCCGTCCCCGCCAGCGTCATCCCACGCAGGAACCTCCGTCGGCTGAACCGTCCGGGGTATAGGGTATGCATGGGAACCTCCCTTCCAAATGCTGGCCAGTGTGACACCGAGTACGCTGACCGGTGGATGCTGTGTTGTGCACAAGCCCGAGCGTCGGCCATGCCAGCATGGCGATCTCCAGGCCATATATTTACCAGTTGCTCACGTCTTCAACTCGCGCTTCAGCTCGTTGAGGAAGCGCCAGTCCGTGCCCTCGGCGATGATCGTCTGTGGGCTTGACTTGATCATGCCGGCTTCATGTAGGCGCAGGGCGTAAAACCGTACGGTGTCCTCGGGCTCGTATTCGCGCCACTTGCCATAAGGCACGTCATTCATCGTCTGCAGGGCATAGTCATAGTTGGCGGTGAACCCGTTATCGACGATCTGTTGCGCGACGCGCCGTGGCTCGGTGACACAAAGGTCCGCCGCTCTGAGAATGGCGCGCAATACGCGCTTGGTGGCAGCCGGATTGTTCCGAACGAACTCCGCATTGCCCGCCAGCATGCAGCAGAAGTACTGCGACCAGGGACGATCGATAGCACTATTTACGACCACATGGCCGATGTTGCGGGCGCGCAGCTCCTGAGGCTCGGGCGGAAAGCCGAGGAACGCATCGACCTTTCCTTCTACGAAAAGCTCCATGGGCTTTGCGGAGGGACTGGAGACCCAGCTGATGTCCTTGTCGGGATCGAGCCCGACATAAGCTGCCATGCTGGTCACGAACACATGCGGGGTTGATCCCAGTCCTTGTATGCCGACACTCTTGCCCTTCAGGTCTGTGATGCTGCGGATATTCTCTTTTCCGAAGAGTTCAAAGCAACCGGGGTGCACGCCCGCCAGCACCGTGATCGGATCACCGGCATCGATCGCAAGGGCGAGTGGTGCGGCGAAATTCAGACTGAAATCCACCTCGCCGCGCGCGATCTTCTCCGATTGCCCGACGCCTGCTTCCGCTGCCACATAACGGACGTCGGTGAAGCCCTCTGTGCGCAGCAGTTCCTCTGCTACGTACTGCGGCGCAATGCAGATGCCACTGATCTTTGCAAGACGGATGGAGGTAGTCTCAGGCGGGGGCTCGGCCCGGGCGCTTGTCGCTCTGCCGAGAAGGCCCGCGAGACCAGCTGCCGCAGCGCCGGCTAAGAAATGGCGGCGATTCTGGATCTGCATCGGATGCTGCTCTCCCACAAGCTGGCAAACAGATTGCAGTCGGAACCGAACAAAAGAGGTTCCGGCAGAAGCGGATAGTCTCGTGAGCGCGCCGAGTAGTCAAAGCGCGCCCAGTCCAGATGTGGGAGTCTTACGCTCTCAGTCGCCGGACCAGGAATGTCCCAACCAGCGATAAGCAAATATACTCCTGATTTGCGTTTGGAGCGAGGGTAAAGCTCAATCGCCGCCAAAACACAACCTAGAGCAGCGGGGCCGTTTTTGAGTTCATATTCTACCTGAGCCACGCGAACACAGATCGCCACATCGGCTGCCCCGCAGCCTCCGGCACCCGAACGTCCGCCGTACTCTTTTTCGGACCTTCGACAGCGTGTCGACGATCGTCTGCATCGGGTCAAACCTGCGCGTTCCGCCGACGTCGTGATCGCGCCATTTCTGACCTTGGCGAACGATATTGGAAAGCTCGATGCGACCCTTGTCGGACCTTCAGTCGCGCCGTCGGGCTCGCATTTCGTTCTCCACAGGCACATAATGAATGCCGTCGACCGCCAAAAAAAGCGCGCTTAGTGAGATCATCCTGTCTCACCAGAGGCCGGTCGCCCACGAGGTCGCAATGGCCGAAGAACGCATCCGTCGCCGGCTCGCGGCGATCATGGTCGCCGACGTAGTGGGCTATGCGCGATTGATGGAAGCGGACGAAGCCGGGACGCTTGCAGCGCTGAAGGAACGCCGCAAGACCGTCCTCGAACCCGTTGTGCGCTCGCATGGCGGACGCATCGTCAAGCTCATGGGCGACGGGGTCCTGGTGGAGTTCGGCAGTGCGATCGATGCCGTCCGTAGTTCACTAGAACTCCAGGTCAGGATGGCTGACGCTAACGGCGAGGTGGCCGACGAACGCCAGATCACGCTGCGGATCGGCATCAATCTGGGAGACGTGATCGGCGACGGCGCGGACGTCTATGGAGAAGGCGTCAACATCGCCGCCCGCCTCGAGTCACTGGCCCAGCCTGGCAGCGTCTGCGTCTCGCAGAACGTGTACGAACAAGTGGCCAGGAAGGTCGACGGTGCATTCGAGCCGCTGGGGGAGCGTCAACTCAAAAACATCGAAACGCCCGTGCGCGCCTACTTGGTCCGCCCCACCCTTGTCGCACCGGGCAAGCCAGCGGCTAGGTCGGAAAAGCCCTCAATCGCCGTCCTGCCCTTCGACAACATGAGCGGCGATCCTGCACAGGACTATTTCTCCGACGGGATCACCGAGGACATCATCACCGAGCTGAGCCGGTTTAGGGAGCTCATGGTGATCGCGCGGAACTCGTCCTTTGCGTTCAGAGGCAAGGCACTCGACGCCAAGGACGTGGGTCACAGGCTGGGTGCGGATTTCATTGTCGAGGGCAGCGTGCGCAGGGCAGGCGATCGCGTGCGCGTCACCGCGCAGCTGGTCGAGACGTCGAGCGGAAAGCATCGCTGGGCGGAGCGCTACGACCGCAACATCGAAGACATCTTTGCGGTACAGGACGACGTTGTCTCCACGATCATCGGCACTCTGGTCGGGAGAGTCGCCTCCAGCAGCGCCGAGCAGTCCGGCAGGAAGCCAACCCAGCTTTGGGCGGCGCACGACTACTTTTTGCAAGGCCGCGAGCGCTCGACACGGTTCGATTCACAAGGCGCGGCTCAGTTCCTGCGCCGCGCAATCGAGCTCGACCCGGCCCACACCCAGGCCCACGCGTGGCTGGCAGGCGCCGCCTATGTTCGCCACTCGGACCATGGGCGGCGCGAGGATTTGGAAGAAGGCCTTCGAGCCGCGCAGACGGCGGTACGGCTCGATCCGCTGGATTCCAGCGGTCACCGGAACCTGGGCCTGATCTATTCGAAGTTGAGGCAGTACGAGCTCGGAGGGATACACCTCAACCGAGCAGTCGCGCTCAATCCGAACGACGTGTACGCCTCGACGTTCAGAGGGCTTTGGCTGGCCTTTACAGGCCGTGGAGAGGAGGCGCTGCGCAGCCTGGAGGCGGATCTTCGCCGCGACCCCTTTCCGCCAGCCTGGTACTGGGGGTGCCGCGGCGTAGCCTTGCTGCAGCTCAGACGGCACGCCGAGGCTCTCGAAGCGTTTCAGCACGTCGACCATCTGTGGCACTGGTGGCTACCTTGCTACATCGCTTCGTGTCAGGCTCACCTCGGCAACATCGACCAGGCGAAGGAGTCGGCCGCGGATGTACTACGGCTCAAACCAGATTTTACAATAACGGACTTTGAAAGGTCGGAATGGTGGCGAAATCGGTCCGATCTTGATCATATAACGGATGGTATGCGCAAGGCGGGGCTAAAGTAACCGGTCCTGCGGAGCTCCCAAGCGACGCCCAATGTGAGCACGTAACTGCTTCTGGCATCGCCGGCCTCGATTTTGAGGCGCTCCTCGGCGACAAGGCCTTCGACAACAACTGGCTGCGCGCCAACCTGAATGAACGCGGCGCTGTGGCGGTCATCCCGTCCAAAGCAGACCGGGCCGGGCGCATCCCTCACGACATCGAAATGTACAAATGGCGCCATCTCGTCGAGAACTTCTTCTGCCATCTCAAGGCATTCCGACGCATCGCAACCCGTTACGAAAAGACCGATGCTTGCTTTGCCGCACTCCTCAATCTCGTCACCGCTTTCCTCGCAATCCGATGACTGTAAACATGCCTTAGTTGCTCCTTCCGATCGCTAGGACGTACGACAGAAAACCAATCTTCGCGACGTTGCCACCGTGCAGCGGCAAAGTCCGCTTAGGGTCATTGCTTCCGGTAGACCTTTCTCGAACCAAGGTCCGAAAGGGGTCGACTCAAGCCGTAGCGCGAACGGCAGCTATGGAGAAGCGCCAGGAAGGTCGGCAATTGGCGCGATCAAGCCGGCCAAATGGCACACCATGTTAGTCGATACCGCGGGCGGGAAGTCATCAGCCACATGATCGGAAACCCGATCACTTAATCGGTAGATGAGGCATCGGGCGGGGCAGATCGGTGCCCGTCATGCTTTAGGTGGGCACCAGCAGAGGGTGCCGTGATCGCCGGGTGTGGAAGCCGTTGCGGTGCGCCGTCGCGAGTTGCCATCAAATGCACGACGCTTGAGTTCTTCATAGGCAATCGAGCACTGCATTATGTCATCCGTTCCCAACGCGCCGGCGGCGGCTTCCCGCTCGCAATCAAGATAGAGGTCCTTCAGCAGTCTGATTGGCATGTCAGCGGGAGCGGACGACAGATCCTGAGCGTTAGAAACCGACATTGAAGCCGGACTAATTGCGATCAGCATGGTGCCGGGCGCCACCTGCGCAAAGGACTTAACAACTGACATGATCATTTTGGATCCTCCCCAGCTCCTGTCGGTCAACATTCAGTCATGCGGTCGCAGGTGTAGCGCCGTTCGAAGGTCCCGTCCGCGCCGCTGTTTGTCGAAGCGGGAATGTGAGGCTCGATCCCGTGCTCGTGGACCAGCCAAACGGGGGTCTCGGCAGAGGCGTAACCAGTGTAGGCGGCCAACCGTTCTGGATCGAGGCTGAAGCGATCCTGGTGCGCTCGATCGTGCTGGCCGCACCTGCCTCCGCAGGGCGGGTGGCGCGGCTTCGCAAAGCGCACATGATTTCGTCACGTGAGATGCGGATGTCGCCAAGAACGTCATCGGGTAAACGGCTCAACTGGTCCGTTGCCGACAAGAGAGCGTTTCGCTCGGCGCGGAGGCGCAACCACCTGCGAAATGGACCAATGGCGGCAGCATGAATTATAACCATGATCAGATCGTCCCTTCATTGATCTGAATTGACCGGTACGGAACGGCGCGGCTGGCACTCCGGGCGAGAGCGTCAGCCGTCCGCGAAGCAGTTTACGCGTAGTGGTCGATGGACCGGTTTTGCTGTGGCGTGCCCGCACGGCGGGCGGTGGCTGGCCCCGGGCCACGCATATAATAAAGCTCCGGCCGGTAGCGCCGCGCGGCGAATTTGCGAAACGCGGCAGCAAGTTTTGTGAAGGGAGCCAAGAATTTCATGACCGTTCCCTTTCCCTTCGCCTGCTTGAACACGAGCCGGCCGGGCCTGGATGTTGCAAACAAGGATATGCCAGTCGGACCAGGTCGGCTGTGGGAATTCCCACACCGGGGAAAACATTGGAAAAATCCGCTCCCAGTTTTGCTTTCCGGAAAGCGGGGCCTGCGGCCATCAAATTTCCTTGGATAGGGAGTAAGATGAAGTACACCTGATTGAACAAGAGACTCACCTGATTGAACAAGAGACTGTTGTGACAGGCTCTCCGGCCTTCATCTCAAGACTTTGCGATGCCGACCTCGCCGCGCTGACCAAACGGTGGCACGAGCGCAGCTATCGACACAACGAGCTGATCATTTCCCACGGCGACACTGGTCGCGAAGTCTACTTCCTGCTGGAAGGACGGGCTCGCGTGACACTGGTTTCAGCGGACGGCAGGGAGATAGCGTATCGCGATGTCGAACCGGGTGACATTTTCGGGGAGCTCGGAGGCATTGACGGGATTGCACGCTCTGCTAGCGTCGTCGCGCTGGAGGCAACCCGCGCTGCACGGCTGTCCGGCACAGCATTCCGGGATATCGTGATGACCCATCCGACTTTCGCCTGGATGCTGCTTGAGCATCTGTCTGCCCAGCTCCGGCGCATGACCGAGCGGGTATTCGAATACAGCACTCTGGTCGTGCGAAAACGGCTGATCGTCGAACTCCTGCATCGGGCGGAGAAAGCCGCACCCGTGGACGGCGAGGTGTCCATAAGCCCGGCACCGACGCACTCCGAGCTGGCGGCAACGATGAGCACGCACAGGGAGGCGGTCTCGCGCGAAATGAGCGACCTCGCCAAGAGAGGGCTGATCGAAAAGCACGGCAGCCGGTTGTTGCTGCATGACGTCTCGGCACTACGGGCGCTGGTCGACAAGAAGGAATAGCGGAAGGCTGTCGCTGCGGCGAGGGGGCGATACCGCACATTTCACGCGACAGGCCTGACGCGTACCCGCGGACCTGCTGTGCCAACCAAAAACAGACCTCAACCCTTATTTTCCGGCAGTCCTGCCTTGACAAGGTCGGCTATCTCGCGGTCGATGATCTTCGGATCACTCTGAATCGAGGTGCACGCCACATTTTTTTCGCAATGAAGCCGGGGAGAGCTTCAAAGCCCTGGCAGCGAGTGCGGCGATATCTCGATTGCCTATCAGGTCGTAGGCGATGGACCGATCGACTTGCTCTACGCCCACGGCTGGCTCAGCAACATCGAATATGCTTGGGAAAGCCCAGAGTTAGCTCGGTTCCTGAGCAGACTTGGTCGATTCTCCCGTCTGATCTTCTTCGACAAGCGCGGTACCGGGATGTCCGACCGGGATGTCGGCTTTCCAACGCTGGAGCAGAGAACTCAAGATATCAGAGCCGTCCTTGAGGCAGTCGGCTCGGAGCAGACGGCGCTCCTCGGGGTGTCGGAGGGCGGCAATATGGCATCGCTCTTTGCCGCTACCTACCCCGAACGCGTGAGCGCTCTGGTGCTCTACGGCTGTTTTGCGCGCAGAGCCTGGGCGCTCGACTATCCGTGGGGCGAGACCGAGAGAAACGTAAACCGTGGTCTGCGTCACATTTAGAGGTTCTGTGGTTGCTTTTCGGGTCTCTTATCGGGCCCGCATCTCTCGATTGGTCGATTGGTTGGTAAACCTTTGAAATCATTGTACGCCAAAGAGGATGAAACTGAGAACTGGACGATCAGGCATGTAGCCTGCTCATGACGCCCGTTTCCGGATGATCCAGCCGATGCCTCCCGCAAGCGCGATGCCGAGTAGCGGCCATTTCGCCCAGAAAATCCCGCTCCAGGTCAGCAGGTTTACACCGACGACCCCCAACGCGACGACACTCAGCATGGCGACGCCCCGATTGATGAGCCTCGTCATGCTTGCCCAGCGGAGGCCCGCCAGAACCGCTACGGCGAGCATCGGCCACTCAGCCCAGAAAATCCCATTCCACGAAAGCACATTGATGGCCACCAACCCCAGCGCGGTCAAGGCAAGCAGAAGGAATTTCCGGCTGATCCTGCGCCCGAGGAAAGCGCCAGACCGGGCGGCGTCGCGCGACCGCCCGTCAGCGGCTGGTTCGGCACGGCGCGCCACCGCTTCGGCCCCGCTCTTCTCACCGCCGATCCGGACAACGTAGCTCTGCACACCTTCTTCGATGTTCTTGACGGCGAGGTCGCCCAGGAACTCGAACCCGACCGCCATTTTATTGCGGACCTGATCGTACACCGTATTTGAGATCACGATCCCGCCTGCCGGGGCGGCGGTCTGAAGGCGGGCCGCAATGTTGACGCCGTCTCCATAAATGTCATCTCCCTCGACCATGACGTCGCCAAGGTTGATTCCAATCCGAAAGCGCATCTGCGTTTCGGCCGGGCGAACGGCATTGTGCCCGGCCAACTCGTTCTGAACGTCGATGGCCGTCCGGACGGACTCGACCACGCTCGGGAATTCGGCGATCAACCCGTCGCCCCAGGTGTTGACGACACGCCCGCCGCGGGCCTCGATTAGGCGCGCCATTGCGTCCCTGTACTGTTTCAGAGTCGCCAGCGTTCCTTCTTCGTCGGCTTCCATCAGGCGCGTATAGCCCTGAACATCCGCCGAAAAGATGGTCGTCAGTTTGCGTCGTGTCGCCGACATTGAACTGTCCCTGCTCGATGTGAGCAGCCGAAGCTTGCCGTGCTCCGGTGGCTGAGTCTACGTCGCATTCCCGCGTCGCATGAAGATACTGAAAACACTCTTTCTGGGCGCGGGGATGGCGGTTCTGGCCGCAGCGAACAGGAAGCGCGTTGTGTCGACCGGAGGGCCCGAAAAGCCGCCCGGCGGGGGAGGGTCCCGAAGTCATGGACGGTGACCGCTTCCGTCGCGTCCTGCGGAAGCTGCATCGTCGACGTTTCGCGTTCTTCTTATTTGCGAGCCGGAGCGCCAGCCGCCAAGCCCGGAGCCCCGATGGAGCCCGCTGTGCGGCTATTTCCCGCTTATAAAAGCATAAGGGGATTGCCGCGCGAGAACGTTGCGCACGTTCGACACCTGCCATTGTCCATTGCGCGCTGTGCGCACGCCGCGATTGTTCAGAGCGATTGCCAGGCCACGTAGGCTGGTGATTGCCCGACCGCTGAATGGAAGCGATGATTGGCAGCACGGTCTGGGCAAACCGGTCGGCTTCTTCGATCGACATCTTCCGACCCTTCGCCGCAGCTTCCCGCTGTGTTAGTCGGATTACCGAGTTTTATGCCAGTGAACGGATCGGCATCGGCGCCAAGTTCGGCGACGATAAACGGGACCCGCTGGACCATCAGGCCGGCTATGAAGGCGACATCTCGCGACAGGCGGTCGAGCTTGGCCACGACCGGGCATTTTGTCTGGCGGGCAAGGGCGAGGGCGGCGGTCAGTTGCGGGCGTCGCTCAAGAGCATCCGCGCCCTTTCCGGTTTCGATCTCGGTGAACTCCTGGAGGATGATCGTCCCCTCGGCCTCGGCAAAGCGGGCGACCGCGGCACGCTGGGCCTCAATGCCCAAGCCCGAGCGTCCTTGCCGCTGCGTGGAGACTCGATAGTAGGCGACCGCGCTCGTCATGCTGCTGTTTCCGGGGTGTTCAAACTGCAAACCACCGTTTGCAGTGTGCTCACAGGCGAATGAGAAGCAACTTCTAAGTGGTTGATTATGCAAATCCTCCGGTCACCGGCGAGCGTAGCATGGCGCACCAGCCGGTTTTCCTCCATCAGACGCACTCCCGACTAGGCGACCGGGATATCAAGCCATCACAAGCGTTCTACGACGTAAATTGACCCTACGAAGACCTCCTATTTCCTAGCCGAACGGCTGCTTCGCGCCCATTTCGCGACATTCATGGCCCTTCTCAAAAGCTGCCCTTCGCGCAACGGCTCGAGTCGGACCCAATGCTGCCGTCCAGTGACCAATCGAAGTTGACACTCGTCAGACGCCTGCTCGCGAGATGAAGCTTCATCGATGTCAAGACTTTCCCGGCTTTGAGGTGAGCCTCCGCCCCGACCAGCAACGCCACCGTTCAGCGGTCCTGAGAGCCAATCAGGCACTCCTGACGGACTTCCATCGCGTCAGCCGCTCCGCAATGAGCGCCGCACGTTTCCGATCGTCGCGGCCGTCCATAAGGCTCATGTCGTCCGGGTCGGTACGCCAATAGATACCGGATGTCCGCGCGTTCACGTTGGGATCTCCATCCGCGCGCGTGGTCCAGTATCCGGACGCGCGGTCAGCGGATTCCAGCCGGATTTCGCCTGTTCCGTCCAACTGCGGCGCGTTCGCATCCAACGGCCGCTCACCCTTCCAGTAATAAAAGAGGCCGGAAGAGCCTTCCCGCTCCTTCACCGCCTCGCTCCAATATCTTGCCGAGAGGCTTCCGTCCTCTCGCCACACGCGGCCCGTCAGTTCGAGAGCGCCGTTGCGGTCGCACGAAATCTTCAACAGGCCGAGGACAGAAGGCTCGTTAGCGGTGCGCTCCGTCAAGGAAAACTGCCACCATGAGCCCTCGATGCGTGCAACGCGACCTTCGTTCTCGATTGCTTTTCGGATTTTTTGGTTGGCGATTCTCATCTCGGACGGCGTCATCTCGCCAGGATATCGTAGGCATGTGAGGCCCAGGAGGTCGCTCGGAAGCTTCGCGCCGCTTGCATGAAGGATGAAAGTTCGGCGCATCCCCAGCACGCCGCCGAAAAGGCCGGCTTCGAACACAACATTGTCCCGCGGAGACGCCTGACCCGACCCAGGCTGAGAAGAAGCCGGGCTGCTCGCCGTCCAGTCGTCTTGTGCAAAGACAAAGGCCGCGAAATCAACTTCTCGGGTGAGTTCGAGGAGACGTTCCAGTGTAGACGTCCCGGGATTGAAGGATGTCATCCAGGGTTCGACGCGCGCGATGTCGCCGAGCCCGCGCGTCAGTGCTTGAAGCAACTTCTCCTGTTTCCCTGACGAGCCCAAAAAGATTTGAGGCTTGTCCATCGCTTCCTCCAGCGAATCATTCGAACAGACAAGTACCCGAAACCGACCACGGGGAAGGCCTGCCCGATATTTCTATGGCCGACGTATGGACAGTCTATGCGTGCCCGGCCGCCTGGCCGGGCACGCACTCAAAGTTCACACTGATGCAGCGGCCGCTCCCTGGTCTGCCTTCACTTTCGCCCCGCGAATGAAGGCAAGTATCTCCGGATTTACGATCTCGGGATGGGTTTGGCACACGCCGTGCGGTAGGTCCTTGTAGGTCTTGAGCGTACCATTCTTCAGAAGCTTGACCGTCAGTGGCGCTGAATCGGCATAGGGCACGATCTGGTCATCCTCGCAGTGGATCACCAGCACCGGGACGTCGATCGCCTTCAAATCTTCGGTGAAGTCGGTCTCGGAGAAGGCCTTGATGCACTCGTACCCAGCCTTGACGCTCCCCATCATGCCCTGTCGCCACCAGTTGCGGATCAGACCCTCCGACACCTTTGCGCCTGGCCGGTTGAACCCGTAGAAAGGGCCGGTCGGAATATCGAGGTAAAGTTGGGCGCGGTTGGCGGCAAGCACAGCACGGTATCCGTCGAACACCTCGATTGGCGTCCCGCCCGGATTTGAATCTTTCTTGACCATCACGGGAGGTACCGCGTCGATCAACACGGCCTTGGCCACGCGTCCTGGTTCCGCGCGCGCCACATAACGTGTGGCCTCGCCGCCACCGGTCGAGTGGCCGATATGGATCGCATTCTTGAGGTCGAGGGTCGTGACCAGCGCGGCGACATCGGCTGCATAGGTGTCCATCTCGTTGCCACCGTCGGTTTGGTCCGACCTCCCGTGGCCCCGCCGGTCGTGGGCGATGACGCGATATCCTTCTGCCAGGAAGAACATCATCTGGTTGTCCCAGTCGTCGGCACTCAATGGCCAGCCATGGTGGAACACGATCGGCTGAGCGTCCCGGGGCCCCCAGTCCTTGTAGAAGATCCGGGTGCCGTCTTGCGTGGTAATGTAAGTCATGGGGATGTGATCCCTTCTCACGGAGCCGGCCGGCAGGACCGGCGCTGTTGTCTCGTGATTGGGTCGATGGCGGGTTAGGTAAGCGTCCGTCGAACGAATTCGGGCCCGGTCGCGACGACAACAGCAACATAGCAAATTTGCCGGCATAAGGCAGCTTGCGAGTGTCTTCGACCAATTCAAGAATTCGTACACCCTGTAAGACAGGAGGACATGCACGGCTGTTATCCAATCTTCCAGACGGACACTTGCATTAAGCCTACCGGCAATGTCCTCGCGCGTTTTGAAAAGGTACGCTCCTGGCGCGTCGTTGCCGAGAGCGAGACTGTCAGACGGCCGCTTTCCCACCCGAGTCGGTCGTCCAACTCGCTTGTCGGTGCGATGAGCGGCTGACGCGAACTTCGCCTCGACAGCGCCATTTCTTGCCATTCCCGGCGCTTCTCCGAAGCTGACCTTCGCGCAGGGGCTCGAGTCGACCTTTCGCAAGACGCGCTTAAGGGAACGGGCGTGCGTCCCGGTCGCCTTGGCCAGATCATCGACTTGACGCGGGTCTTCGCTCAAGTGATCGGCGATGCCCAGCTTGGCGACGACGTGGATCGCCCGCGAGACATAGTAGCCGGTGATCATTCCGAAGAGGGGGAAAGGGTACCGGAATCTCTTGCGATGACATTCGAAGGACCTCCGGTTTGTGCGAGTGCGAAAGTCAGCATGCGGCTTGTCGGCGGATCGGTCTTGAACAAATTTTACCAGAACAATGCACGCTACCGGTCGGCCGCTGGCGCGGCGACCATCGGCGCCCCGCCTATTGGGAGCACAATCCTGGCAGTCGCGAGCTTCGCCCCTCTGATCACGTCACAGGTCGCCAATGCCATCATCGAAGCCGTCAAAGGAAACAAGAGGCTCGAGGTCCGGCCGGCGCGTTTAGGATCTTGTTTGCTTTAGAGGCGGTGGTGCCGGGAATAACGGCGCGCCAGTCGCACCGGGCGACCACCTCGGATCAACTCGCATCAGAATGACCGATAAGCCGACGACGGCACGGACGGGTGAAAGCACGTCATTAGGCACGACTATTCGCCGGCGCCTCAGTTCGATAGTGTTCGTCTTCGATTTGCTCGTACGCGTCCGGCCGCCCTCCGGGAGTGAGGTCCAAGAGGGTCCACATCGGCTCAACCGTGCCGGCATGTCGTGGATCTTGTCCCGGCTCCGTCGGCGAGAACAACAGCTCGGAGGCCCAGCTCAGCCTGACCACCCCGTCGGCGCCCTTGTGGAATACAGTGAGGATCGGCGCCTGCTGTCCCTCCTCATCCTCGCCATGATAGTCGCGTTTGAAAGTGTTGGCAGCTGAAAGCAGCTTCAAATTGCGCCAGCCGCGATGCGCTGCGAAGGCCGCGACCCGCTCGATCGGTGCCTTGGCGACGGCCGCGACATTTGCGCCCAGCCCCTCCACGTGCGGCACCGCCCCCTCCCAGTTGTCGAGCAAGGCGGTGCAAGAGGGGCAGGGTCCCATAGGCGCTAACCTTAGGGGTAGACTGGTGGAATCGAGATGTGATTCCTAGGCCAGATGCAGAGGAATGATT